>JBBDIC010000142.1:0-12844 GCA_040880625.1 Dehalococcoidia bacterium | reverse complement strand
CGCGAGGGCGGCCGCACCGTCGGCGCCGGCGTCGTCACCGAGATCGTCGAGTAGCCCTCGAGGATCGAGCGTCCGACTCAACCGGCCGGGGACGCCCCGGCCGACCGATTAAGATCGCGGCAGAGCGCACGCGAGAAGGCAGGGGAAGCGTACCGTGGCCAAGAAGGGCGAGGACCGCGACCACATCACACTCGCGTGTACGGAGTGCCGGGAGCGGAACTACACCACCAAGAAGAACAAGCGGAACGACCCTGAGCGCCTGGAACTGCGGAAGTACTGTCCGCGTTGCCGGGTGGCCCAGGCGCACCGGGAGACGCGGTAACGCACCGCCGTCGCCCCTCCGTGGGTAGGGGCCGCCTCCACCACCCCGACGCACGCACCGCTCGCACGTAGCGGGAGTCAGGACGGAACATGGGCCGAGAACAGCGGCGCGCGCAACAGCGCGCCGAGCGCCGTCAGCAACGAGGGCGAGGCGCACAGCCTCAGCGCTCCGCGCCGCAGATGTCCACCGGCGGCGGCGCCGGTGAGGCGCCCCGCAAGGGGTCGTTCCTCCGCCCGCGCTGGGCGATGGACATCATCTCCGAACTCCGGAAGGTCACGTGGCCCGGCCGGCGCGAGGTCGCGAACCTCACGTTCGTCGTGCTCGTCGTATCGCTGCTGCTCGGCATGGTGCTGGGCGCGGCCGACCTCGTCTTCGGGTGGTTCATCGAGCAGACGCTGCTCGGATAGCCGGCCCGCCGGGCGAGGAAGGGAACACTATGGCTGAGACGCGCACCGAAGAAGAAGTGGCCGCCGCGGCGGACGAGGAAGAGCAGGTCGCGGACGGCCGCGCCTGGTACATCGTCCAGACGTACTCCGGCTACGAGAACAAGGTGAAGACCTCGCTGGAGCAGCGCGTGAAGGCCATGGACCTGGGCGCCCAGATCTTCCAGGTCTTCATCCCCACCGTCGAAGAGATCGAGATCAAGAACGGCCAGCGGAAGAACGTCTCTCACAAGAAGTTCCCCGGCTACGTCTTTGTCCAGATGGTGATGACGGAGAACACCTGGCACGTGGTCCGCAACACCCCGGGCGTCACCGGGTTCGCCTCTACCACCTCGGAGCAGAAGGAGCGGCCTACGCCGATGCCCGACGCCGAGGTGGACCAGATGATCCGCGACGTGGCCCAGGCCCAGCCGCGGGTGAACATTGGCTTCGAGATCGGACAGTCCGTGCTGGTCACGGACGGCCCGTTCAGCGACATGATCGGCATCGTCGACTCGATCGACATGGAACGCGGGCGCGTGCGCGTGCTGGTGTCCATGTTCGGCCGTGAGACGCCGGTGGAACTCGACTTCCTGCAGGTCGAGAAGCAGTAGCAGCAACCAGGTACCTCAGTACGAGGGAGCGCTCGGCGGTCCGTGTCCACGATGGGCGCGGGGCTGACCGGACGCGATAGGAGACAACGGCATGGCGAAGAAGGTCCGCACGGTCGTGACCCTGCAGATCAAGGCAGGCACGGCAAACCCGGCCCCGCCGGTGGGCACCGCACTGGGCCCGCACGGCATCAACATCATGGAGTTCTGCAAGGCCTACAACGAGCAGACGAAGTCCATGACGGGCATTGTCCCCGCGAAGATCACCGTCTTCGAGGACCGCTCGTTCAACTTCATCCTCAAGACGGCCCCCGCCTCCGACCTGCTCCGGCGCGCCGCCGGCATCGAGAAGGGGTCGTCCAAGAACGCCCAGCAGAAAGTCGGCTCCGTCACCCGCAAGCAGGTGAAGGAGATCGCGGAGATCAAACTCCCGGACCTGAACACCACGGACATCGAGCAGGCGATCAAGATCGTCGAGGGCTCCGCCCGCTCGATGGGGATCGAGGTCAAGTAGCCATGCCCAAGGTTGCCAAGCGCATTGGCGCATTGCGCGAGAAGGTGGACGCCACCCGCGCCTACTCGGTCACCGACGCGGTCGGCCTCGTGAAGGACTGCGCCACCGCCAAGTTCGATGAGACGGTGGAACTTCACCTGAAGACGGGGCTGGACGGACGTCACGCGGACCAGCAACTCCGCGGCTCCGTGATCCTGCCGCACGGCGTGGGCAAGGACGTGCGCGTCGCCGTGTTCGCAGAGGGCGAGGCCGCCACCGCCGCGCAGGCCGCCGGCGCCGACATTGTCGGTGGCGACGACCTGATCGAGCGCGTGCAGGGCGGGTTCACGGACTTCGACGTGGCCATCTCGCAGCGCGAACTGATGGGCAAGGTGGGCTCGCTCGGCCGCGTGCTGGGCCCGCGTGGCCTCATGCCCAACCCCCGCAACAACACCGTCCTGGGCGCCGACGACATCGCCCGAGGCGTGCAGGAGGCGAAGGCCGGCCGCGTGGACTTCCGCATGGACCGCAGCAACGTGATCCACGTCATCCTCGGCAAGGCGTCCTTCGAGCCCCAGCAGATCGTGGAGAACCTCCGCGCGATGGTGGCGGAGATCCAGCGCAACCGCCCCGCCGGCGCCAAGGGCGACCTCATCCGAGGCGCCTCGATCGCATCCACGATGGGCCCGGGCGTCACGCTCGACCTGGCAGAACTGAAGACCTAACAACCCTCCTCTGACTCCGACCCCCTCCCCCTTGAGGGGGGAGGGTTGGGGTGGGGGTGATCCGCGGGGGCCACCACCACCCCGCCAGCACACGAGAGAACCAGTGGCGATCCGCCAGACGCGGACCGCCGAGGTAGACCGCACGGGGCCACCACCCCATAATCAACACTCGGTCCTTCCCCCTGGGGAAGGACCACCGCCAGAGACCATGGGTCCCCTCGGGATAACGGCCACGGCCACCCATGCAGGCGAGGGCATCGCGCACACCCCGGCCGCCCGCGGCCGCCGTCGCGTCCTCACCACGTCTCGAATGGCGGGTGCAGGGCGCGTCTTCGTACCCGGACGGGTGCGGACGCGACGGAACGCAGGAGGAGCGGATGCCGACACCGAAGAAGGTGCAGCAGGTTGCCGCGCTGGCGGATGTCATCGGACGCGCCGAGATCGCGATCTCGGCGCAGTACCAGGGCATCTCCATGGCAAAGCAGATCGAACTGCGCGCGCGGCTGCGCGAGGCCGGCGCCGAGATGCACGTGGTCAAGAACACGTTGCTCCGGATCGCCGCCGACCAGGCCGGCAAGCCCAACTTCGTCCAACTGGCGGAGGGGCCGACCGCGATCATCGTGGGGTACGACGAGCCCGTCGCCCCCTCGAAGGCGCTGGTGGAGTACCTGCGTGCGAACGCGGACTCGAAGGTCCAGATCCGCCGCGCCATCATCGACGGCGACGTGGTGGACGAGGCGTACATCCGCGACCTGGCCACGCTGCCCTCCAAGGACGAGTTGCTCGCGAAACTCGCCGGCAACGTGGTGGGCAAGATCGCGGAGTTCAGCGGGCTGCTGGTCGCCACGCAGCGTCAGTTCGTGGGCCTGGTGGAGGCCCGCGCTACCCAACTGGAGTCAGAGGCGGCGTAGGCCGGCCGACACAACAAGAGACATCTGCCGGCAGCCCTCGGACGGGCGGGCGGCCTGAGGAGGCACGTGATGAGCAAGGTTGAAGAGGTCCTGGACGTCATCAAGGGCATGACCCTGATCGAACTCCGCGACCTGAACAAGGCGATCGAGGAAGAGTTCGGCGTGACGGCGGCTGCGCCGGTCGCCATGGCGGCGGCCGCGGGCGCCGGTGGTGGCGACGCCGCCGCGGCGGAGGAGCAGGACGCGTTCGACATCATCCTCACGGACTTCGGCGCCAACAAGATCGGCGTCATCAAGGTCGTCCGTGAACTCACCGCCCTGGGCCTCAAGGAGGCCAAGGACCTGGTGGAGGCTGCCCCGAAGGCGGTCAAGGAAGGCGCGAACAAGGCCGACGCCGAGGCCGCCAAGAAGGCCCTCGAGGAGGCCGGCGCCAAGGTCGAACTCAAGTAACACCCGCCCCCGCGCCCCGCGCGGCAACCAGCGCCGGCCCCCTCCCGCCGAGGGGGACCGGCGCTTCCTTTTGCCCGCTGGTTCTTCGATGCCGCCGCGGGATCGAGGCAGGCCGGGCGGCGCTACGCGCCGCTCACCCCCACCCCAACCCTCCCCCCTCAAGGGGGAGGGGGCCGGAAGGGCGTCCGCGCTCTTCGACAGGCTCAGCTTGCCCGGGCGCTAGGCGCTCAGGCGTCGCCATCGAGGTCAAGCAGGCGGGCGGGCTCCGGGTGCAGCGCGGCGTGGTCGATGTGGAAGCGGTCGCGCAGCAGCGCCGTCGCGTCCTCGATCGTGCCGAGGACGTCGTGCGAGGTGACCTCCACGTGGGCGGTGAAGACGAGGAAGCCGCTGGTGACGGTCCAGACGTGGACGTCGTGGACCGCCAGGATGCCGGGGACGCCGCGCAGGGCGCCCTCCACCTCCCGCAGATCGAGGCTGGCCGGGGTGCGCTGCATCAGGATCGCGCCGGTCTCGCTCAGCAGCCGCCACGCGCCGATGCAGACGAGTGCGACGATCAGCAGCGAGAGCAGCGGGTCCGCGCGGTCCCAGCCCGTCGTCGCGGCGATCACGCCCGCCGTCACGGCGGCGACGGACCCGCCGAGGTCGCTGACCACGTGCAGCCGCGCCGCGCGCACGTTCACCGACTCCGAGCCGTGCAGGATCACCAGCGCCGCCGCGTTCGCCAGCAGCCCCAGCGTCGCCACGCCCAGCAGCGTGCCGGCCTCCACCTCCGACGGCTCCGCGAGGCGCTCGATGGCGTGCCACGCGACCAACGCCGCCACGGCGAAGAGCAGCAGGCCGTTCGCGCTGGCCGCCAGCACCTCGATGCGGTGGTAGCCGTAGGTGAGGCGCAGCGTGTGCGGCCGCCGCGCCAGCCAGACCGCACCGAGGGCCAGCGCCAGCGCCGTGGCGTCCGTGACCACGTGACCGGCGTCCGCCAGCAGCGCCAGCGATCCGGACACGATGCCGCCGACCACCTCCAGCGCCGCCGTGCCCACGGCCAGCCCGAGCGCCAGCAGCAGCCGCCGCCGGTCCGACGTGTGGGAGTGCCCGTGGGACGCCGCGCCTGAGCCGTGGGCCATGGCGTCGAGGTTAGGGCGTCGGCGTGAGGCCGCGCGCGCGAGGCGCCTGCTCGCTAAGCGAACTCCCAGCGGGTGGCCGTGGCGGCGAACTGGCTCGCCTCCTCGATGAACCCGAAGGCGTGCGACGGCCGCACGACGTAGCGCTGGCCCGGCGGCGAGGAGCCGTACTTCGCCGCGTAGACCTCGTCGAAGCGGTCCGTCATCACGCTCGGCGGCACGGCCTCCGCGCGGCCGTGCACGATCACGGCCTCGTCGGCGTGCTCGGTGGTCACCGTCACGCGCGCGTCCGCCTCGATGTTGCGCGCCTTCTTGGTCGTGGCGCCGGTGTCGAAGTAGAAGACGTCGTCGACCCAGACGCCCCAGACCGGCGCGCTGTGCGGCGCGCCGTCCGCCGCCACCGTGGACACCCAGTAGTTGCGTGAGCCCTCCAGGCGCTCCTGCGCCCACGACCACGGAAGGATGCGCGCGTCGTCGTCCGGGACGCCGTAGTCCTTCATCTGTCGAGGTCGCCCGGAGGTCGGTTCAGGCATCGCGCGGATGGTAGCCCTCGGCGGCCGCGTGGGGGTCGAGGTTGCCCGCGCTCGCCCTCGACGGGCTCGGCTATTCTCGGCGGCATGGCCGACCTGATCGACGACTTCTACCGACAGAACGCGTGGGCGAACCTTCGCCTCATCGAGGTATGTTGTGGGCTCACGGATGAGCAGCTCGACGCAACCGCGCCCGGTGCGTACGGGTCGGTTCGCAGCACCCTGACTCACCTCGTCGGGGCCGAGGCGCTGAACCTGCGACGGCTTGGTGGAGCCGACCCTGAGATCGCTTCGCGAGGCGCGGCGTGGCCGGGCTTCCAGGCCCTCGAGGAGATCGTCCGGAGGACCGCTGACGGGCTGATCGAGCGGGCACACTCGGTCGGTGGTTCACGGATCGTCGTCGAGGAGTCTGGCGCGCGCTTCGAGGTCGACGCGAATGTGCTCCTCATGCAGGTGATCAACCACAGCACAGAGCATCGCAGTCAGATCTGCACGATCCTCACCGTGCTCGGAGCGCTCCCATCGACCGGCGACGACGGGCAGACCATCGTCGACGCCTGGGCGTGGTCCGATGTCTACAGGCCCGCGCGCAGGCTCCCCTAGCGAGGCTCCGCCGGCCAGACTGAGCCTGACGACGCACCCTCCGCGCACCCTGAGCCAGTCGAAGGGCGAGCGGGGGCGCGGAGCGCTACTTCGCGCCGCGCTCCGCCAGGACCTTCTCCTGCACCTGGGGAGGGACGTCCGCGAGGTGGTCGAAGGCGAGGGTGAAGCGGCCGCGGCCGTGGGTGAGGCTGCGGAGTTGCGGGGCGAGGCGCTGCACCTCCGCCAGCGGGGCGAGCGCCTCGACGACGGTGGTCTCCTCGCCGGGCTCGAAGCCCAGCACGTTGCCGCGCCGGCCGCTGACCTCGCCGCTGATGTCCCCCACGAGGTCGCTCGGGATGTCGATGCGCAGCCGCATCACGGGCTCCAGCAGCACGGGTTGCGCCTCCATGACCGCCTGGTGCAGCGCCTGCGCCGCGGCGATCTTGAACGCGAACTCGGAGGAGTCCACCGAGTGGCTCGACCCATCGAGGAGCGTGACGCGCAGGTCCACGAGCCGCGATCCGGTGAGCGGGCCGTGCTCCAGCGCCTCCACCACGCCGTGCTCCACGGCCGGGATGAACTGGCGCGGGATGTGGCCCCCGGTCACGCGGTCGACGAACTCGAAGCCCGCGCCGCGGTCCAGCGGCTCCACCTTCAGCACGACGTGGCCAAACTGCCCTCGGCCGCCGGTCTGCTTCTTGTGGCGGTGCTCCGTCTGCACGCTGCCCCGGATCGTCTCGCAGTACGGCACGAGGGGCTCCGTCACGTCCACGGCGACGCCGTACTCGCGCTGCAGGCGTGACGCCACGATCGTCGCGTGGACGTCGCCCAGCGTGAGCAGCACGAACTCGCCCGTGCCGGCCTCGCGCTCGATGCCGATCGTGGGGTCCTGCTCCAGGATGCGGGCGAGCGCGGTGGAGACGCGGTCCACGTCGTCGCGGCTCTTGGGGTGCAGGGCGCTGCGGTAGGTGGGTGACGGGAACGCGAGGGGCAGCACGGCCGCCGGCTCGCGCCCGTTGGCGGTCAGCACATCGCCGGTGGCCGTGTGCGTCAGTTTTGGGATGGCGCCAATGTCGCCGGCGAGGAGTTCGGGGACCTCGATCTGCTCCTTGCCGCGCATCAGGAAGAGGTGCGCCGCTCGCTCCTCGGACTGACTGCGATGGTTGCGCAGGTGGTCGCCGTGGGTGAGGCGGCCGCGCAGCACCTTCACGTACGACAGGTGCCCCACGAACGGGTCTGAGGCGGTCTTGAATACCTGCACCAGCGCCGGCCCTTCGGCCGCGATGTCGAGGGCGTCGCCCTCGTCCTGGGCGTACGCCCGGCCGATCGGGCCGGGCGCCAGGTCGCAGATGTCGGCGAGCAGTTCCGCCACGCCCAGCGCTTGCGGCGCGCACACCGGCGCCACCGGCGCCACGCGGCCGGTCCGCACCGCCTCGCAGAGCGCCGCCGCGAGTTCCTCGTCGCCGATCGCGTCGCCGTCCAGGTAGTGCGCCAGCAGGTCGTCATCGGCCTCGGCCACCGCCTCGATCAGCATCTCGCGCGCCACGGCGAAGGCCGCGCCGCGCGCGCCGTCGTTGGCGTCGATGGCGTCGCCCGCAGCGCCGATGAGGCGCGTGACGCCGCCGGCGCCGTCCGGGATCGCGATTGGGGCGACGCGCGAGCCATAGCGGGCGCGCAGCGCGGCCAGCACGCCGTCGAAGTTGGCGTGCTCGCGGTCCACGCGCGTGACGGCGAAGAAGCGGGCCGGGACGCCCGCGTGCTCGGCGTGCTGCCAGGCGGCGTCCGTCCCGCCCTCGATGCCGGAGACGGCGTCCACGGTGATGATGGCGGTGTCCGCGGCGGCGACGGCGGAGACCACCTCGCCCTCGAAGTCTGCGTAGCCGGGCGTGTCCAGCAGGTTGATGCGCCGCCCGCCCCACTCAAGGGCGATCAGCGACGTGCCGATGGAGTAGCCGTGCCGGTGCTCTTCCTCGTCGAAGTCGGAGACAGTGTTGCCGTCCTCGACGCGTCCGGGGCGGCTCGTGGCGCCGGTGGCGAACAGCATCGCCTCCGCGAGCGTGGTCTTCCCCGACTTGGAATGCCCGATGAGGGCCACGTTCCGGATCGCATCTGGCGCATACGCCTGCATCGCATCACCCCCCGGCCGCGGCCTGAGCGTATGCCGCCGGGCATCCCCTCGACAACAGCCGTGATGGGGGATCGTGGCGTGAGGTTGCGCGAATCTCCGGTCCGGCCTCGGCCACGAACCTCGACGCCCCGCTACCAGGACGCCAGTTTGCGCTCCACCAGGCCGATCGCCGCGCCGGCGTCCCCGGCGTCGAGGGCCGTGAGGACATCGGCCGGTTTCACGCCCAGCGCCTCGACGATCGTCTGGCCGTTGAACCGCTCCGAGGGGACGGCGCTGCCGAGCATCGCCACCACCTGCGCCGCGGAGTTGTGGCGCTGGTTGGCGATCGCCGTGGCGCACCACGCCTCGAGTTTCGCGCGGTCGCCCTGGTTCACGTCGCGCACGATGCGCACGGCCTCGGCGTCGCCGGCGTCGGCGCTCGCCTCGTACGTGCCGGCGAGGTGGGCCGCGGCCTTCGCCTCCGCGGCGCGCTTGCGCTTGCTGTGGATGTACTTGCCGAGCACCACGCCGAGCCCGGCCAGCGCCACCACCAGCCCCGCGACCGCCAGCCCGATGCCGCCCGTAGCGATGCCGGCAATGCCGATGGCGACCGTGGCCGCGCCGAGCACGGCGAGCCCGGCCTGGCGCTTCTGCTTGGTGGACTTCTGTTGCTTGGCGTACTGCGCGACCTTCGTCGCGCCCTCGGTGCTCAGGTACTTCTCGGCCGCCGCGAGGCGCTTCTTCGCGCTACCCGCGAGGATCGCGGAGCGGATGGCCAGGATCGTCCCGACGGCGGCGAATGCGATGCCGATGGAGGTGCTGATGGTCCCGGCGACCGTCGCGGCGACCGTGGTCAGCGCGAACCCGATGGTGGTGGTGACGACGGCGGCGGAGTTGTTGACCGCATCGCCCCAGGCGAACCTCGCAGAGGTGCGGTCGTGCGCCGTGCCGCGGGCGGCCACCGCGGCCAGGTCCGGCCGGGGCGGGGGCGCCTGCGCCCCGGCCGCCTGCGCGCGGTCCGCCAGCGGCAGCATCGCCTGCACGTACTCCGGCTGCTCCAGTTCCTTGCCGATGTTCGCAAAGCCGAGGGCGGCGTCCACCAGGCCCGTCATCGCGGCCGGCAGTCCCTCCTGCACGCCCTGGTAGATGCCGCGCGCGGTGCCGACGCTGACGAGCCACTGCTCCACCTGCGCGCCCGTGGCGAGCCCCTCGCGGCGGTCCAGGGCGGTGTTGTAGTCCCCATCGCCGCGGGCGATCACGCTGTCGAACTCGCCCGCTGCGGTGGCCGTGGCCGCCTCGAACGCCCGGAACTGCGTCTGCGCGGCGGCGAGTTTGCCCGCCATCGACGCGGGCACACCCTCGATGGCGCTCGGGTTCGCGGCGCGCGCCAGGTCGCGGACGGTGGCGTTGTACGTCTCGCGCCCCGCCGCCGCCGCGTCGTGCGCCGCCGTCGTCTCGTTGATGTAGCGCAGCATCTCTGCCCGGTACGGCGCCACCTCGTCCACGGGCTCATCGACGGGCACCGCTATGGGCACAGCCGCCGGTGCGGCCACCGGTTCGGCTGCTACCACGGCCGGCTCGTCCTCCGGCGCGCGCCGCACGCCCTCGACCCCCTCGACGCCCTCAACGCTGCGCGCGGCCCCCACGGCGCGCACAGCAGCGGCGTTCCCCGCCCGCCCCGCCACCGCCCGCGCGATCGCCGCCTGCGACCCTACGAGGGGCGCCGGTACATCCTGGGGCGCGCGCGTCAGGGCGCGGCGCGCCTTCGCCTGCTCCTGCGCCCCAGGCGCGCGCTCACCGTGCCGGGTGCCGTCAGCCATCGATGTCTCTCCACCTCCATAAGTAGCAGCGGCGCAGCCCTCATCGCAGGGACCGAAGGGGACAAGACGTGGCCCCTTCGGTCCGCGGTGCGGCCTGGGCGGCGGACCCCGGGTGACGCGCGCGCGTTGCGTCGCCGGGTGGGGGCGGGTAGAACGTGCGGGATGACTGCCGCCCACGCTTCGCTGTCGCCCTCCATCACGCCCGACGAGTTCGTGGCGAAGTGGCTGCCGAACGCCGGCGGCGAGCGCAAGTTCTCCCAGTCGCACTTCAATGACCTCTGCGCCCTGGTCGGTGTGCCCACGCCCAGCGAGGCGGACCCCAGCGGCGAGTCCTACTGCTTCGAGAAGGCAGTCTCGCGGACGGCGGGCGGCGACGGGGCCGCCGATGTCTGGAAGCGCGGCTTCTTCGGCTGGGAGTACAAGGGCAAGCACAAGGACCTGGAGGCGGCCTACCGCCAACTGCTGGACTACCGCGCTGACCTGGAGAACCCGCCGCTGCTGGTGGTCAGCGACATCGAGCGCATCGTCGTCTACACCAACTTCACCAACACCAAGCCGCTCCTGCACATCGTCACGCTGGAGGACATCCGCGACCGCCCGGCGGAGGCGCTGCGGGTGCTGCGGGCGCTGATGACGGACCCGGAGGCGCTGCGGCCGAAGCAGACCCCGGACCAGGTCACGCAGGCCGCCGCCACGCGCTTTGCGACGATCGCGCGGTCCCTCCAGGAGCGCGGCCACGAGCCGGAGGCGGTGGCGCACTTCCTGAACCGCGTGCTGTTCTGCCTCTTCGCGGAAGACGTGAGCCTGCTGCCGCGCCGCATCATGACCGAACTGATCGAGGCGCGCGCGAGCAGGCCGGACCTGTTCCACGAGGGCCTGGCCGAACTCTTCGACAAGATGTCGCAGGAGGACGCCGGACGCTTCTTCGGCAACCTGCGCATCGACTGGTTCAACGGCGGCCTGTTCGACGGCAAGCCCACCATCGAGTTCACGGCGGCGGAACTGCGCCTCGTGCGGGAGGCGTCGCGGCTGGACTGGTCGCAGGTGGAGCCCTCCATCCTGGGCACGCTGTTCGAACGCGGCCTGGACCCGGCCAAGCGAGGGCAACTGGGGGCGCACTACACGGACACGCAGAAGATCCTGATGGTGGTGGACCCGGTGGTGATGCAGCCGCTGCGCCGGGAGTTCGCCGCGATGCAGGCGCGCGTGCTGGACCTGATGGCCGGCCGGCCCCCCAGTCCCCTCACCCGCGCCGGACTGCGCGCCGCCCGGCTCCCCGCCTGGGAGCGCGACGCCGAGGCGGCGTGGATGGTCTTCCTGGAGCGTCTGCGCGCCGTGCGCGTGCTGGACCCGGCCTGCGGCTCGGGCAACTTCCTGTACGTCACGCTGCGCCTGCTGAAGGACCTGGAGCACGAGGCGATCGCCTGGGGCTCCCGCCAACTGGGCATCACCGGCACGCAGCCGGGCGTAGGCCCGGAGAACGTGCTGGGCATTGAGGTCAACCCCTACGCGAAGGAACTCGCCGGCGTCTCCATCTGGGTGGGGCACATCCAGTGGATGATCGACAACGGCTACGGCTTCCCGCGCGACCCCGTGCTGCGCTCGATGGACAACATCGAACTGCGCGACGCGATCCTCGACCACGACGTAGACGGCCACCCCGTCCCCGCCGAGTGGCCCGAGGCGGAGTTCGTGGTCGGCAACCCGCCATTTGTCAGCGGGCATGATCTGCGCGGAGAACTCGGGGACGAGTACGCGAACGACCTCTGGGCGGCATGGACGGGGCGCTTGCCACGTGGAGCAGACATTGTCTGTTACTGGCACGAGAAGGCCCGCGAACTGATCGCGGCCGGGCACATCCGACGTGCGGGGCTTCTCGCGACGAACAGCATCACCGGCGGACCTAGCCGCGCGGTGGTCGAACGGATCAAGGAGTCAGGCGACATCTTCCTTGCGTGGAGCGACGAGCCGTGGCTTGCCGACACGACAGCCGTGCGAGTCTCGATCATCGCCCAGGATGACGGCTCCGAGACCACTCGCACACTCAACGGCGATCCAGTCGCGACCATCCATAGCGATCTCACGTCAGGCCCGTCGGACTTCGCAGCGGCCGTAGCCCTCGCGGAAAACCTCAACGCGTCATTCCGTGGTGACACGAAGGGGAATGTCTTCGAAGTCGTTCGTCAGCGAGCGACCTCGATGCTGCGGGAGCCTCTGAACGTAAACGGCAAGCCGAACTCCGATGTCATCAGGCCATGGGTGAATGGGCAGGACATCATGCGGCGCTCCCGCGACATGTTCATCATTGACTTCGGAACGGAAATGTCCGCAGCGGAGGCCGCCTACTACGAGGCTCCCTTCGCGGTCGTCGCCGAGACGATTCGTCCCATTCGCGAGAAGAACCGCCGCCCCGCATACCGGAACTATTGGTGGCGTCACATCGAACCTCGCCCCGCGATGAGACGAGCGCTGGTGGGACTTCACCGCTTCATCGCGACGCCGCGAGAGTCGCCCCACCGGGTCTTCGTCTGGGTGGACGCGAGCACACTGCCTGATCAGCAACTGATCGTGATCGCGCGTTCGGACGACTACACGATGGGGCTCCTCCATAGCCGCGTCCATGAAGCGTGGTCGCTCCGCCTCGGCGGGCGGTTCGGTGTTGGCAACACGCCGCGGTACACCGACACGAGGACGTTCAAGACGTTCCCGTTCCCGTGGCCGCTGGACACCCCGGACGAGGAGTTGACGGCGGA
>JBBDIC010000141.1:0-2159 GCA_040880625.1 Dehalococcoidia bacterium | reverse complement strand
GTCACGCCGCGTGCGCGCAGGTCATCGATGATCGGCTCCAGCAGGTCGTCCGGGACGGACGCGCCGGCGGTCAGGCCCACCACGTCCACCCCCTCGTACCACGCCGGGTCGATCTCCTCGATGCCGTCGATGCGGTAGGAGGGCGTCCCCATGGCCTTCGCCACCTCGCACAGCCGCACGGAGTTCGAGGAGTTCGCGGAGCCCACGACGATCACGAGGCCGGCGCGCTCCGCCAGTTCCTTCACCGCTGTCTGGCGGTTCGTGGTCGCGTAGCAGATGTCGTTGCGGATCTGCGCCTCCGGAAAGCGCTCACGGATCGCATCGATGGTCGCGCTCGTGTCGTCGACGGAGAGCGTGGTCTGCGTCACGACGAACACCGGACGGCCCCGCTCGCCCAGTGCCTGCACGTCCGCCGGCCGGTCGACGACGTGCGTGCGGTCGGGCGCCTCGCCGCGCGTGCCCTCCACCTCGTCGTGCCCCTCGTGGCCCACGAGGAGGATGTCGTAGCCGTCCTTCGCCGCCTTCTTCGTCTCCAGGTGGACCTTCGTCACGAGCGGACACGTGGCGTCGATCACGCGCAGGTCGCGGTCGAGGGCGGCCTGCACCACCTCGGGCGACACGCCGTGCGCGGAGAACACCACGCGCGCACCCGTCGGCACCTCCTCGATGCGGTCGACGAAGACGGCGCCTCGCTCGCGGAAGCCGTCCACCACGTAGCGGTTGTGGACGATCTCGTGGAACGCGTACACCGGCCCGTCCTCGCGGTCGAGGACCTGGTCCAGCACGTCGATGGCGCGCACGACGCCGGCGCAGAACCCGCGCGGTTCGGCCAGGAGGATGGTGTGTGGCATGACCTCCATCGTACCGCGCGCCCTCGGGGCGTTCGAGGGGCGCGCGGTAGGCCACACGCCTATCCGTGCGCGCTAAACTGCGGCCGTACGAGGCACACCCGCACCGCTTCGAGGGGGACCGACCATGGACTGGAGCGACAACGAGACGCAGGCCGCCTTCCGCGCGCGCGTCACCCAGGTGATCCAGGGCGAACTGCCCGCCCGCTACCAGGACGGCGAGGGCGACTGGGAGCACGACCGCGTCTCCGAGGACGCCTCGCGGCGCGCGGACGCGCAGAACTGGGCGGATGCGCTGGCGCAGCAGGGCTGGGTGGCCCCGCACTGGCCAAAGGAGTACGGCGGCGCCGGCCTCAGCCCCATGGAGCAGTTCATCTTCAAGATGGAGATGGCGGAGGCCGCGGCGCCCGGCGTGGGCGGACAGGGCGTCTCCCAACTCGGCCCCACCATCATCGTCCACGGCACCGACGACCAGAAGGCGGAGTTCCTGCCGAAGATCCTCTCCGGCGAGCACAACTGGCGGCAGGGCTACTCGGAGCCCGGTGCCGGCTCAGACCTCGCGTCGCTCCAGACGCGCGCGATCCGCGACGGCGACGAGTACGTCATCAACGGCCAGAAGATCTGGACCTCCGGCGCGCACCTGGCGGACCACCTCTACGTCCTCGCCCGCACCGACCCGGACGCCCCCAAGCATCGAGGCATCTCCTTCCTCCTGATGGAGAAGGACCTGCCGGGCATCTCCATCCGCCCGCTGATCGACATGTCCAACCGCCACAACTTCAACGAGACGTTCTTCGAGGACGTGCGCGTGCCCGTCCGCAACCGCGTCGGCGAGGAGAACCGCGGCTGGTACGTGGGCATGACGCTGCTGGACTTCGAGCGCTCCAACATCACCGGCGCCGTCTCCTCCCGCCGCACGCTGGACCACCTGACGGAGTACCTGGCCACGGACGACGGCAAGGCGAAGTCCCCCGGCATCGAGCCGAACCGCCTCAACCTCGCGGACCGGTTCATCGAGACCGAGGTGATGTTCAACTTCTCGTTCCGCATCATCTCCATGCAGGACCGCGGCCTCATCCCGAACCACGAGGCGTCCGTCTCCAAGCTCTTCAACTCGGAGATGTCGCAGAAGATCGCGCTGACCGGCACGCGCATCTTCGGCCTGTACTCCAACATCTACGACAACAAGGACGAACGCGCCCCCATGCGCTCCTCGATGACCCGCTCCTACCTCCAGAGCGTGTCCTCGACGATCGCGGCCGGCACCTCCGAGATCCAGCGCAACATCATCGCCACCCGCGGCCTCGGCCT
>JBBDIC010000140.1:5843-12915 GCA_040880625.1 Dehalococcoidia bacterium | reverse complement strand
GGCCGCCCTCTCGGGCGGCCTGTCCTGTCTTCGCTGGCCTTCGTCGGCGCTAATCGTCTGTGCCGGTTGGCCGGCGCGCGGGCGGGGCGCCCTCGTTCGTGCGGGCGGGGCGCGCCGGGCGCGGCGCCGATGTCCCGGCGGTGCGCGTCTGGCCAGCGCTCGCGCGGGGCTCGGCGGGACGCGCCTGGCCGGTCCGGGGCGCCGTCGACGCCGCGGGCATCGAGGGCCGGCGGGCGGCGGCGTCCGCCTCGCGCTGGCGGGCGAGTTCGGCGGGGTCGGGCTGCGGGCGGGGCTTCGGGGTGGCGCAGGTGGGACACACGCGCCAGGAGAACTGGAGCAGGCGGCTGCACGAGCCGCACGGCGCCTTCAACGCCGTGCCGCAGTAGGCGCACACCATGAAGTCCTCGTTGACGGGACGGCGACAGTTCGGACAGCCGGTGATCGAGTGCAGTTCGGAGAGGATCGCCTCCTGCTCCAACTGGCGGTCATACGCCTCCTGCAGCGTCTCCTGCGGGCGGACCACCATGTACACCGGCAGGCCCAGCAGCGGGAACGCGATCGCGATGCCCACGCCGATCGCCTGCGTGATCGGGTCGCGCGTGCGCGCCTGGATGTCGCGGTACACCCAGAGGATCGAGGCGAACCAGAGGACGAGGAGATACCCGCCGACAAGCGCGCCAAAGAGTCGCGCCGTGGCCTGCCAATCGCCGCCGGGCCAAGGGATCGATTCGAAGTCCACCCGGGCCTCCGTCTGACACACCCGCCTGCTCGATCAGGCTAACACGCGTTCCGGCGAGGGTCGCGACCGTTCAGGCTGCACGGAGCGCCCTCCGAATCACGAAAGCATGGCGACCTCGTCGCCACCTCCTCGGAACGTGGAGACCTCTGTGGACGGGCCGTGGAGCGGCAGTGCCGCCACGGCCGGTTCACATGCAGGGCGGCTCCTACAATCGAGGCGTGACTGCCTCATCGCACCCCTCCGACACCCTGAACGATGCCCAGCGCCGCGCCGTGGAGACGCCGGGCGGCCCGCTGATGATCCTGGCCGGCCCCGGCTCCGGGAAGACGCGCGTCATCGCACACCGCATCGCCTACCTCGTGCGCGAGCAGCACGTCCACCCCTGGCGCATCCTGGCCGTGACCTTCACGAACAAGGCCGCCCGCGAGATGCGCGACCGCGTGGAGGGCCTGCTGGGCTCGCAGGCGGCCGAACTCTCGATGGGCACCTTCCACGCCACCTGCGCGCGCATCCTCCGCCGCGACGGCGAGGCCGTCGGCCTGCCTCGCGACTTCGCGATCTACGACACGGACGACCAGATGGCGCTCGTCAAGACCATCGAGGCGGAGCTGCACGTGGACCCGAAGCGCTTCCCGCCTCGGGCGGTGCTCTCCGCGATCTCCTCCGCGAAGAACGAGCGCCGCGACCCCGCCGCCTTCCAGCGCCAGGCGGACCACTACTTCGAGGAGATCGCGGGGCGGATCTACGAGAAGTACGAGGCGGCCCTGAAGCGCTCCGGCGCGGTCGACTTCGATGACCTCCTCGCCCGCACGCTGGAGTTGTTCGAGACGCACCCGAACGTCCAGCAGCGCTACGCGGACCGCTACCTCCACACCCTGATCGACGAGTTCCAGGACACCAACCTGGTGCAGTTCGAACTGTCGCGGCAGGTGTCCTCCGTCCACCGCAACCTCACGGTCGTCGGCGACCCGGACCAGTCGATCTATTCGTGGCGCGCGGCGGACATCCGCAACCTGCTGGACTTCGAGCGCCACTTCCCGGACGCGAACGTGGTGCTGCTGGAGCAGAACTACCGCTCCACCGGCCACATCCTGCGCGCCGCGCACGCCGTCATCGAGCGCTCGGACGGCCGCCCGGAGAAGCACCTGTGGACGGACAACCCGGACGGCGACCAGGTCGTGGAGTACGAGGCCGACTACGGCGACGAGGAAGGCCAGTTCATCGCCTCCGAGATCCGGCGCCTCATCCGCCAGCACGACTACACCGCCTCCGACTTCGCCGTCATGTACCGCACCAACGCGCAGTCCCGCGGCGTGGAGGAGGCGTTCATCTCCTCTGGCGTGCGCTACCGCATCGTCGGCGGCACGCGCTTCTACGACCGCCGCGAGATCCGCGACCTCATCGCCTACCTGCGCCTGATCCACAACGAGGCGGACACCGTGGCGTTCGAGCGCATCGTGAACGTCCCCACGCGCGGCATCGGCGCGAAGACCGTCGGCGAGATCGTCGGCGCGGCGGCGGACCTCGGACTGACGCCAATCGCGATGGCGCACCGCGCCGCCGTCGGCGACCGCGCGGAGGGCATCCCGCAACTCGCCTCGCGCGCGCGGGGGGCGCTGATCGCCTTCATCGAGATGTACGACCGCCTGGCCGCCCTTCGCGAGTTCGCGACCATCGCCGAACTGCTGGACCGCGTGCTCGAGGAGACGGACTTCCGCCAGCACCTGAAGAAGACGGACGGCGAGCAGGCGGACGTGCGCTGGGAGAACGTCCAGGAACTCCGCTCCGTGGCCGCCGAGTACGCGGAGGTCGAGCGCGACGCCACGCTCGCCTCGTTCCTCGAGGAGATCGCGCTCGTCTCGGACATCGACGACCCGTCGGCGGACCAGCCGGACGCCGTCACGCTGATCACGCTCCACGCGGCGAAGGGCCTGGAGTTCCCGGTGGTCTTCATGGCCGGCATGGAGGAGGGCCTGCTGCCCCACCTCCGCGCACTCGATGACCCGCCGCAGATGGAGGAGGAGCGGCGCGTCTGCTACGTGGGCATGACCCGCGCGCGACAGCGCCTCTACCTGACGCGCGCCCGGCGTCGTTTTATGTACGGCAACGTCCGCGCCAACCCCGCCTCCCGCTTCCTGGCGGACCTCCCGGAGGACGCCGTCACCACCCCCCTCGGCGCCGCCCCCCGTCGAGGCGACTCGCTCACCTCCAGCGGCCTCCGCGCTGCCGCCGCCGCCCGCCGCGACGAGGTGGACGACCAGGACCCCATGTTCTCCCCCGGCGACCGCGTCCGGCACAACACCTTCGGCGTCGGCGTCGTGATCTCCTGCGCCCTCGTCCCCGGCGACCAGCAGGTCACCGTCGCCTTCCCCGACAAGGGTGTGAAGAAGTTGCTCCAGTCCTTCGCCCGCCTCGAACCAGCGGGTTAGCCCCCGGCAGATCACCCCCATCCCAACCTTCCCCCCTCAAGGGGGAAGGGGCCTGAGGGAGAGGGAGAGGGTGGCGTGCGCGCGGACACCATGTCCGACCCTCCCCTGATGGGGGGAGGATCGGAGGGGAACCTTGCGAGGGTCGTTTGTCATGCGGGTCACAGCGGGCGTTCCCTGGATCCACTACCAGCGCGGAGTCCGGTAGGGATCTCCTCGTTGCCGAGGAGGGGCGGAGGTAGATCGAGAGCGAAGCCTACGCCTCGTACCGTCGGCGCCAGCAGCACGTCCCGTAGGGGGCTTTCGATGTCCTCCCAGCGCGCCCTTGCGCGCCGACGCCATCGGTGTGACTTCATCCGATGACAATGGCCGGTGGATTCTCCACCGGTACGGGCCCCAACCGCGGGGCGGCGCCGATAGTTGGTAGGAACCTACCGCGCTTCGCGCGTGGCTCTGAGGGGTATGTGGCACAGATCGATCCGCTCTGCCTCCGGCCCCTTCCCCCTTGAGGGGGGAAGGCTGGGATGGGGGTGATCTGCGCCCACCTCGAACGAACCGATCCAACCTCGATCCCGCGGGCGGCGGGCCGCACCAATCCCGCTCACCCTGTGCCCGTCGAAGGGCGAGCGCGGGACGCCCGAGAACAGCCGTGCGCGAGCCTCTACCCTCGCGAGTCCCGCGAAGCCTCGCTGCGCGTCGCCTCCGCCAGGTCGCCGAACTGCAGCCGCGTCTGGATCTGGTTCAGCACGTCGCCGCGGGTCAGCAGCCCCACCAGCCGCCCGTCCTCGATCACCGGCAACTGGTGGACATCCCGCTCCGCCATCGTGCGCACCGCCTCGGTCGCCGGCGTCGAGGGCGTCACGGTGGCGATCTCGTTCGCCGGGATCATCGCGTTGCGCGCGCTCGTCGTCGCCCAGTCGTCGCGCGGGACCTTCGCCAGGTCCGTCGTCGTGAGGATGCCCGTGATGCGCTCGTCGCGCTCCAGCACCACGAAGCGCTCGCCGCGGGCCAGCACGCGCTCATCCACGATCCGTTGCAGCGAGGACGACTCCGGCATCGGCTCCGGGGCGGGCCGCATCAGTTCGCCGGTGCGCACGCGGTTCAGGGCGCGCTCCAGCAGCAGTTGCTGCTCCGCCGCCTCCGCCGCCTGCTTCAGGAAGAGGCCGATCAGCACGTACCAGAGGCCCGTGAGGCTGACCGTGATCGCGATGATCACGCCGCCGCCGATCATCAGCCACGCGATGCCCACGCCCACCCTCGCGGCCACGCGCGTCGCCCGCGTCAGGTCGCCGGTGCGCGCCCAGATCACAGAGCGAAACACGCGGCCGCCGTCCAGCGGGAAGCCCGGCAGCATGTTGAAGATGCCCAGCACCGCGTTCACCACGCCCAGGTAGCCCAGGATGCTCCCCAGGCTCCCGCCCACCAGGAACGCAAGGCCCACCAGCACGAACGCCAGCAGGAACGACATCCCCGGTCCCGCCGCCGCCACGAAGAACTCCTGGCGCGCGGACTTCATCTCCGTCGCGATGTTGGAGACGCCTCCGAAGATGAATAGCGTGATGGACGGCACGTTCATGCCGTAGCCCTGCGCTACCAGCGCGTGCGACAACTCGTGGAGGAGCACCGATAGGAAGAACGCGACCACCGTGGCGGCGCCGGCGCCCCACGCCTGCACGTCGGACCAGCCCTCGTATTGCTCCACGTAGGAGCCGGCCACGATCCACGTCAGCAGCGTGAAGATGAGCGCCCACGACCAGTGCACGCGGATCGCGATGCCGCGGATCCGCGCGATCTGAAGGCCACCGGTCAAGTCCATGACGACAGAATAGCGACTCCGCCCCGCGACGCGCGCGGAGCGTGCGCTAGGCGGTGAGCGCCGCCAGCGTCGCGTCGTCGAGCGCGGTGCGCAGCAGCCCGCCGATGCGCTCCACCTTCGCTTCGTGCGAGAACGGCACGGAGCCGAAGACGCCCTCGATGTCCCTCAGCGTCGCCACCGTGCCCTCCGCCGCCAGCAGCAGCGTCGTCCGGCGCGTCGAGGCGGCGCGGTCCAGCAGGTACGGGCTCGGCTCCTCGCCGCCGGTCAGGATCAGGCACTCCGACTCCGTCAGCATCGCCGCCAGCGCCAGGTCCACCTTCTCCACGCGCGTCACCACCGCCCGATGCGGGAAGCGCTTGAAGTGCGCATCCGCCGCGTCGTGCGAGATCGGCGCGACAACCAGGTTCTCGCAGATCGCGTGGTCCCCGTCCTCCGAGCGCGACAGCACCCGCGCGCCGCTCGCCTCGATGAGCCGCCCCACCGTGGGCGCGGCGAGCAGCCGGTCCTCCGCGATCGCGCGTGGGCCTGCCTTGCGCTGGTGGTTCGCGATCATCGTCGCGCCATCCGCATCGAGGCCCGCGTCGAGCGTCACCAGCACCAGCCGCGCACCGAGACGCTGCGCCAGCGCCGCCCCATATGCCCCCGCCGGCGCCTCGATGACCGTGACTGCATCGGGCGTATCCGCCGGCAGGCCCGCCTCGGTGGCCGCGACGCCCGAGGCCTCCGCCACCTCCAGCGACGCGAACGTGCGCGCGTCCGCCTCGGCGCGTGCGTCGCCGCCGAGCCGTTCGAGGCGCACCGAGCGTCCGGCGTAGGCGAGAACGTGCGCCAGCCCGGCGGCGATCGTCGTCGCCCCCGCTTCCGGCTGCGCTGCTGCCACGAGGATCCGGCTCATCCACGCGTCCGTTCGAGGCTCGTCCGCCCTGGAGGTCCGGGCGAGCGATCGGTGTGGTTGCGGGCCGCCTCGGGCGCAGCCGCTGGCGCTCCCGAATCTAGGCCGGGTGCGTACTGTTCGCAATCGACGCCGGACGAGGCGAACTGAGGCGACAGCGAGACGCAGGGCGGTGGGGAGATGGTGCCGAGGGCCGGGATCGAACCGGCGACACCACGATTTTCAGTCGTGTGCTCTACCAACTGAGCTACCTCGGCAGGTCGCAGAGCCATCGTACGGGGCGGTGCCCTCCCACTCAACACGTGGCCCGGCTCGAACCGTCGGCGCGCACTCACGGCGCGTCGCGCAACCAGTTCTCCGTCGGGAGGTCGTCGATGCGCGCGAACTCGCGTTCGTTGTCCGTGACGACCGTGCATCCGAGGGCCATCGCGTGGGCCGCGATGAGGAGATCGTTGCCGCCAATCGGCTGACCCGATTGTTCGAGCAGCGTGCGCAATCGACCGTACATGGCGTCCGCCGGCGGCTCGAGCGGTAGAACCTCGAGCGCACTAATCACCGCGCCGACCTGCGCGGTGAGCCGCGCTGAGCCCCGTCGCGCCGCGCCGTACCGCAGTTCGGCGGCCACGACGATGCTCGTGCAGACCTGCGCCTCGCCGACCGCTCGGATGCGCTTCGTGACGCGACCCTGGGGGTCGCGGATCAGATGCGAGACGATGTTGGTGTCGAGCAGGTAGCGCGTCACAGCGCAACAGGATCGATGGGCAGGTCCGCGATCGACGCGAGTTCATCGTCGATCGGATCCAGCGTGACCAGCAGGCCAAGGAGCGATGCCGGCTGCACAGGCTCAATGATCAGGCGGTCGCCCTCTTTCCGGATCACGGCCTCCTCGCCCCGCAGTTCCATCTCACGAGGTATGCGCACGGCCTGGTTCCGGCCGTTCTTGAACAACCTGACGTGACGTTCCTGGCTCATCGTTTGCTCCGTGTATATGCCGCAGCATATGCCGCTAGGGCGAGTCTCGTCAACGAACCCCATCGCGTAACCCGCCGCACCGCGCATAACCTCGATCCATGGTTCCCACCCGAACTTCCGTCCGTGGCGTGGCCGCGGCGGCGGCGCTCGCCCTCGCGCTGCTCGTCCTGCTGCTCGCAGGCGTCGAGGACGCCCGCGCCCAGCAGCCGGACGCGCAGACGGCGACC
>JBBDIC010000140.1:0-5743 GCA_040880625.1 Dehalococcoidia bacterium | reverse complement strand
AGGCCGGCACGAACGACCTCGATGCCCTCGTGGCGGCGCAGCCGTTCGCGGTGGAGACGGTCGCGGCATGGAGCGTCCCGGCGCAGCGCTGGCTCACGTACGTCGTGGGCGCGCCCGCGGCGGCGAGCAGCCTGGAGGAGCGCTACCTGTCGCCCGAGACGCCGGTCTTCCTGCGCCGCAGCCAGACGGCACCCGACCCGACGCCGCCGGTCGCCACGCCTGCGCCGACACCCGCGCCCACCTCGACGCCCACGCCAGCCTCGGCGCCCTCAGCCGGCGGCGGCGTCACCATCGAGAGCATCACGTACTACTTCTGTCAGCGCGGCGAGAACCCGGCCGGCTGGGGCGACGGCGGCGGCTATTGCGGCGTCATGCGCAGCGGCCTGACCGTCTACGCCGGCGCGGCCGCCTGCGCCCCGGAACGCCTCGGCCAGCGCTTCCTCATCGATGGCGACCCGACCGGGCGCACCTACACGTGCGAGGACACCGGCGGTGCCGTGGGCAGCACGCACCGCGATGTCTGGTTCCATGACAGCGACGAGGGCTACCAGTGGTGGCTCGCCGTCGGCGGCCACGCGCAGGTCATCACGCTCCCGTGAGCCCGTCCGCTGCCGCCATCACCGAGGTCGGCGGCCTGCCCGCGATCATCGACGGTCCCGCGCACGCGTCCTCCACGCTCGTCCTCGCGCACGGGGCCGGGGCGGGCATGGATCACGCGTTCATGGAGGCCGTCGCGCTCGGCGTGGCGGCGGCGAAGGTGCGCGTCGTGCGCTTCGAGTTCCCCTACATGGCCGCACGCCGCGAGGGGCGCCGTCCCGGCCCGGACCGCGAGCCCGTGCTGCGCGAGTCGTGGCATCGAGTGGTCGAGGCGCTCGGCAGGCGCGACCGGCTCGTGATCGGCGGCAAGTCGATGGGTGGGCGCATCGCCAGCATGGTTGCGGACGACCCTGGTATGGGGGACGTGGCGGGCGTGGTCTGCCTCGGCTACCCGTTCCACCCCGCCGGGCGGCCGGACCGCCTCCGCACGGCCCACCTGGAGGCGCTGCGCACGCCCGCGCTCATCCTCCAGGGCGAGCGCGACTCGATGGGCACGCGCGCCGACGTGGAGGGCTACCGCCTCGCCCGCACCATCGAGGTGCGCTGGCTGGACGACGGCGACCACTCGTTCAAGCCGCGCAAGGCTTCCGGCGCGACCGAGGCGGGCAACGTGGACGCCGCTATCGAGGCGACCGTGGGCTTCGTGCGGCGCGTGACCGCCTGACGCACGCCTCGGACGCGGCCCGCTACCCCTCGAGGCCGGCGAGGAAGTCGAGGAGCGCCGTGTTGACCTCGGCTGGACGTTGCTGCTGCACCCAGTGGCCCGTCTCGGGCAGGAGCACCACGTCGCGCAGGTCGGCGACGGCCGGCCGCATGCGCTCCTCCAGCGTGTCGATGCCGCGGCTCACGACGGTGTCGTCGCGTCCGGCGATGAACAGCGCCGGCTGCGTGACCTGCGCGCCCGCGAGTTGGGGCGTGGTCTCCCAGTTGCGGTCGAAGTTCCGGTAGTAGTTGATGCCGCCCCGGAAGCCGCTGCGCGTGAACGCGTCCACGTAGTACGCCAGGTCCTCCTCGCCCAGCCAGTCCGGCAGCGTCCGAGGCTGCACGAGCCGTCCGATCCAGCCGCCGGCGCTCATCGCCGGGTCCGTGATCGAGGGCTGCTCCCCGTCCGCGCCTCGTCCGCCGGCGTAGAGCGGCGCGAGGATCCCTCGGGGGTTGGCGTCGAACTCGGCCTCGGCCGCGCCCTCCTGCTGGAAGTACAGGATGTAGAAGAAGCGGTCGCCGTACGCGGCCCGCCACGCCTCGGTCGGCGGGGTGGCGGCGCGTCCGAGGTACGGCACGCTCATCCCGACGACGCCCCGCACGCGCTCCGGCGCCAGCAGCGCGATCTGCCACGCGAGGATGGCGCCCCAGTCGTGGCCCACCACCACGGCCTGCTCTGCGCCGTAGTGGTCCAGCAGTCCCAGCACGTCGCCCAGGACGTGGTGGACGTCGTACTCCTCGACGCCCGCGGGCGCGTCGCTCTCGCCGAAGCCGCGCAGGTCGGGCGCCACCACGCGGTAGCCCGCGGCAGCGAGGGCCGGCGCCTGGGGGCGCCACGAGTACCAGCACTCCGGCCAGCCGTGCAGCAGCAGGACCAGCGGGCCGTCGTCCGGCCCCGCCTCGGCGACACGCAGCCGCACCCCGTTCGTCTCGACGAAGGTGAGCGTCACGCCCGCGGGCGCTCCGGTGCGGTCGGTCGTATCGGGCATCGATGGCCTCCCCGCGGGGAAGCCTACGCGCTGGCGGGCGGCGACGCGCTAGTCGTCGTCGCGGCGGTACTCCTCGAGTTCGCGCACGTCGCCGCCGTCCACCTCGTACACGCGCGTGGCGACGCGGTTGAGGATCGCCGGGTCGTGGCTGGCGCAGATGATCGTGCCGTCATAGCCCTCCAGCGCCTCGATCAACTTGCGCTGGGTGCCGGCGTCCAGGTGGTTCGTCGGCTCGTCCAGCAGCAGCACGTTGGAGGGCTGGATCAGGAACTTCGCCAGCGCCACGCGGCTGCGCTCGCCGCCGGACAGCACGGACACCTGCTTGAAGGCGTCGTCGCCGGTGAAGAGGAAGCGGCCCAGCACGCCGCGCAGCGGCCCGTCGCCCGTGTCCTTGCCGGCCACCGTGCGCACCTCGTCCAGCACCGTGCGCGAGGGGTCGAGCGCCTCGTCCTGGTGCTGGTCGTAGTAGCCGAAGCGCACGCGCTCGCCCCACCGTACCTGGCCCTCGGACGGGTCGAGGCGGCCCGCGATGATCTTCAGCAGCGTGGACTTGCCGCTCCCGTTCGGGCCGATCAGCGCCACCTTCTGCCCGCGCTCCACCTGCAGGTCCACGCCGGCCAGCACCAGGTTCTCGCCGTAGGTGTGGCCCACGCCCTGCACCTCCAGCACCTCGAGTTCGGTGCGTCCGGAGGACTTGAGGTTGAACGAGACGCCGCGCTCCGTCCGGCTGCGCTCGACGCGGTCGATGCGCGCGACGGCCTTCTCGCGCGACTTCACGGCCGTGGCCTTGCTGGACTTCGCCCGGAAGCGCTCGATGAAGCGCATCTGCTTGTCGATCTCGCGCTCCTGGCGGGCCGCGACCTGGTCCTGCTGCGCGATGCGCGCGGCTTTCTGGCGCTGGTAGGCGGTGTAATTGCCCGTGTAGGACTCCACGCGGCCCTCGCGCAGTTCCAGGATGCGCGTGGCCACCACGTCGTGGAACTCGCTGTCGTGCGTGATCAGCAGGATCGTCCCGCGGTACTCGGAGAGTTCCAGCGCCAGCCAGTCGCGCGCCGCGGCGTCCAGGTGGTTGGTGGGCTCGTCCAGCAGGAGGTTGGGCGGACGGTGGACGAGGACCTTCGCGAGGGCGGCACGCATCTGCCAGCCGCCGGAGAACTCGCCGCAGCGCTTCTCCCGGTCGTCCGGCACGAACCCGAGGCCCGCCAGCACGCGCCCGATCCGCTGGTCGATGCGGTAGCCATCGAGCGCCTCGAAGCGCTCGAAGAGGGCGGACTGGCGCTCGATCAGATCGTCCAGGTCGCCGTCGCCGCGCTCGATCAGCGCCGCCACCTCGGCCAGTTCGCCCTCGGCGGCGCGCGCCTCCGGGAACGCCGTCCACAGTTCCTCCGCCAGCGTGTGCGAGGGTACGAGGTGCGCCTCCTGCTGGAGGAACGACATGTCGCCGCCGCGCCCACCGGAGCGCCCCTCGTCGGCTGTCTCGGCGCCCGCGACGATCTCCATCAGCGTGGACTTGCCGGCGCCGTTCGGGCCGACGAGGCCCACCCGCTCGCCGTCGCCCAGCGAGAAGTTGACGCCCTTCAGGACGTCCAGACCCCCATAGGACTTCCAGATGTTTTCGGCGAAGATCACGGTAGATCCAGCGTACAAGAGACCGCCCCTAGCGTCCGGGGCAACTCTCGCGGTGCCGTCGCCCCGAGTCTTCCACGCGCGCGCTGCCTACGATGGAGGCGCGATGAACGTCCCCCGCGCGCTCCTGGCCCTCTGCGCCGCCGCGGCCACGCTGGCCCTCGGTGGCTGCGCGGGCGACATGGAGGCGGGCGCGCCGCCGGCCGCAGGGCGCTACGGCGGCGCCATCGAGGGCAGCGTCGCGCCGGAGTTCGCGGGCCTCGGCCCGTGGCTCAACGGCGAGCCGGTCACGATCGCTGCGCTCGCCGCCGAGGACCGCGTCGTCCTGGTGGACTTCTGGACGTACACCTGCGTCAACTGCCTCCGCACGCTCCCGTTCCTGGCCGACTGGCACGAGAAGTACGCCGGCCGCGGCCTCACGATCGTCGGCGTCCACGCCCCGGAATTCGAGTTCGAGAAGGACCCGCAGAACGTCGCCCGCGCCGTCCGTGACCTGGGCGTCGCGTATCCGGTGGCGCAGGACGACGACTGGCTCACATGGGAGGCCTTCGCCAACAATGTCTGGCCGGCGAAGTACCTGGTAGGTGCGGATGGCACGATCGTCTACCGCCACTTCGGGGAGGGCGACTACCTGGAGACGGAGGGAGCCATCCGCGCCGCGCTCACGGAAGCGGGTCACGACGTCTCGGACATCGCCCTGGGCGGCGTCGCCACGCCGGAACTCGACCCGGACGTCCAGGGCATCACGCGCGAGTTGTACTTCGGCTACGAGCGCAACTACCACCCGAGCGGCGTCTACGCGGCGCAGGACGCCTACTACGAGGGCCCCGACCTCGTCCTGCACTACGACGACCCGGGCCCGCCGAGGAGCCACAACCAGTGGTACGCCCACGGCGCCTGGCTCAACGAGCGCGAGGGTCTCGTCCACGCCCGCGCCACCGATGACCTCGGCGACTACATCGCCTTCCGCTTCGCGGGCCGCACCGTGAACCCCGTCCTCCACCCCCCACCCGGCGGCGAGCCTGCCGAGGTCGTCGTGCTCCTCGATGGTGCGCCGCTCACGCCGGAGCAGGCCGGGGCGGACGTGACGTTCGAGGACGGCCGCAGCCTCGTCCGCGTGGACGAGCCGCGCATGTACCGCGTGGTGGAGTTGCCCGCGCTCGGCGACCACGAGTTGCGGCTCGCCTCGGACGCGGAGGGCTTCGCGATCTACGCCGTCACGTTCGGCGCGTACCTGGAGGGCCCGTAGTGGCCCGCCGTCTCGCCGTCGTGGCGCTGATGGCCGCGCTCGCGTTCACGCCGGCGTGCGGCGACGGGGCGTCCGGCCCGCCCTCGGTGCCCGGGGGCGCGGTCTGGGTCGAGGACCCGTTCTCAGGCGGCTACCCCACCTACGACGACGAGGCGACGGGCCTGCGCGTGGTGTTCGGCACGCCGGACCTGGGCGCCGGCGCCTCGCGCGTGTCGTTCGCGCTATTCGACTTCGAGGGCCTCGTCTCCTACCCCGCGCTCAACGTGCAGACGCGCTTCTACCCGGACGGCCCGGAAGAGGGCTACCGGACCGTGGAGGAGGCCGCGCTGACCTTCGCCCCCTTCCCGGACGGCGGCCGCGGCATCTACACCGGCACGCTGGCCTTCGCCGAACCCGGCCTCTGGGCGATCGACGCCGCGGTGCCGCAGGCGGACGGGACCGTCGCCCGCGTCGTCTTCCCCGTCGAGGTGTCCCGCGAGCCCTCGGCGCCCGCGGTCGGCGACCCCGCGCCCGCGAGCGTGAACCGCACCGCCGATGACGTGGACGACCTGCGCGCGCTCACGACCGCCACGACGCCCGA
>JBBDIC010000139.1:11753-12995 GCA_040880625.1 Dehalococcoidia bacterium | reverse complement strand
CCGATGGTTCTGGAGGGCCGTTAGCGAATGTGAAACGGCCCCATTTCTGCGGATCGCGGCTTGCGACATCGTGATGGGGGGTTGCAGGGCGTCGGGCGGACGCGCAGCCTGAATAAAGATTTGCCGGGTTTTAAGAAAATCGTAAGACGAACGCCGATGTTCGTGATGCGTTTGTTAAGGCATGGCGGCACGCCCACTGCTTGAACCCACCACCACGTGCCGTCTTGACCTCAGCGGGACTCCCCATGTCGCAGCCCTCAGGGCAACCGCTTGTGATCGCCGCCGATCCCGACCGTGACTCGCGCACGACGACTGCGCGCGCCCTGACGGAGGCCGGCTACCGCGTGCTCGAGGCCGGCGACGGCAAGTACGCCCTGCGCCAGGCCTTCACGGAGCGTCCGGAGGCCGCGATCATCGAGTTGAACATGCCGCTCCTCAGCGGCCTGGAACTCGTGAAGGTGCTCCGCGCCGCCTCGGACATGGTGCTGATCGTGGTCGCGGACGGCACGTCGCGTGACCTGGCCGTGCGCCTCCTCGAAGCCGGGGCCGACGACTACCTCGAACGGCCGGTTCACATGCCGGAACTGGTGGCGCGCGTGCGTGCCACGCTGCGGCGCAGCCAGCGCCAGGCGCAGGTGATGGAGCCGCTGGGCGCCCCGGACCGCGACTTCGTGCGCACCGGACCGCTGGTGATCGACCCCGAGGGCCACGTGGTCCTCAAGCGGGGCGAAGAAGTGCCCATGACGCGCACCGAGTACCTGCTGATGGCCGCGCTCTGCCGCCGCGCCGGGCAGGTAGCGCAGCACCGCCAGTTGCTCACCGAGGTCTGGGGCGTCGAGTACCTCGATGACACGCACTACCTCCGCGGTTACGTCGCTTCGCTGCGCAACAAACTCGAGGACGACCCGACGAAGCCGCGCCTCCTGCTGACCGAGTGGGGCGTGGGCTACCGCCTCGCGGCCCTGCCCGTCGAGGACGGCCGCGCGCCGATGATCTACCGCTCCGCCACCGCCTGAGCCCGCCCGCGCTCCCGAGGTCGAGTCGCACGCTTGTGCTGCGCCTGTGCCGCGTGTGTGCTGCGCGAGCGCGTCGAGGAGGCCGTTTGCACTTTCTTACAGACTTCCCACGTTCAAGGCCTTCACGGATGGCGCGTGCGGCCGGGGCGATCCGTAGCCTCAGCGTGGGTATGAATCGCATCTTCGCGAGGAGCGTGTCGCACGTGTCGACGTCGCGCCGTCCCCA
>JBBDIC010000139.1:8467-11653 GCA_040880625.1 Dehalococcoidia bacterium | reverse complement strand
TCGACACCAGCGCGAGCATGCAGGGCGGGCCGATGGCGGCGGCGCGCGAGGCGGCGATCGCCCTCGTGCAGCGTCTCGCGCCGGGCGACCAGGTGGCCGTGGTCTCGTTCTCCGACTGGCCGGCCGTGGCCTCGCCCTTCGAGGCCGGCCGTGACGCCGCCCTGGCGGCGCTCGCGTCGCTGGAGGCCACCGGCAACACCGCGCTCTACGGCGCGCTCGATGAGTCGTTCGCGCTCCTGGCGCCGCGCGACAGCGGCGCCCGCGCCGTGGTGGTGCTCTCAGACGGCGAGGACCACGGTGCCACCTTCGGCGACGGTTCCGCGCAGGAACGCCGCGCGGCGAGCCTGGACGCCGTGGGCGCGAGCCGCGCGCAACTCTACGCGTTCGCCCTGGGCAACGAGGCCGACCACGACTACCTGCAGGAGGCCGCGACGCGCAGCGGGGGCAACTTCTGGTCCGTGACGGAGCAGGGCGCGCTGGAGGAACTGTTCGAGCACCTCGGCGACCGCCTTGGCTCCTCCACGGAGGTGAGCATCGCCGTGCCGCCCATGGCGCGCGGCGAGTACGCGCTGGAACTGCGCGCGATCGTCGGCGGCGAAGCGGCGCTGGCCTCGACCTCTGTCCGCGTCACCAACGAGGGCATGCTCCGCGCCGGACCGCGTGACGTGGGCGACCTCCGTGACCTGGCGGCCCCCGGCGCGGGCGGGCCGTTCGTCATCGCGCTCGAGAGCAGCGCGCCGGACGGGGCGCTGCGGTACGCCGCCAGCACCGGCGGCGAGGCGCTGGAGGTGCTGGGCAGCCCGCCGCGCGTCCTGCTGGACCCGTGGCAGTTCGAGCCCGGGCCGCTGCCCGTGGCCGTCACGGCCACGCTCAACGGCGCCATAGTCGCGACCACGACCGTCGAGGTCGACGTCCCGGCGCTCGCCCCCGAACTCTCGGTGCTCATCGATGGAGCGGCATCCTCGCGCCACGCGACCGTCCGAGGTCGCGCGCAGGCCGCGCCGGACGCCCGCATCGTGGTCGCCCTCGACGGCGAGGTGATCGCGGAGGGTGCCGCGCCGGAAGTGCGCGTGCCGCTGCCGGCCACGGGGGGCGCGCTGACGGCGCGCCTGGTGGGCGACGGCGGCGAACTGGCGTCGGCCGCCTCCGCAGTGCAGGCGACGCCGGTGTCCACCGCCTCCACGGCGGGGATGATGATGGCGCTCACGGCCGTGGGCTTGGCGCTCCTGGGTGGAGTGTTCGTCGTGAGGCGGCGCAAGCCGAAGGAACAGGACCACTGGCGGCCCACGGGCCAGACGATGCTCGTGGGGCGGCGTCTGCCGAGCAGCGTGGACGCGCATCGCACGCGCGGCGTCGTCATCGTGCGGCCGCCCGGCGGCGAGGAGCGCCGCTACGAGATCGGCTGGCGCCCGCTGTCGTTCGGCAGCGACCCCGGCTGCGACGTGATGATCGACGACCGCTCGGTGGCCGGGCTGCACGCACGGCTGTATGCGCTGGGCAACGGCGACTTCCGCGTCCACGGCATTGCGCCGCACCGCCCGCTCACCTCGACGCGGCAGGACGAGTGGATGGTGGTCCACCACGGCGAGCAGATCGCCATCGGCGAGTACCTCCTGACCGTCCTCGCGGAAGACGCCGCCACAGGCGGTCTGGAGGAGATCGCGTGACCATCGAGGCCCGCCACGACACGCCCGAGGCGGCGGAGCAGGCGCCCGGCGACGTGCCCGGTGAGGTCGAGTCGCCCGACATCTACGGGCTGCTGGGCGTGCGACCGGACGCGAGCCGCCTGCTGGCGCGCGAGATGTACTGGGCGCGCATCCAGCCGCTGCTGGACCCCGGACGGCGCGACGACCCGGACGCCCGCGCCACCATCGAGGCGTTGAACGACGCGCTCGCCATCATCATCGACGAGGAGCGCCGCGCCGACTACGACGCGGTGGAGGCCGCCCCGGCAGCGGGTGCGGGGCGCGCGGCAGAGCGCCGCAGCGCGCACCCGGCCCTGCGCGCGGCGTGGCGGTCGTTCCTGTTCACGGGCCTCGTGGCCGTGTCCGCGCTCGTCGGCGCGACGATCTCGTGGGAGGTCGCCGCGACGGCCGCGGGGCTGGCCGTGGCCGTGCCGCTGCTGGTCGCGCTCGTCGCGCGGATGCGTCGGCCGAGGGCCGGGCCGCTGGAGCGCCTCGGCCTGATCGAGGGCGCGACGCGCCATGACCTGGACGTCGCTTACCGCGCACGCGCGCAGGAACTGCTCGTCCGCCTCGGGAGCGACCCGCGGGCGCTGGAGGGCCTCAACCACCTCGACCGCGACTACCTGGCCGCGATGCGCGCGCTGATGGCGCCCGGTGCGTCGAGGCGGCGCCCGCGTCTGCCACGACTGCCGGCCGTGCGGCTCCCGGCGCGGGCGTTGCCCGTCTCGGCGGCGCTCGCCCTCACCGGGCGCGCCCTGCGCCCAGCCGGCCGCGCTGGCGCCTGGATTGCGAGGACATCCATGACGGCCACCCGTCGCAGCATCCACGCCGCCCGCGCATCGATGTCCGCCCGCCGCGCCGACCGTGGCGCCGGCACCGAGCATCGAGCGCACCGCGAGCACACGCCGCGTGGCGCCACGCCGGCCGCTCCGCCGCTCGCGGCCCCCGCCGCTCCGCCGCCCGTCGACGTCACGCGAGAGCGCACGGGCGCGCCGCCTTCGCGGAACCCGTGGCGCGCCGGCCGCGCGCCGGTGGCGCCCGTCGAGACGCCCCTGATCGACCTGGAGCAGCGCCTGGCGGCGAGCCTGAAGGCCAGTGCGCTGGAGATCGCGCGCTCCACGCCACCCGTCGAGCCGCCCTCGACGGCCGAGGCGGAAGCGCCATCGCGCTCCGCCGCGCACTTGCTGCTGTTCGCCTCCGCGGGGGTGCGCCGCGTCCCCATCCAGGACCGCCCGCTGCGCATCGGCAGCGCCGCCGGCTGCGACCTGGTGCTCCCCGCCCGCGATGGCGTCTCCGGCGAGCACGCGCTGGTCTGGCGCCACGGCGACACGGTGGTCCTCCACGTCACGGACCCCGGCGCGGAGTGCCACGTGAACGGCAAGCCCTCCACGTGGGCCATGCTCGAAGACGGCGACGAGCTGGCCGTGGGCAAGGCCCGCCTCCGCATCGAGATCCAGGCGAGCGCGTAGGGCTCCCCTCTGGTCTCTCCCCTCCCCCTTCC
>JBBDIC010000139.1:0-8367 GCA_040880625.1 Dehalococcoidia bacterium | reverse complement strand
CCGCGTTTTTCCCAGCGGCTCACCACATGTGCGCCCGTAATTTCGTAGGTGCCGGAAGAGAGACCGAAGCGGCGAGCCCTGGAGTCAGTCCAGCGGCGCGGACGGCGGCCTCGGACGGACGCATCGCGGGCAGCGTCCGTCGCTCGACGGCTCGTCCGCACCAGATTGAGCCCACGATGGGCAGGGAAAGGAACCCCCAGATGTTCGCAACCATCCAGATGATCCGTGCCGCCGTCGGAGCCCGCCTCGGGCGCGAAGAGGGCCAGGGCATGGTCGAGTACTCACTGATCGTCGGAACGATCTCCATCATCATCGTGGCCGCCTTCCTCACGGGCGGCATCACCGGCGCCATCACCGGCCTGTCCTCGGACATCACGGCGCTGCTCACGCCTGCTGAGTAGGCGAGACCCGAGACCGAGCAACGGGGGACACGAGCATGAACCGCCGCCGGCTGCGCCGCGAAGACGGCCAGGCGATGGTCGAGTTCGTGCTGGTGTTCCCCCTGTTGCTCGTCATGGTGCTGATGCTGGTCGAGTTCGGCTTCGCGCTGAACGCCTACATCAGCGTCAACAACGCCTCCTCCGAGGCCGCCCGGTACGCCGCCGTGGGCAGCGCACCGAACGGCGTCGGGCCGTGTGACTCCGGCGCCGTCAGTCCCTCCATCGAGGGCCTGGCGGTGCGGGCCAGCAACAACACGGTGACGTGCAGCGAGGTGACGGTGCGCTACCTGAAGCGCATGCCGGGCTCGCAGTACGTGCGCGGCGACGCCGTCTCCATCCGCGTGGAGCGTGACTACACCATGGTCACGCCGCTCTCGGGACTGGCGTCTGCGTTCTCGTTCGGGACGATCCCCTCCACGTTCTCGATCTCGGCCTGCGCGGAGGCGCGGCTGGAACGGGGACCCACGGACCAGTCCGGCCTGCTGACCGGCGGCGGCTGTACATAACCACTGACTGACGGCGGGCCACTCACCCGGCCGGCAGAAGGAGACCGAAGCCATGCGAGCAATCCGGAAGGTGGGATCGGGCAGCGTCCTCATGCTGCTCGCCGTCGTCCTGGGCCTGGCCACGGCCAGCGCGACGTTCGCGTGGATCTCCGGCCAGGAATCCCCGGACGACCTCAACGCCGCAGCCGTCGTCCCCTCCGATGACGTGCCCAACTTCGAGGTGGTCGTGGTTGTGGAGGACGTGGCGGCAGGCACGCGGCTGCCGGCGCTGGCGCTGACCACGCGCCGCGTGACGCAGACGGAGATGCTGCAGGGCGCCCACACCGTCCCGTCCGAGATCGCGGGCCGCATCACGCGCTACCCGCTGCTCGCCGGCGAGCAGGTCATCGAGTCGAAACTCGTGGGTGACGACGGCGTCTCCGGGCGCGGGCTGGCGTACGCCGTGGCGCCCGGCATGCGCGCCGTCTCCGTCCCCGTGAGCGAGGTCAGCGGTGCCGGGGGCCTCATGATCCCGGGCGACCGCGTGGATGTCATGGTGGTCACCACCCACAGCCGCGTCTTCGGCCCCGAGGTCGAGGCGGAGGTCGACCAGGCCACCCTCGACGCCGGCCTGGACGACGAGAACACCGTGGTCACCGTCCTGCAGGACGTCCTGGTGCTGGCGGTCGGCCAGGTGCTGACGCCGCCGGCGGACGGCGGGCGCGACCCCGCCACGCTGCGCGTGGATGAGGCGGACCCGCAGCCCAGCGCGCACTCGGTCACCCTCGCGGTGACGCCGGAGCAGTCGCAGGCGCTGTTCATCGCGTCGCAGGAAGGGCCGCTCGGCTTCGCCGTCCGCGCCTTCGGCGACGGCGGGCAGGGGACGTTGCGGCCACTCTCGCGGGTGCAGCCAGCGCCGGGCGTCCCGGACCAGGTGAACCGCCCGTAAGACCGCGAGCAACGGCCACCCCTCGGGAGGCCTGAGGACCACGCCGCCGGCAGGCGGTCAGCGAAGAAGGACCGCATGGCGCGCAACCTGACTGCTCTCATCGTGGACCCGAACCTGGACAGCCGGCTGGAGGTGGTCAAACTCCTCGAAGCCGTGGGGCTGGACTCGGCCGGTGAGTCGGCGTACGGCGTGGAGGCGACCTACCTGGCGGCGGACCGGCGGCCCAACATCATCCTGCTGGCGCTGGAGGACCCGCCCATGCGCGGGCTCAGCACGGCGGAATCGCTGCTGCAGCACGCCCCTGACACCCCAATCCTCGTCTACTCCTCCTCGCCCAGCCCGACGCTGATGCGCCAGGCGATGCGTGCCGGCGCGCGCGACTTCCTGGAGAAGCCGCTGCAGGTGCGCGAACTGCGCACGGCCGTCCACTCCGTGCTCGCCAGCGAGGAGCAGCGCCAGCTGGCGCGCTGGGCGGAGTCCAGCACCAGCCACGCGCGCGGCACGGTGATCACGGTCGCCGGCGCCAAGGGCGGCACGGGCAAGACCACCATCGCCGCGAACCTGGCGGTGGCGCTGCGCCAACTGACCGGCCAGGAGGTCGCCATCGTGGATGGCGACGCGCAGTTCGGCGACGTGGCCGTGATGATGACGCTGGACGTGCGCCGCAGCGTCGCCGACCTCGCGCGCGAAGAGACCGAGATCAACCGCCACACGATCCAGCCCTACCTCTCGCGCCACGACTCCGGCGTCATGGCGCTGAGCGCGGCGTCCGAGCCGGACGACTGGCGCGCGTTGCAGGCGGATCACATCGTGGACATCGCCCAGGCGCTGGCGGAGACCCACGAGTGGGTCATCATCGACACCCCCGGCACCATGAACGAGTGCGTGGCGGCGTCGCTGAACGAGGCGGCGATCGTGCTGCTCGTGTCGTCGCTCGATGTGTCGAGCATTAAGGACACGAAGACGGCGCTGCGCATCCTGGAGTCGTGGGCGGTGGGGCCGGAGCGTGTGCGCCTGATCGTGAACGACATCACGCGCGCCGCCGCCGTGACGCCGGAGGACGTAGAGCGCGCCACCGGGAAGGAGATCACGCGCCTCTTCGCGCATGACGCGCACGTAGGACTGTCGGTGCAGACGGGCATCCCGCTGGTGCAGTCCAACCCGCGCAGCCGCTTTGCGCGTGAACTGATCGGCCTGACGGAGAGCATCGCCGGGCTGACCGAGGAGCGTGCTCCCGGGTTTTCGCTCGCACGCCTTCCGCTGATCGGCAGGAGCGTCTAACCGATGGCTACCGACTCGCCTCGACTGGTCCGGGCCGTGAGTCGCCCGCCCGACGCCGGGCACGACGCGATCGTCGCGCGTGTGCATGAGCGGCTCGTGGAGGACCTGAACGTCGGCGCGCTGGACGCGCTGCCGGAGGCCGAGCGCCGCAGCCAGGTGGAGGCGGCCGTGGGCCGCGTGCTGGCGGAGATCGGGCCGGGCGTCGCCGGGCTGTCGCGCCAGGAGATCGTCACGGAGGTCGTGGACGAGGTGCTGGGCTTCGGCCCGATCCAGCCGCTGCTGGACGACCCCGAAGTCACCGAGATCATGGTGAACGGCCCCTCCGAGGTCTTCTACGAGCGTGACGGCATGCTCTACGTCAGTTCCATCCGCTTCCGCGGGCCGGAGCACATCCGCCGCATCGCGGAGCGCATCGCGGCGCCGCTCGGACGGCGGCTGGACGACAGTTCGCCCATGGTGGACGCGCGCCTGCCGGACGGCTCGCGCGTGAACATCGTGCTGCCGCCGGTGGCGGTCCACAGCCCCACGATCACGATCCGGAAGTTCCGCACGGACCGCTTCGACATCGAGGACCTCGTGCGGATCGGGACGCTCTCGCGCGACGTCGCGGGGTTCCTGCGCGCGTGCGTGGTGTCCAAGGTGAACCTGGTCATCTCGGGCGGTACCGGCTCCGGCAAGACCACGTTCCTCAACGCGCTATCGGCGTTCATCCCGCGCCAGGAGCGCATCGTCACCATCGAGGACCCGATCGAGATCCGCCTGCGCCAGCCGCACGTCGTGGCGCTGGAGGCGCGGCCCGCGGCCGGGGAGGGCGGGCGCGAGGTGTCGCAGCGCGACCTCGTGCGCAACGCCCTGCGCATGCGGCCGGACCGCATCATCGTGGGCGAGGTCCGGTCCTCCGAGGCGTTCGACATGATGCAGGCGATGAACACCGGCCACGAGGGGTCCATCACCACCGTCCACGCGAACTCCTCGCGCGATGCGCTCTCCCGCGTGGAGAACATGATCATGATGGCGGGCTTCGACCTGCCGAACGCGGCGATCCGCCAGCAGATGGCGTCCGCGCTTCACCTCATCGTGCAGGTCTCGCGCATGCTGGACGGCACGCGCCGCGTGACGGCGGTCACGGAGGTGGTGGGCCTGGAGAGCGACATCATCGCGATCCAGGACGTGTTCCGCATGGAGGACCAGTCGCTGGACGCCGATGGGCGCGTGACGGGTCGCCTGGCGCCCACGGGCGTGCGCCCGCGCTTCGCGGACCGCTTCCGCGCCTTCGGCGTGTCGGAGGAGTGGATCGAGCCGCCGAAGGTGGGGGTGTCGCTGTGACGGGCGCGCTCGCCGGCGTGGCGTTCGAGCCGTGGCTGATCGCGGCCGGCGCGGGCCTCGCGGTCACGATCGCGCTCGCCGCCGTGGGGCAGATGGCGCGCTCGCCGCAGCACATCATCCGCGGACGCCTTGTCGCGCTCCGCGACGAATCCGGCTACACGGCCCGCGAGGGCTCCAATACCTACGTGGAGGTGATGCGCGGCCGCCGCGCCTCGCGCGTCCCGCTGGTGGACGTCTTCCTGCGCAGCCGCCGGTCGGCGGACCAGATGCGCCGCGCGCTTGAGCAGGCCGGCCTCGATCTGCGTATCGGCGAGTACCTGGCGCTGCGGCTGCTCTTCATCGCGGCGGCGCTCGTCCCCTCGCTCCTCGTGACGTCGCTCCTCGGCGCCACCGACATGACCATCGTGATCCTCGGCGCGGGCGGCCTGCTGGGGGCGCTGCTGCCCAGCGTGCTCCTCCGCCGCCGCATCGCGAAGCGCCGCGCCGCCATCGAGCGCGAACTCGTGGAGATGTGCGACCTGATGTCCTCCATGCTCCAGTCCGGCTTCGGCTACCTGCAGGCGATCAACAGCGTCGCGGACCAGGTGGAGCAGCCGCTGGCCGGCGAACTGGGCCGCATGCGCGACGCGATCCGTCTGGGCGCCGGGGTGGACGAGTCGCTGGAGCAGTTGAACGAGCGCCTCGAGAGCGCCGACTTCGACATGGTGGCTACGGCGATCACCATCCAGCGCCGCAGCGGCGGGAGCCTGGCGGAGATCCTGGCCGGCGTCGCGAAGACGATCCGTGACCGCCACCTCTTCCGCGCGGAGATCAAGGCGCTCACCTCCCGCGAGCGCTACTCGGCGGTGGTGCTGGCGGGATTCCCGGTGCTGCTCACGGCGGTGCTGGTGCTGATGGTGCCGGAGACGTTCGGGCGGCTGTTCACGGACGGTGCCGGCCGCGTCATCCTCGGCATCGCGCTCGCCTCGGACATCGCGGGCTACCTGGCGATCAAGCGCGTGACGCGGCTGGAGGTCTGACGTGGCGCTGGTGCTCGCCTCGCTCGCCGGCCTCACGGCCACGCTGCTGGCCCTGGGCGTGACGCGTCGCAGCCCCGAGGCGTTCATCCGCCGCCGCGTGCGCCTGCTAGAGGGCGAGCAGATCGTCCCGGAGCACCGCTCCTTCGCGGAGCGGGTGCTGGCGCCGCTGGTCGCCGCCGTCACCGGGTCGATCGGGTCGATCATGCCCGGCGGCCTGCAACGGACGGTCGCCGCGCGCCTGGAGACCGCCGGCATGCGCGCCTCCGCGCGGCGCTTCGTGACGTGGTGGCTGACCGCCGGCGTGGTCGCGCCGGTCGTAGTCGTGCTGCTCTCGGTGGGCGCCGGCAACGGCGTGGACGGCAACCTCGTCGTCATCCTCGGCGGCTGGCTGGCGCTGGGCGCGTTGGGGCCGTGGGTCTGGTTGGGCCGCACGGCGCGCCACCGGACGGAGCAGATCGAACGCTCGCTCTCGGACTCGATGGACCTGATCGTCACCAACGTCGAGTCCGGCGTCGGCCTGCAGGCCGCGATGATCAACGTCGCCCAGAAGTCGCACGGCCCGCTGGCGGACGAACTGGGGCGCGTGATCCGGGAGATCGGCCTCGGGCGCCCTCGCGACGAGGCGCTGACGGCCATGGCGCGCCGCAGCGGATCGCGGGAGATGGGGCTCTTCGCGCGCTCCGTGGCGCAGGCGGAGCGCAACGGCATCCCCATCGGCCGCGTGCTGCGCTCCCAGGCCGCGGAACTGCGGGAGCGCCGCCGTCAGGCCGCCCGCGAGAAGGCCAACACGTTCCCGCTGCGCATCACCCTGCTCACGGTGGTGTTCATCTTTCCCACGTTGTTTCTCCTCATCCTGGGACCGGTGGTACTGAATGTCATCGATTTCTTCGCTGGCTAGCCTCTTCCCGCCGGACGGACCGGCGCGCGACTCGCGCCGGATCCGCGTCACGGTCGCCCGCTCCTGGTGGGCGCGCGCCCGAGGGCTGCTGTTCCGTCCCGCCCCCCGTCGCGGCGAGGGCATGCTGTTCCCCGGCTGCGCCTCCGTCCACACGTGGCTCATGTCCTACCCCATCGACGTGGTCTACGTGGACAACGCCGGTGTGATCACCAAGTTGGCCACGGGCGTGCGGCCGTGGCGCTTCAGCCGCGGCGCGCGCGGCGCGCGGCACGTGCTGGAACTCGGCGCCGGCGAGAGCGTGCGCCTCGGCCTTCGCGCCGGTGAGCGCATCGAGTTCGACACCGACCGCGAGGGCGTCGAGGCGGAGCGCCGCCGATGAGCCTCATGGCGCTACGCACGACGACTCGTGGCCTCACGCTACCCCCGTATGCGCGCAGCGCTGCGGCGCTCGCCGGCATCGCGTCCGTGGCTGCGGCGGCGGCACTCGCCCTCGATGTCGTGCCGCTGGCGGCTGCGGCCGTCGCGGGTACGCTGCTCTACCTCGTCGCCGTGGTGACCGTTGACCTCCGCGAGCGGCGCGTGCCGAACGTCTGGACGTACCCGGCCACCGTCGGCGCGCTCCTCCTCGCCGCGATCACGGGGCCCTCGACGTTTCTTGTGGCGGTCGCCGGGCTCGCGCTGGGCGGGGGCGTGCTGGCGCTGCTCGCCGCAGTCACCCGCGGCGCGATCGGCATGGGTGACGTGAAACTCGGCGCGGCGGCGGGCGCCGTCCTCGGGCCGGCCGGGGCGGTCACACTCCTGCTCGCCGGCAGCGCCGCCGGCGGCGTCCTTGCGGTCGTGTGGCTCATTGCCGGCGGCCGTCGACGCGAGGCGATGCCCTACGCGCCGGCGCTCGCCCTCGGCGCGCTGGCAGCACTCGCGCTCAACGGCCCGGTGGTGGCGTGATGCCCTCGATGGCGCCGCTCACCGCTCGATGCGTGCGCGCTGCTGCCCTCGCCGGCCGCCGCGCGCACGAGGACGAGCGCGGGCAGGCGCTGCCGCTGCTCATCGGCGCGATGATGCTGTTCGTCGTCTTCGGCGTGCTGGTGATGGACTTCGGCATCATGCTGGCGGAGCGCCGCGAGGCGCAGCGCGCGGTAGACCTCGCGGCCCTCGCCGCAGCGCAGGAACTGCCCGGCCGCGCCGGCGACCCGGACACCGCGCTGAAACTCGCCAATGCAGAGGACATGGCCGGCGACTACTTGGTCGCGAACGGCTTCGATGGCACCGGCGGCGCGAGCACCGGCGTCAGCACGAGCTACGACGGCGACCCCGCGAAGATCGAGGTGACCGCCGGGCGCTCCGTCCCGTGGCTGTTCGGCGGCTTCTTCGGCCTCGTCGCGCAGGAGGTGAGCGCCCGCGCCGTCGCCTCCGCGAACGCCCAACCTCGGGACGTCATCCTCGTGCTCGACCGCTCGGGGTCGATGTGCCAGGACACGCACGGCGGCCCGCTACTGACGTGCCCCGGCAGCGGGCCGTGGGAGCCCTTCGACACCATGCGCGACGCGTCGCTGGACTTCGGCACGGTGCTCGTCCCGCTCGCGCAGGGCGAGACGCTGGACCGCCTGTCGCTGGTGACCTACTCAACGACCGCAGACATCGAACTGCAACTGACGAACAACTACGACGCGGGTTCGCCGTACGAGACCGCCGTGGGGCAGATGCATCCGGAGGGCTACACGAACGTCGGCTACGGCCTGACGCGTGCACGCCAGGAACTCGCCGCGCGCGGCCGGCCGGACGCCTCGCACGTGATCGTCCTGCTGTCAGATGGCTACGCGAACCGCTACCGCTCCGGTGGCTCCGCCTCGAACCCCACGTTCACCACGTGCGGCAACTTCGTCACGTGCGCCGCGGCTGACAGCTACGCGCGCGAGCAGGCCATCGAGGCCGCGGAGGCGGGCGCCTCGATCTACACGATCGGCTACAC
>JBBDIC010000138.1:10494-13192 GCA_040880625.1 Dehalococcoidia bacterium | reverse complement strand
GGCGTCCGAGTCCCGGATCCGCGACGCGGACATCGCGGCCGTGTCGTCCGACATGGTCACGCAGCAGATCATGCAGCAGGCGGGCGTGGCCGTGCTCTCGCAGGCGAACACGGCGCCGCAGTCCGTGTTGCAGTTGCTCGGCTAGCCGAGCGGCGGGGGTGATCCCCTGCAACGGAGGCCCCGTCCTTCCCGCCGAGGAAGGACGGGGGCCTCCTGCGTCCCCGGCCATCCGAGGGATACCCCTGATTCGCGGCCGCGCGCCCGCGACCCACACTGGCGGTGGAGGCACCCATGACCACATCGCCCGTCGCCGCGCCGCGCCAGGACGTCCGCCGCCAGTACGAGGTGCTCCCGTATCCCCACCGCGATCCCGCGCGCGAACTGGACGTGCTCCGCCAGCCGACGCTCTGCGAACTGCCGCGCCTGCGCTCCTACCTCGGCGCGCGCGACCTCGCGGGACTGCGTGTCCTGGACGCGGGGTGCGGGACCGGCGACAACACGGTCTTCCTGGCAGAGCAACTGCGTGGCAGCGGCGCGGAGGTCGTGGCGCTCGACTTCTCGCAGGCGTCGCTGGACATCAACCGCGCGCGCCTCGCGCAGCGTGGCCTCCAGGGCGTGCGCCACGTGCTGGCCTCCATCGAGGATGCACCGGGCCTCGGGCTCGGGGAGTTCGACGTCATCGTCTGCACGGGGGTGCTGCATCACCTGGACTCGCCGGAGGAGGGGCTGCGAGCGCTGCGCCGCCTGCTGGCGCCCGGCGGCGTGATGGCGCTGATGGTGTACGCGCGTTACGGCCGCGAGCCTGTCTACCTGGTGCAGGCGCTCCTCCAGCGCCTCGCGCCCGCCGCGCTCGCCCCCGAGCAACGCCTGCGCATCCTGAAGCACACGCTGGGCGGCCTGCCGCAGCAGGGCCGCACGCTCCGAGGGCTGCTGGACGCGCCCAACTTCCGCTCCGAGATCACGCAGAGCGACGCCGGCGCGTATGACCTGCTGCTGCACACGCAGGACCGGCCGTACACCGTGCCGGAGGTCCACGCATGGATGGCCTCCGCTGGGATGCGAGTGCGCGACTGGGCCGTCCCCCGTCAGTACGACCCTGCGACGTACCTCGCCGGGGTGAGCGTCTCTCACCTGGACGCGCAGGAGCGCGAGGCCGCGGCGGAACTGATGCACGGCGGCATGACGAAGCACGAGTTCTTCGCCGAGCGCGACGATGCGCCGGCGCTCCCCCCGCTCGATCTCGCTGCGCCGGACGCCGTGCCTGCGTGGTGCGGCTGGGACTTCGCCGCGCAGATCCGTGCGGCGCTCGATGCGCCGAAGCCACCGAAGGAGTTCCGCTGCTCCTTTGGCGCCGAGCGCGACGTCGCCGCTCCCGGCGATCCGCTGGGCCGCCTTTTCATCGGCGCCGTCGATGCCACACGCACAGTCGAGGAGATCCTCGCAGGCGCCTCCAGCGTCGCCCCGACGCTCTCGGGGGCGCGCATCCGCCGCCGCTGGACCGAGTTCGCCGCGGCGTTCCGCGACGTGGGCGCGCTGGCGCTGCACCCCTCGGACGGGCGCGCTACTCCAGGCGGTCGATGAGCAGGGCGGCGGTGCCGAGGAACGCGAGGAAGCCGGAGAGGTCCGTGGCGGCCGTGAGCCAGATGCCGCCCGAGAGCGCCGGGTCCAGCCGGTAGCGCTGGAGCGCCATGGGAATCGCCACGCCGGCGACCGCGCCCACTGTGATGTTCACCGACAGCGCCGCCAGCACCACGCCGCCCAGCCACGGGTCGCCGCGCCATACGAACGCCACCAGCCCGACCATCGTCCCGGTCGCCACGCCCAGCAGCAGCCCCACGCGCAACTCATGCCACAGCAGCGCGAACGTGTCTCGAGGCGCGATGCGGCCGATGGCGAGCGACCGGACGACGACCGTGAGCGTCTGGATGCCCGCGTTCCCGCCCTGCCCGCCGATCACCGGCAGAAACGCCGCCAGGATCGCCACCTGCTCCAGCGTGTCCTCGAACCCCGCGACCACGAAGGCCGCGGCCATGGCGGTGAACAGGTTCACCGTGAGCCACGGCAGGCGGTTGCGCACGGAACTCCACACGCCGTGCAGTTCCTCGTCCTCGTGCACCAGCGCCAGGCGGTAGATGTCCTCCGTGGCCTCTTCTTCCAGGACGTCGATCAGGTCGTCGCTCGTGATCGTGCCCAGCAGGTGGCCGTGTACGTCGACGACCGGAAGCGCCAGCAGGTGGTGGCGCTGCAGGATGCGCGCGGCCTCCTCCTGGTCCGTGGTGGACTCCACGGAGATCACGTCCGGCGTCATCAGGCCCTCCACGCCCGTCTCCGGCGGCGCCGTGAGGAGCGCGCGGACGTTCAGCACGCCCAGGAGCGTGCGCTCCTCGTCCGTCACGTAGATGTAGAACGGGCGGCGGTGGTCCGCGTCCGTGGCGCGCAGATGCTCGATGGCCTCGCCGGTGGTCAGGTCCGGCCGGATCGTGAGCACCTGGCCCGTCATGCGGCCGCCGGCCGTCTCGTCGTCGTAGGCGAGGAGTTGCTCGAGTTCCTCACGGCGCTCGTCCGGCAGCGCCTCCATCACCTGGAGGGCCACCGCCTCGTCCAGTTCCTGCACCATGTCCGTGGCGATGTCGTCCGGGACGGAGGCGATCGCCTCCGTCAGCGTCGCCGGCTCCATCAGCCGCATCATCTCGTTGCG
>JBBDIC010000138.1:0-10394 GCA_040880625.1 Dehalococcoidia bacterium | reverse complement strand
CCGTCAGGCGAACTGTCGCAGCCACGCCTGCACGCGCTCGACGGCGCGTGGCTCCTCGTGGAGGACCGCGTGGCCGATGCCGGGGTAGATCTCCAGTTCCGAGTGCGGGATCAGGCGCGACATGATCACCGAGCCGCCCGGCGGCGTGGTCGCGTCCGCGTCGCCGACGAGGATCAGCGAGGGCACGCGCACGGTCTTCAGCCCCTCGTCCATGTTGTAGGCCGACACGGCGCGCTGCGCCTCCGCGAGGCGCGCGTTCGTCTTGGCCGTCTCGTCCGCGCGCGCCATCCAGCCGGCCGTCGCCGCCGCCCCCACGCGGCTCGAGGTCGACAGCAGGAGCAGCCCATCGAGGCGCTCCGGGTAGTCGAGGGCGAAGCGCTGCGAGATCGCGCCGCCCATGGAGACGCCCGCGATGATCGCGCGGTCGACCTCGACGGCGTCGAGCAGCGCGGTGAGGTCGCGCGCCCAGTCTGCGAGGGCGACCGGGCCGTCCGTGCCCTCCGACTGGCCCATGCCGCGCACGTCATACGTCAGGTGGCGGAAGCCGGGGAACTTCGGCAGGTCGTCCCGCCAGTAGTCCAGGGAGGAGCCCACGCCGTGCGTCCAGGCGATGGTGCGTGCGCCCTCGCCGGTGAGTTCGTAGCGGACGGCGCGGCCGTCCACGGTGGCTACAGGCACGGCGTCCGCCCTTCGTCGCGGTCCCGGGGGCGGCGAGTATACGCGGCGGAAGCGCGCAGGCCCCGTGTTACGATTCGGCCGCCCCACGTCTGCCGGAACGGGGAGGGATGCGCATGGGCGACGAGATCGATACGCGCGAGTTCCGCGACGCCATGGGGATGTTCGCGACCGGCGTCACCGTCGTCACCATCGCCTACGACGGCGACCTCCGAGGCATGACGGCCAACGCGTTCCTCTCGCTCTCGCTCCACCCCGCGATGCTGATCGTCTGCATCAATGAGAGTGCGTCCATGTATCCGTGGTTCCAGGTGGCCGACGCCTTCGGCGTCAACATCCTGGCCTCCGACCAGGAGCCGCTTTCGCGCGCCTTCGCCGCCCACGGCGAGAAGGCGGAGCCCATGGGTGGCCACGCCTACCGCCAGGCGGCCCTCGGCTCGCCCGTGCTGGAAGGCGCCCTCGCCTGGGCCGAGTGCGAGATCGAGGAGCGCTTCCCCGGCGGCGACCACATGATCGTCGTCGGCCGCGTCCGCGAGTTTGCCGTCGAGCGCCCGGACGGCGATCCGCTGCTGTTCTATCGAGGCCAGTACCACGCCCTCGGCGAGGCGCTCTAGGCGACCGCCCGCACCCTACGTGCTTCCCACGCACGCGCCGAGGGGTTCCCCCGATACGGCCGCGGATCGTGCTGCCGATAGGCTGACGAGGCACGCCCAACCGTACGTCGATCCTGGGGTCGCCTCGTGTCGCTCGATGCCATCAGCGGCGTCACTTCCGTCAGCGCCAGCGGCGCCCCTGAGCCGATCGCGTCGTCCGCGGCGGCCGGTCCGACGGCGGCGCAGGCCGCGCCGTTCTCGGCCGTCCTCCAGCGCCACCTGGACGCCCCGAGGCGCGACATCTCCGGCATCCGCTCCGAGATCGCGGCGATCCGCGCCGGCGCGCCGTTCTGGCGCCAGTCCGCGCCTCGCGAGGGCGGGGCGCCCGGCACAGGGTCGGCGAGCATGGCGGCGCTCGACCTCTATGGGACGGCGTCGTCGTACACGCTGCCGCCGCGCACCGGTGACGTCGCCGATCCCTACGGTTGGCGCTCCACGAGCCGTGACCTGGCGGAGCGCATCATCGGTCCCGGCTACGGCGACCTGTTCGAGCGGCAGATGGACCAGGAGTCCGGCTTCATCCCGGACGTGGTCTTCGGCAAACGCGTCTCCAGCGCCGGTGCAGAGGGCATCGCGCAGCTGATGCCGCAGTACTACCAGCACGTGGACCGCACCGATCCGGTGGCCGGACTCACGGCGGGCGCTCAGACCATGCGCCACTACCTGACCGTATGGGACGGCGACGTGCGCAAGGCGCTCGCGTCCTACAACGCCGGCCTGGGCCGCGTGCAGTCGCTCGTGGACGCGCACGGCGCGAACTGGGAGGCCGGCCTGCCCCTCGAGACGCGCCACTACCTGGGCGCCATCGTCGGCGGCGCAACCCCCACGTTTACCGGCGTCACCGCCGCCGCCACGACGCCCGCGAGCACCTCCGCCGCCGTCTTCGGCGGCCGCGGGCCCGGCGGCGTGCTCTCGTCACCGCTCGAGGGCGTCACGGGCCGGCGCTCCACCGCCACGGGCGTGGACTTCTTCGGCGCAGCCGGCGCCATAGTGACCGCGCCCTCGGACGGCGTCACCGTCGAGGCGGGTGGCGGCCGGGTGGTGCTGGACCATGGCAACGGCTGGTTGAGCGCCCTCGACGGCCTCGCGTCGACTGTCGGAGTCGGGACAAACGTGCGTCGCGGCGAGGCCGTGGGCAGCCTCGGCGCCGGCGGGCTGCTCCGCCTCGGTGTCACGTCCGGCGGCGAGGTGGTTGACCCGGCGCGTTACCTGCTGGACGTCGACTAGGGACGGGGTCACCGTCGCCCCTGCCGCCTACCGAGGGCGGATGCTACGATCGGGAAGCACTCTGCGGTGGGTGTGGCCTAGTGGTTAGGGCGTCAGGTTGTGGCCCTGAAGATCGGGGGTTCGAATCCCCTCACCCACCCCACTTCTCCCCTTCACCTTCAGCCCCTCGCACGACACGCGGTGGACCGCCATGCACACGCGCTCATCGAGCGCGGTGATACGATCCGCCGCCCGCGTGGCTGAAGGGCGATCTATGGCTCCCGTCACCCGAGGGCGCATCGTGCGCGCATTCGGCGCCGCGTTCCTCATCGCTACTGCGCTCGTCTTCGGCGCCTGTAATGACGACGCGCCGGAGAGCGCCGGGGCCGCCCTGGCCGAGCGCTGGCTGCGGCTGGGCGAGGACTCCCAGACGAACGTGGTGGTCTACGAGCGTGCCCTCCCGCCGGCCCTGAGCGACCTGCTCAACCCCTCCGCCGACGCCGACACGCCCGAGGAGGACCGCCTCGCCATTGCCGTGCATCCGCGGGGCGACCTGCTGGGCTCCTACCTGCAGCGTCGCACGGACGGCTCCCACCTGGTCTGGCTGTTCTACGACGTGGAGGACACGGAACTCGCCCCGCTGACCGCGGAGGTCTCCGAGCAACTGGATGAGACGCCGTGGCAGGTGGTGGGCGAGCAGGGCAACCTCTCCTACACGGTGGTGCGCTTCCAGGGCACCACCGGCGAGGACGTGACGGGCACCGCGATCATCGAGCCGAGCCCGCCCGGCGGCACGTTCGCGGTCGTCGTCTCGCGCGAGGGCGGCGAGGAGACGCTGCAGGTGCCTCGCGCCGCCTCCGCGCCGCTGCTGGAGGCGCAGTTCGAGGACGACCTGACCGTCACGCGCGTGTTCCCGGGCCTCGCGAGGAGCGCCGGGCTACAGGTGGACGACCGCGTGACGAGCGTGGCCGGGGAGGCCGTAGCGTCACCCGCCGACGTCACGCGCGTCCTCGACGGCCTCGCGGTGGGGCCGGGACAGGTGTCCGTGACGTACCTGCTGGAGATCGCGGCCCCGGGCAGCCTGGACGAGCCGCCGTTCGTGGCGCGGCCCGGCCTGACGCTGCCGCGCCAGTTCCCGCTGCGCGATGCGTGGGCGGATCTGACGGTGGACGAGTACCAGACGCTCGTGGACCCCAGCGGACGCTTTTTCGCCGCCTCCATGCTGACGGCCGAGTCCACCACGGACGCGGTTGCCCGCGTGCGCGCCGCACTGGAGGACGCCGGCTGGGAGATCGTCTCGGACGAGCCGGTGGGCTTCGCCACGTCTATCGAGTTCGCCAACGAGGACGAACGCCTCATGGGCGCCGCCCAGATCGACCTGTTCGAGGAAGATGAGTCCTTCACCCACGTAGTCCTACAGTTCCAGACCGCGCCTCCCGCGGGTAACTGACCGCCCCCGCCGCAGGGAAACCCTTATCGGCCTCCGTCCGTACGCCTCGATGATCGTCGTGTGAGAAGCGGCGCGCCTTGCGTCGCGAGCATGCGCGGCAGGGACGCCGCGTGACGCACCCGGCATCGGAGGCCAGCAATGTCACTGCAGATCAACACGAACGTGGCGGCGATGAACGCCCAGCGCAACCTGGGCGCCACCAACCGCAAACTGGGCGGGCTCTTTGAGCAACTGTCCAGCGGCCTGCGCGTGAACCGCGCAGCGGACGACGCCGCGGGGCTCGCCATCTCGGAGAAAATGCGCGCCCAGATCCGAGGCATGCGCCAGGGTCAGCGCAACGCCCAGGACGGCATCTCCATGCTCCAGACCGCGGAGGGCGCGCTGGGCGAGGTGCACTCGATCCTCCAGCGCGTGCGTGAACTGGCCGTCCAGGCCGGCAACACCACGCTCTCCGCCAGCGACCGCCTCGCGATCGGCGAGGAGATGCTGGCGCTGCGGTCCGAGTTGGACAACATCGCCAACCGCACGCGCTTCAACGGCCAGCAGTTGCTGACCGGATCGCTGGCGGTCACGCTGGACGGCGCGTCCACCATGGGCGCCGTCACGGCCAACGAGAACGGCGCGGACGTCACCGTCTCCAGCATCGGCGTCTCGTCCGCGGACCCGTCCACCACGTACTCGGCCACGGCCGGGGGCGCGGTGGTGACGCTCTCCAGCACCGCCGCCGGGTTCACGCGCTCGGAGACGTTCACGGTCCAGGACATGGGCGCCAACGCCACGCAGTCGCTCACGTTCGAGCAGCTCGGCGTGACCATCAACCTGGCGCAGGACGGCACGCCCGGCAACGTGACCGGCGCCACCATTGCCGCCGCCATCAACGGCAACAACGTGGTCACCACCGGCAGCAGCGCCGCGGTGTTCCGCGTGGGCGCTGAGGTTGGCGACGACGTGGCGCTCTCGTTCCAGGACATGCGGGCCTCCGCCCTGGGCGCGGCCGGCAACGAACTGGACGTCCTGATCGCGGGCAACAACGCGGTGGCCACCTCCGGCGCGGCGGACACGGTCCTCCAGTCCGTGGACCTGGCCATCGAGCAGGTGTCCACGTTCCGCGCGCAACTGGGTGCGGCGCAGAACCAGATGGAGACGGCCGTCAACAGCCTGGCCGTCTCCGTGGAGAACCTCTCGGCGTCGGAGTCGCGGATCCGCGACGCGGACATCGCGCAGGTCTCCAGTGAACTGATCGCGAAGCAGATCATGCAGCAGGCCGGCGTGGCCGTCCTGTCGCAGGCGAACACCGCGCCCCAGGCGGTGCTGCAGCTGCTCCAGTCCTAGCAGTGGTCCACGGGGCAGGATGCCCCGTCCGGTGCAGCGGGGCGGTCCATACGGACCGCCCCGTGCCGGCGTTACGGGTTCTCCCGGGTACAGAGGACGCCCCGGGCGGCCGATGATCCCGGTGTGACCGACCGGCGCGAGGTGCGTCCGGCCGGGGGGACGGTGCGTCATGGCGGACGTCCGCGTCGATCGCCCAGCCCACATCCCAGCCGTGGGCGTCCCCGGGGCGTCCGAGGACCGGCCGCGCCAGCAGCGGGACGAACACCCGCAGCGCGATCCGGACCGCCGTCCCGGCGGCCGCGAGGAACTCGCGGTCGTCCTCGGCGAGCCGGGGCGGGCGCTGGCAGCGCACCTGGAGACGGACGCGGACGGTGCGCCGGTGGTGCGCATCGTGGACCGCGTGGGGGGCGAGACCGTGGCCGTGGTGACGCCGGAAGAACTGCGCGCCATGGCGGAGCACACCGGCCTGCCGCCCGGGTTGCTGTTCCAGGCGCGGTCCTGAGCGCATGACGACGAGAGAGGTCGCCCGCGGATGGTGAGTGGCGGCGGACGCATCACGTTCGGAGGGCTCGCCTCCGGCATCGACACCAACTCGATCATCGATCAACTGATCCAGATCGAGCGGCGTCCGATCCTGCTCGCCGAAAATCGCCGCGCCATGGTGGAGGCCAAGTCCAACGCCTTCGGTCAGATCTCCTCCTCGTTCAGTGCGCTGCTCACGCGCGCGCAGACCCTCGGCAAGGTGGAGACCTACAGCCAGCGCTCCACCTCCGTCCTGGCGAAGGAGGCGGACGCGAGCAAGATCTCGGCCAGCGCCACGCCCGGCGCTGCCGTGGGCGCGTTTACCTTCCACGTCACGCAACTCGCCACACAGACGGCCGCGTCGAGCGCGCAGGCCATCGGCCAGGCGATCGATGCGGACGCGCCGCTGGACGCCGCCGGCTTCGGCGCAGCGTTCACGCCGGGCACGTTCTCGATCAACGGGACGATGTTCACGATCGCCGCCGCCACCTCGGAGGCCGTCACCAGCACCGCCGCCGTGGGCGCGCCCTTCGACGCCCAGGTCCCCCTCGACAGCGGTGGCCTGGATATCGCGCCGGTGACCGGAGCCTTCGAGGTCAACGGCGTGAACATCAACTACGACGCGGCCACGGACACCGTGGGCGACGTGGTCAAGTACATCAACAACTCCGCCGCCGGCGTCACCGCGTCCTTCGACGTGGACACCAACACCCTCACGCTCACGCACGAGACCGTCGGCTCCGGCCAGACGATCACCCTCGAAGACCTCGACGGGAACTTCCTGGAGGCGATGAAACTCATCGACGGTGGCGGCGCGACGATCGCCGCGCAGACCGCCGGTACGGACGTGGTCTCGCTCAACGACGTCATCGAAGAGATCAACAACGCCGGCATCGGCGTCACGGCGACCCTCGAGGACGACGCAGCCGCGCGGCCGAACCTGCTGCAACTCACCTCGGGCGCGGCGGTGCAGGTGGGGACGGCGGGTGACACGAGCAACTTCCTGGGGGTGACGAGCCTGCTGGCGTCGCCGCCGGGGACCACGCGCACCAGCCAGCGCGGCTTGGGCGCGGCCTCGCGCACGGAGGACCTCTCCGCCGCGCGCCTGGCGACGGCGCTGACCGAGACGGTGGGTTCGTTCAAGATCAACGGCGTGGAGATCGCCTACGACGCGGACGGCGACTCGCTCTCCAACATCATCACCCGCATCAACAACTCGGACGCCGGAGTCACTGCCACCTACGACGCGCAGGGGGACCGCCTCAAGATCTCCAACGACGACTCGGGATCGCTCGCCATCTCCTTCGAGGACGTGGAGGGCAACCTGATGAGCGCGCTGGGCGTGCTGGGCGCATCGCAGACGATGGGCCAGAACGCGGCATACAGCGTGGACGGCGGCCCGGTCCAGTACTCCACCAGCAACACCATCTCGGACGCGATCGACGGCGTCACGCTCACCGTGAACGACACCACGACCGAGGCCGTGCGGGTCAACGTGAACCTGCAAACCAATGGCGTGCTGCAGGCGGTGGACACGTTCGTGAAGGACTTCAACGCCACGTTGAACCTGATGGGCCAGTTGACCGCCTACAGCGAGGACGGCGACGACGGCATCCTCTTCGGCGACGGCACCGTGCGGCGCATGGAGCAGGGGCTGCGCTCGATCATCACGCGCTCCGTGCCGGATGTGGCGGGCGGCCTGCGCACGCTCTCCGACATCGGCGTGTCGTTTGGCGCCGTGGGCGCCGCCGCGGGCACGGCCAACCGTCTCGCGCTGGACACCGCGAAGTTGACCGCGGCCATGCAGAGCGACCCGGAGGCGGTCTCTCAGTTGCTGACCGTCTTCTCGGCCTCCGCGTCGCTCGTGGACGGGGGCGCCGGGTCCATCGCCTCGATCTCCGGGACGCCCACCACCGCCACGAAGGCCGGCACGTACACCATCGACTCGGATGCCACGGGCAACCTCGTGTCCACGTTCACGCCGCTGGACGGCTCCGCGCCGATCACGAAGACCGGCGCGATCACCGCGGGCGGGACGAACGACACGCTCATCCCGGGCGTCACGCTCACCGCGCACGGCGTCCTGGCGGCGGGCAGCAACCAGGTGACGATCAACGCCTCCAGCCAGGGCTTCGCGAAGATGCTCACGGAGTACGTGGACTCGCTCACGCGCGCTGGTGGCCTGCTGGCGGGGCGCAACGACGAGATGAGCAACATCGTCTCGGACATCAACGCGCAGATCGACCGCCTGGAGGCACGCGTCTCCTCGCGGGAGGCGCAACTCGTCAAGAAGTTCACCGCCATGGAGATGGCGATCTCGCAGATGCAGAGCCAGCAGCAGGCGCTGACGCAGATGCAGGCGCAGTTCGCCAGCATCCAGAGCAGCCGCAAGAACTAGCGCCGGTTCGACCGGCCGAGGACCCCGACGGGCGACGGAATGCGGGAGTCCCCGACTCGCGAGGGCGGACCGGCCGCCGATGGTGATGGAGAGGCGGGCGTACGGCCCGCGGCGAGCCAGCAGACGTCACAGCCAGGAGAACGCATGCAGTCCGCGCACCAGACGTACCGACGGATGCAGACCGCCACCGCGTCGTCGGGGGAACTGATCGGTCTCCTCTACGACGCCCTCGTCCGCAACCTCACCCGCGCCGAGGGTGGCCTGGGCGCGCACGACATCAGCGAGGCGCACCAGGCGCTGCTGCGCTCGCAGGACATCGTCCTGGAACTGATCGCCAGCCTGGACCCGGACGCCCCCGGCGAGGCCGGCCAGATCGCCCGCCAGATCGCGCCGCTCTACGAGTACATGTACCACCGCCTGCTGGACGCCAGCATGCACAAGGACGCCGAGCCCGTGGTGGAGGTGCGCCGGCTGGTGCTCCCCGTCCGCGAGGCGTGGCGCCACGCGCTGGAGCAGGTCGCCACGCAGACCGCCACCTCGCCCATCGACCGCCCCGCACAGGGAGGCTCTCGCCGTGGCTAAGCCGCTCGCCGCACTGCAGTTCGAACTCCTGCGCGAGGTCTTCGACCTGGCCCGCGCGCAGCGCGCCTCCCTGGAGCGCGATGACATCGACCAGGTCCTGGAACTCATGGGCGAACGCGAGTCCATCATCGAGCGCCTCGCGCGCCTGGCGGAGGACGCCGCCGAAATGCCGGAGAACGTGGTCACCTTCCCCGGCTCGGAGGAGCACGCCCGCCAGGACGCCCTGGCGCTGGACACTGTCATCCGAGGCATCCTGGAGCACGATCGCCAGAACGAGGCGATGCTCTTCGACAAGATCGACCTGCTGCGGGAGGAACTGCCGCGCATCCAGCAGGGCCGCCGCATGGCCGGCGCCTACCGCGCCACGGGATCGCAGCCCGGCTCCGTTGTGAGCCGGACCTCCTAGCGCCGCGAAGCCATGGCGCGCCCTCCGCAATCCGCAGCCGGCAAGCGCACGCGCTCCACGGCGAGCCACACCATGGCCGGCTTCGCCCTCGGCGTGGTGGCCGTGGCGGCGGGCTTCCTCTTCGCCCCGCCCGGCGCCGGCGACGGCCCCGTCACGGAGGCAGCACGTACCGCCGAGGAGGTCGCCGCCATCCGCATCGCCCTCGATCCGGAGGTACGCCCGCAGGCGCAGCCCGCCGCCCCGCCTCCGGGCGCGCCGGTGGCGTTCCTGGCCGGCGATGTCGCGCCCGCCGCGCTCTCCCAGCGGCACGCTACGCGCGTCGTCATCCCCTCGGTGGGGCTGGACGCGCTCGTGAGTCCCGTGGGGCTCGTGTTCCGCGGCGGCGAGTTGCTGTACGACGTCCCGCGCATGGAGGCCGGCCAGTACGCCGGCACCGCCGCGCCCGGCGAACCTGGCAACACCGTCATTGGCGGCCACGTGGCGCGTCGAGGCGCGTCTGGCGTGTTCCAGGCGCTCCCGAAGGTCGCCGCCGGCGACGTGGTGGAGGTCTACCGGGGAGACAAAGTCTTCCGATACTTCATTACAGAGATTCGAGTCGTCGCAGCGGATGCGACGGACGTGATGAGCCCCACGCAGGAAGCGACGCTCACGCTCATCACGTGCTTCCCGGACGACCACTACGCCGAGCGGCTGGTGGTGATCGGGAGGCTGCTGTCGAGCGCTACGCCGGGAGTTCCGTCGTAGACTTCAGAGAAGGAGACTTCCTGCGTGGGTATTGACCGCATCGGGCCGCAAGGCCCCTCCCGTGCCACGGGTCCCAACCCCTCCGGCCGCGCCGCCGCGCGACGCGACGCCACGGACGCCATCGAGGCGGCTGCCCCGCTACGTCCGCCCCAGGACCGCATCGACCTCTCCGCCGCCGCCCGCAGCCTCACAGAGGCCACCCCGGAGGAGCGCGCCGAACTCGTCCGCACCCTCCGCCACCAGGTCCAGGCCGGCGCCTACCACGTCGACCCCGACGCCGTCGCCGACAGCATGGTGACCAAGGGCGACCTGTAGGCCGGAGGCGGAGGGCAGGCTACCGCGCGGCGATCGTGCTGCCGTGGACGCCCTTTTCGACGCGGACCTGGTCGGTGAGGCGCTCGGCGAGTTCCTCCACGTGCGAGATGA
>JBBDIC010000137.1:0-13280 GCA_040880625.1 Dehalococcoidia bacterium | reverse complement strand
CTCCGGCGACCGCGGGTTGGTCGGACTGCGCGGATCACCCCCATCCCAGCCTTCCTGGGGGTCGGAAGGAGCGGCCTCCCCCGCCTTAGGTACGAACCGCGCGATCGTCGCGGGGTGTCCCTCATACGGAGCCACGGCGGGCGTCCGTAACGTGTCCCTCGCAGTCGATCCGATCGCGAGAGGGTGTTGCGCGTGGGTGATGTCTTCCCCCGCCTGATGGAGACGTGGAACAGCCTGACGCCGGTCCGCAAGGGCCTGCTGACGGCCAGCGGTGTCGGCCTCGTCGCCATGGCGTTCCTCGTCTACTCCTGGTCCTCCCGCACCGAGTTTGTCACGCTCTACACCGAGCTGGACGGCGCGGACAGCGGCCAGATCGTGGAGCAACTGCGCTCCCGAGGGACTCCGTACGAACTCGCCGGCGGCGGCAGCACCGTGCGCGTCCCCGCCGCCCAGGTGGACGACCTGCGCCTGGACTTCGCCACGCAGGGCCTGCCCCAGGGCGGCCAGGTGGGCTTCGAGATCTTCGAGGGCAACTCCTTCACCGCCACGGACTTCGTCCAGCGCCTGAACTTCCAGCGCGGCCTGCAGGGCGAACTCGCCCGCACCATCGAGTCATTCCCGGCGGTCGCCAACGCGCGCGTCCACCTGGTGGTGCCGGAACGCTCGCTCTTCGTGAACGACCAGAGTCCCGCGACGGCCTCGGTGGTGGTCGGGCTGCGGCCGGGTCGCACGCTCGCCGGCGGCGAGGTGAACGGCATCGCGCACCTGGTGTCGGGGGCGGTGGAGGGGCTGGGCAAGGAGCACATCACGGTCCTCGATGAGCGCGGCACCATCCTCTACGACGGCCAGCAGATGGCGTCCAACGACGGGCTGGGCCTCTCCGGGACGCAACTCACGCTGCAGCAGGACTACGAGCGGCAGTTGGAGACAGACGTGCAGTCCATGCTGGACCGGGCGCTGGGCGCCGCGCGCTCCGCCGTCTCCGTCAGCGCCGTCCTGAACTTCAACAAGGTGGAGACCCAGCGCGAGTCCTACTCCTCGCCGGAGGCCGGCACGCCCCGCTCCAGCAGCACCGTGCAGGAGTCCTACACCACCGCGGACATCGAGGGCGAGGGTCAGATTCCGGGCGCCCTCACCAACATCCCCGGCGCCAACGCCAACCTCCCCACCATCGAGGAGGAGACGACGACCGGCGCCGGGACCAACTACTCGCGCACCGAGACCACCTCCAACTTCGAGGTGGACAAGACCACCGTATTTGAGGTGGAAGCGCCCGGCCGCGTGGAGCGCCTCTCGCTGTCGCTCCTCCTGGACGACAGTGTCACGGAGGCGCAGGCCGTCTCGCTGCAGCAGACCGTCGCCGCCGCGATCGGCATCGACCTCGACCGCGGGGACCAGGTCGTCGTCTCGCGCCTGCCGTTCGACCGCTCGGCGGTGGAGGCGGCGCAGGCGGCGTTCGTGGAGGAAGCGTCCACGGAGCAGTTGTTCGCCTACGCCCGCATGGGCCTGCCCGTGCTGATGCTCCTCGTCGGCTTCATCTTCTTCCGGCTGCTGGTGCGCTCCGTGAACAAGCGCGCCGTGCGCGCCTACGACGCCGGCGGCCCCGGCTCGCCCGCCCTCGCGATGGCCGGTGGCGGCGGCGAAGTCGCGGGCGGCGTGCACCATCGTGCGCTGCCGTCGCCGGACGAGGTGCGCCGCAGCGACCTGGAAGTCTCCATTGAGCGCATGGCCCGCAACAACCCGGAGAGCATCTCCGAGGTCGTGCAGGCCTGGCTGCGGGAGGACTAGCCACACATGGCCACCGCCGAAGCCGATGTCCTGAAGCGCAACCCCTTCCAGAGCGCCCGCGGCCGCCGTCGCGCCGCCGCGCTCCTGATCGCGCTGGGCCCGGAACTCGCCGCAGAGGTGCTCCGGCAGATGCCGGACGACGACATCGGCCGCCTGACGTGGGAGATCGTCGGCATCGGGCAACTGTCCTCGCAGGAGCGCGAGGACATCATGTCGCACTTCTACGAGACGGCGCTGGGGCGCGACTTCGTCTCCGTGGGCGGCCTGGAATACGCCCAGGACATGCTGGAGAAGGCGATCGGCAAGGACCGCGCCAGCGAGATCACCTCCCGCCTGGGCAAGCACGCCGGCGCGAAGCCGTTCGCGTTCCTGCAGCAGGTGGACACGAAGGACATGGTGAACTTCCTGCGCAACGAGCACCCGCAGGTGGTCGCGCTCGTCCTGGCCTACCTCCCCACGGACCGTGGCGCAGAGGTGCTGGCGAACCTGCCGGAAGAGGTGCAGCCGGAGGTCTCCGTGCGCGTCGCCATGATGGAGCGCACCTCGCCGGACGTGATCGAGGACGTGGAGACGGTGATCCGCTCCCGCCTGGGCACCAACTTCTCGCCGCGCGCGGAACTGACCGCCGCCGGCGGCATTGACGCCGTGGTGGAACTCCTCCGCAACGTGGACCTGGCCACGGAGAAGGTGATCCTGGAAGGCTTGGAGCGCACTGACCCGGAGACCGCCAACGAGGTCCGCAAGCGCATGTTCGTCTTCGAGAACGTCACCCTCCTGGACGACCGCTCCATCCAGCGCGTGCTGCGCGAGGTGGACAGCAAGGACCTGGGCCTGGCGCTGAAGGGCGCTACCGAGGAAGTGCGCGGACGCGTCATCCGCAACATGTCGGAACGTGCGTCCAAGATGCTGCTGGACGACATGCAGGCGCTGGGCCCCGTGCGTCTCGCACAGGTGGAGGAGGCGCAGGGCCGCATCGTGGCCGTAATCCGCAGGCTGGAGGAGGCCGAAGAGGTCTTCGTCATGCGCGGCGGCGAGGACGACCTCCTTGTCTAGCGCACGGCCGCACGCCGGAATCGGTCGCTTTCTGCGCGCCACCCGCCTCGGCGGCGCGGTCACGCTGGGTGTGGACGGCCGCCCTTGCGAGCCGGACGACCCGCTCTCCGGCATCGTCGGCGGCTCCCCCGAGGAGACCGCCGAGGCCGGCACGATCGTCGAGCAGGCGCGCCGTCACGCGGAGGACCTCGTGCGTGACGCCACGTTCGAGGCGGACTCGATCCGCATGCGGGCGGAGCAGGCCGGGCGCCGCCAGGGGTACGACCACGGCGCGGCGCAGGCGCGCGGCGAACTCGCGGAGGCGCTGGCGCTCGTGCAGCGCATGGCCGGGCAGGGCAAGGCCGTCCGCGACGAACTGCTGTGGCGCTCCGAGCACGAGATGGTGGAGATGGTGCTGGCCGGCGTGCGCTCCATCGTGGGCGACCTGGCGATTGGCCCGGATGTGGGGGCGCAGACCGTGCGCCGCGCGCTGGAGCGCGCCGGCGCGCAGAACGTGGTCCGCATCCGCGTCCACCCCCAGGACGCGGATGCCGTGCTGGCCTCCATGGCCCGCGCCACCGGCGAGCCCCCGCCCTTCGAGGTGCTGCGCGACGCCGCAGTGGGCGTCGGCGGGTGCGTGGTGGACACTGCTCACGGCCGCGTGGACGCGCGCCTGGACGCCCAACTGGACGCGATCGCACGCCTGCTCCGTGACGCCCTCCCGGCGGCGGGGCTGCGTGCCGATGATCGTGATGTCGAGGAGGCCGCGGATGCCGCCTGAGGCGCCGGCCGCCCCCGATCTGCGGCGCTACCGTGCCCTGCTCGAATCGGCGACCCCCATGGTCGTCGAGGGCCGAGTCCGCGAGGTCGTGGGGCTGCTCGCCGAAGTGGACGGCATCCCCGGCCGCCTCGGCGAGATGTGCCGCGTCGAGCGTCCCGGCGGCCACGACGCGATCGAGGCGGAGGTCGTCGGCTTCAAGGGCGACCGCACACTGGTGATGCCGCTGGGCGACCTGCACGGCATCCAGTCCGGCGCGCGCGTGATCGCGCGTGGCGGCATGCTCAGCGTCCCGGTGGGGCCGGAGGTGCTGGGCCGCGTGCTGGACGGCATGGGCCGCCCCATCGACGGGCGCGGCCCTGTGCTGGCGGGGCACCGCCAGCCGCGCGGCGGCGGCTCGCCGCACGTCCTGGAGCGCTCCACGATCACGCAGCCGCTGTCGACGGGCGTCCGCGCCATCGACGGCCTGCTCACGTGCGGCTTGGGCCAGCGCATCGGCATCTTCGCCGGCTCCGGCGTCGGCAAGAGCACCGTCCTCGCGATGATCGCGCGCCACGCATCCACGGACGTCAACGTCATCGCCCTCATCGGCGAGCGCGGCCGCGAGGTGCGCGAGTTCATTGACCACAACCTCGGACCGGAGGGGCTCGCGCGCAGCGTGGTGGTTGTCTCCACCTCGGACGAGCCGGCGCCACTGCGGCTGAACGCGGCGTGGGTGGCCACGACGATCGCGGAGGAGTTCCGCGCGTCCGGCCTGAACGTCACGCTGCTCATGGACTCCGTGACGCGCTTCGCCATGGCGCAGCGCGAGATCGGCCTCGCCCTGGGCGAGCCACCGGCGATGAAGGGCTACACGCCCTCCGTGTTCGCCGGACTGTCGAGGCTGCTCGAGCGCGCCGGAACCGGCACCAGCGGCACCATCACCGCCTTCTACACCGTGCTGGTGGAGTCGGACGACCTCACGGAGCCGGTCACGGACACCGTGCGCGGCACGCTGGACGGCCACATCGTCCTCTCGCGTGAACTCGCGGCGGAGAACCACTACCCCGCCATCGATGTGATGCAGTCCGTCTCGCGCGTGATGCCGGCCGTCACGACTGAGGAGCACCGCGACGCCGCGGGCCGCATGCGCGAGTACATCGCGCGCTACCGCCGCTCGCGCGACCTCGTGTCCATCGGCGCGTACCAGGCCGGCGCGGACCCCGCGCTGGACGAGGCGCTGGAGCACCTCCCGGCCATCGAGGCCTACCTGCGTCAGCGCCCGGACGAAGCGCAGACGCTGGACGCCGCCGTGAACGGCCTGATGCTGTGCGTGCCGCCTCGATCGGGCGCCCCGCGCGCGGCCGCCGGTGCGGCTGCGACGGCGCAGCCCGCCGCCGAGGGCCAGACGGCCGATAGCGAGGCGCCGGCATGACCTCCCGCACGTTCCGCTTCGAGCCGCTGTTGCAGTGGGCCGGCCAGCGCGAGGAGCAGCAGACGCTGCACCTCTCCGCGGCCTCCGCCGCGGAGCGCGAGGTCCTGGCCGCCATCGCGGCGCTGGAGGCGGAACGCGAGCGCCAGTGGATCGCCTTCGCCGACCCGGCGGGCGCCTTCGACGCGGAGCAGTACCGCACCGCCGTGGCCTACGTCGAACGCCTCACGCAGCGCATCGAGGAGCAGCGCGCCGCCCTCGCGGAGGCGCAGACGCGCGTGGTGGAAGTACGGGACGTGCTGCTGGAGACCGTGAAGGAACGCCGCTCGCTGGAGCACCTGAAGGACCGCGACGCCGCCACCGCCGCCCTCGAGGAGGGCCGCCGCGAGGACGGCGCGCAGGACGACCTGAACATGTCGCGGCACATCCGGCGCGGCGCCCGTGACGGAAGGGGAGCCGCCTGATGCTGGGTCAGATCATGGACGGCAGCATGTTCTCCGTGGCGCGCCAGGCGCTCAGCGGCCTGAGCCGCCGCCAGGGCGCCATCGCCTCCAACGTGGCCAACGTGGACACCCCCGGCTACGCGCGGCGCGAAGTCACCTTCGAGGATGCACTGCGGCTGCAGGTGGACAGCAGCAGCAGCCGCCTGCGCACCACGGACGCGCGCCACTTCACCACCGCGCTCGCCTCGGCGGAGGCGAACGGCAGCGCGGGACGCACCCGCGACGTGGTGTCGGAACGCAACGACGCCAACAACGTGAACATCGACGAGGAGATGTTGCTCCTGGTCGATACGCAACTGCGCTTCCAGGCGCTGTCCCAGACCACGGGGCGGCGCATCACCACGCTGCGCGGGGTCATCCGCGGTGGGTAGCGCGCAGATAGGAGCGGACGGATGAGCATCTTCGGCAGCCTCAGGGTCTCGGCGTCCTCGTTGTACGCGCAGCGCCTCCGCATGGACGTGGTGGCGAACAACGTGGCCAACGTGAACTCCACGCGCGGCGTGGACGGCCAGCCGTACCGTCGCCAGTCCGTGGTCTTCCGCGAGCAGGTGCACGGCGCGGCCTTCGGCGACCTGCTGGGCCGCGCCACCGGCCGCACCTCGCCCGGCGGCGTGGAGGTGACGGACATCCACCGCGACACGTCCGCCCCCCGCAAGGTGCATGAACCCACGCACCCGGACGCGGACGAGGAGGGCTACATCTACCTCCCCAACATTGATGTCGTCACGGAGATGACGGACCTGGTGAGCGCCAGCCGCGCGTACCAGGCCTCCGCCACCGTGGTGAACGCCACCAAGTCCATCGCGCAGAGCGCGCTGGGCATCGGCCGCGGCTAGCGGCGCGCAGGAGGACTCTCATGGCGCTTCCCGGACTGGGCAGCATCGGCGGCATCGGCGGCGGACTCGGCCTCAACGGCGCGGGCGGGCTGGGCGACGCCGCGGGCGTCCCCACGAACCCCGGCGCGGGCGCCGGCAACTCCTTCGGCCAGATGCTGGACGCCCTCAGCGGCGCCAGCCACGAGGCGGACACCGCCGTCGCGGACCTTGCCACCGGCGGCGATCGCGACCTGCACGACGTGGTGCTGTCGGTCGAGATGGAGTCGCTCGCCTTCGACCTGGCAGTACAAATCCGTAATCGTTTAGTCGAGGCCTATTCAGAGGTTTTCCGGATGCAGGTCTAGCGCCCGGAGCGCCACGCTCTCTGTGACCCTCGCGCATCGCCCATCGGGCGGTGGCGGGGAGTGGAACGGAGCGCGAATGCCGTGACTGTTGCACTGGCACCGGGCTTGATGACGAGCCCGGCGTCGCCGGCGAACGCACCGCCACCGGGCACGCCCTCGAACGCATCGAGCGCAGACCCGACCGGCACGTTCGCAGCGCTGCTCACCGCCGCACAGGCAGCGAAGCAGGGCGGCGATACAGGGCCACCTGACGGTGGCGCAGCGTCGATGCCGGACGCGACGACCGAGGCGGAGGCACTCCTCGCGAGCCTGCTGGCTCTCATGCGAGGCGTCACCACCGAGGACGCAGCGGACGGAACGACGGACCTCCCCACGCTGGACCGCCTTGCGGAGGCAGGGGAGACCAACCAGGAAGAGGCGGGCGCCGCCGGGGAACCCCCGGGCGTCATGGAGGCGTTGATGGCGTACCTGGTGATGGGCCAGCGCACCACCGAGCAGGCGGCCATGCTGTCCCTGCCCGATGACGTGCGTGCGCTCCTGCACACCATGGCCGCCGCCGACGCCGCGGACACGTCCGCCGACCTAGCCCTCGACGCCGCGACGGCGCGCATCGAGGTAACGGGCGTGGCTGCGAGCACGACCGACGCGGGCGGTATTGCGCCGCCGGCGATCGCGACTGCGGCGCAGGCCGCCGAACTCGCGTCCACGACGGGCGACGGCATCGAGGCGCCGGTGGCGCCGCTGGTGGCCGCCACGGTCGAGGGCGATGCGACCGGCATGCCCGCGGACGGCGACACGCCGCCCCTGGTAACGGCCGATGCCATCGACGACGGCGGCACACAGCCGGGCCGGCCGGACGTGACCGAGGACGGCGCACCCACGACGGCGACAGCGGCCGAGGTCTCCTCGACGCGCGTCGGCGCCGGACAGGGTGTGGCGGACGCGGCCGCACGGACGCAGCCGGACGCGGGTGGCGATGCAGCCGCCCGCACGGCCGCTGCCGCGGTGACGCCGCCGATGGGCACTGTGGCTTCAGGGGCCTCGGACACCCCGCGCGTGGAGACGGTGGCTCAGGCCCGCGTGGTGGACGCGGCTTCGCTTCCCGGCGATGTGGCGGACACCGTCCGCCTGGCCGTGATGCGAGGCGACAGCGAGATCCGCGTTGTGCTGAATCCGCCGGAGTTGGGGCACCTGGACATCCGCATCGCCACCCACGAGGGCGGCCTGCGGGTGAGCCTGGAGGCAGCGCAGGCGGGCGCCCGGGACGTCCTCGAGCGGTCGTTGCCGGCGCTCTTGCAGTCGCTGGAGGCGCGTGAACTGCGCGTCGAGCGGCTGGAAGTCCGCGCTGCGGACACCGGGCGGGGCAGCCTGGACACGTCCGGCAGCGGCCACGGACCGGCGGGCGACGGCGCCCGTGACGGGCGTGACGGCGGCCCGGACTGGTCGCCGGTCGCCTCGTTCGAGCCGGGACAGGCCGGCCCCAGCAAGCCCGTGCAGCCCTCGGCCGATGGCCGGGTGGACGTGCTGGCGTAAGGAGGTCGGACGTGGTGCAGGACATCTCGAACGCGGGCAAGGGCCTCAACGACATGATCCCCACCTCCCAGCGGACGGTGGGGCGGGACCTGGATCAGCAGGACTTCCTCAAGATCATGATCGAGCAGATGCGCGGTCAGAACCCGCTCAGCGAAAGCGGCGGGACAGAGGACTTCTTCGCACAGTTGGTCCAGTTCCAGACGCTGGAGTCCATGCAGGGCATGACGAAGGCGATCGAACTGCTGGCGGAGGTCAGCAGCCTGTCGCAGTCGGCGAGCCTCATCGGCCGCGCGGTCGTGGCGGAGATCCCGGTCGAGGTGGCCATCGGCGAGGTGCCGCAGCCGCCCCAGATCGTGGAGGGTGAGGTCACCCGCGTGACCTTCGGGCAGCAGGGCGCTGTCGTCGAGCTCGACTCCGGCCTCCGCGTCCCGGTCAGCCGGATCGTGGCGGTGCAGTAGTGGCCGTCACCGGCATCCCGAACGCGGGCGTCGATGCCGTGCTCGGCCTCGGGGGCGTGCAGCCCTCGCAGGCGGGGGCGTCGTCCGTGGTCGCGCCGGCATCCGCACCGGCATCCGCACCAGCAGAGGCGTTCGGCCTCCATTTCTCGAAGCACGCCGCCCGGCGCATCGAGCAGCGCGGCCTCGCGCTGGACGAAGGGCGCATGGAGCGGCTGGAGCGGGCGGTCGACCAGGCGGAGGCGAAGGGCGCGAAGGACTCCCTCATCCTGCTGGACGAACTCGCGCTCGTGGTCAGCGTGCAGAACCGCACGGTCGTCACGGCCGTGGACGAGGCGAACCGGAAGGAGCACGTCTTTACAAACATCGACTCCGTCGTCATCGCCCAGTAGCGATGCGATAGGACCACTACACGAACAACGGACGGCTGGACCTGTTCCAGGGGGCCGTCCGAGCACAGCAGCAGCGTGGCTCCTCGACGATTCGAGGGGCCGAGCGACAGGGAACGTCGCGCCGGGGAGACTTCCGGCGAGGCCCCACTGGGAACAGGACACCCGATCATGATGAAGGCGCTCTTTGCGGCCATTGCCGGGCTGCAGAACCACATCACCTACATGGACGTCGTGGGCAACAACATTGCCAACGTCAACACGCAGGGCTTCAAGGCCTCCCGCGTCACCTTCCAGGACATGCTCACGCAGACCATCTCCGGCGCATCCGCGCCCACGGAGAACCGCGGCGGCACCAACCCGCAGCAGGTGGGGCTGGGCATGAAGATCGGCGGCGTGGATGTCCTGCACACGCAGGGCTCGCTCCAGGCCACCGGACGCAACACGGACTTCGCCATCCAGGGCAGCGGGTTCTTCATCGTGCGTGACGGCGCACGCACCTTCTACACGCGTGACGGCGCCTTCGACGTGGCCGTCACCGGCGAACTGGTGAACCCCACCAACGGCTTCAAGGTCCAGGGCTGGCGGGCCGACACCAACGGCGTCACGGACATCGATGCGCCGCTGGGATCGATGGTGATCCCGCTCGGCCAGTCGATCGCCGCGCAGGAGTCCACGCAGGTGACGCTGCAGGGCAACCTGAACTCCAGCGTCGCCGCCGGCGAGTCGTTCAGCACCACCGTGGACATCTTCGACTCGCTGGGCGCCCCGCACCCGGTGACCATCACCTACACCAAGACGGCCACGGCCAACGAGTGGGACGTGGAGGCCATCGGCCCTGACCTGGCCGCGCCCGTCGCCGGCAACCCGGCCACGGTCGTCTTCGACGCCTCCGGCCGCCTGACCACGCCCGCGGCCGGCACGCCGCTCACGTTCGACCTGGTGCTGACCGCGGGCGCCGCCAACGGCGCCGGCACGAACATCGATGTCGACATGAACGTGGACAGCCTGACCCAGTTCGCGGGCCCGGGCACCATTGCGCCCACGTTCAACAATGGCTTCTCGGCCGGCTCGCTCGTGTCGTTCTCGGTGGGCCCCGGCGGCGACATCACGGGCATCTTCTCCAACGGCACGACGCGGCCGCTGGGGCAGATCGCCATGGCCCAGTTCACCAACCCGGCCGGCCTCCAGAAGTCCGGGTCGAACCTGTTCGAGTCCACCTCGAACTCCGGCGTGCCGGGGATCGGGACGCCGGGCACCGGCGGCCGCGGCTCCATTGGGGCCGGGGTGCTGGAGGGCTCCAACACAGATCTGGCACGGGAGTTCACCAACGTGGTGATCGCCCAGCGCGGCTTCCAGGCCTCCAGCCGCATCATCTCCACCGCGGACCAGATGCTGGAGGGGCTCGTCAACCTGATCCGGTAGTCCTCCTGATCAGTTCGCCAGGGGCGGGCGCCGGCCTTCAGCCGGCCCCGCCCCTTGCCGATGATTCCAGAGCACCGTCCATGACGTGTACGTGAGGTGGCGCGCGCCGCCTCCACCAGACGCAGAGAGAAGTGCGGCGATGCCGGGGCCTCTTCCCGACTCGTATCGGCGGTTGACCGCCTTTTCCCTCCGGCTCGCGCCGGCTACACGCCTCTACGAGCAGGGCGCCATCCCGGACCGCTTCTACCTCGTCCTGCGCGGTGAAGTGCTCTTTGAGGTGGTCTCCGAGGGCGGCGAGGCAGAGGTGGTCTCCCACGCCCGCGCCGGTGACCTGGTGGGCCACGTGGCTGCCTTCACCGGCCGGCCCACGTCCGCCGCCGCGCGCGTGGAGGCGGAGACGGTCGTCCTCGCCATCCCCATCGCGCGTGCGGTGGAGGCGCTGCGCGAGGCGCCGGAACTCGCGCTGCAACTGATCCACGCCTTCGCCGGGAGCGGCCGCTCCGCCGCCGACGGCGAGGCCGTCGAGGCGCGAGACGCCAGCGACGACCTCGACGACACGCACGCGCTCGAGGAGGCGGACGCCACGGACGCGCCCGCCGCCGCAGCCCCGCCGCCCGCCGCAGGTGGCGGCCTGCTCGCGGTCCAGGGCGAGGTGGATCCGGAGCTGTTCTTCACGGACACCGCGCTCTGCCCCGTCTCCGGGACGCAGTTCCAGTTCCTGCGCGTCCGCACGCGCGCCGTCCGTCCGGCGGAGCGGGAGTCCGACTTCCATGTGAAGTACCACTCCATCAACCCCACGCACTACGGCGTGGTGGTCTGCCCCGGCTGCGCGTACGCCGCCTACTTCGACGACTTCGCCACGCTGGACGACATCTCGCGCGCGAAGTTGTGGGAGGACCGCGACGCACGCATCGCGCTGGCCACCGGCCTCACCAACGGCATGCGCAGCGCGGAGGACGCCGTCACCGTCCTGGACCTGGCGCTGCGCTGCTACACGCTGCGCGGCGCCAACGACAGCCGGCGCGCCGTCCTGCAGCACCGCCGCGCGTGGCTCGAACGCGACGCCGGCAACCAGTCCGCGGAGCGCTCATGGCTGATCCGCTCGCGCGAGTCCTACCAGCGCGCCTACGAGCATGACAACCGCATCTCGGAGGAGGCCGCTGCGCGCATCGCCTACCTCGTGGGTGACCTCTCCCTGCGGCTGGGCGAACTGCACGAGGCGGCGCAGTGGCTGGAGACGGCCGTGCGTGTCGCGCCGAAGACGTCCTCCGGCATCGCCCGCACCGCGCGTGAGCGCCTGCAGGACGTGCGCCAGCAGATCAAGCAGGAGCGAGCGGCCTCCTGATGTCACACGCCCTCGCGAGGCGCCTCGTCACGGGCGCGCTCGTCGTCGCGGCCCTCGTCCTCACCGTCGTCGCCGTCACGTGGCCGCACACCGCGCGCGACGCCGGCACCCTGCTGGTCGCGGACCTGCGAGGTCACGCGCTCGTGCTCCTCGACCCCACGGACCCCGCCTCCGCGCGGCGCATCGACCTGCCCGGCGGCCCGCACGAACTGCTGCCGCTCCCGGACGGCCGCGTCGCCGTCACGCTCGAACAGTCCGGCGCGATCGCCCTCGTGGACCTCGCCAGCGGCGAGGTCGCGACCGTCGAGGTCGGGGGCGTGCCGCACGGGCTCGCGCTCGACGGCGACACGCTGCTGGTCACGGACCGCGCGGACGACACGATCCGCCGCTTCGCCCTGGACGGTTGGCGCGAACTCGAGGCGCTGCCCTCCGGCGCGTGGCCGCACGCCGTGGGCACGCTGCCCGGCGGCGACGTGGTGGTCGCTGCCGCGCAGGACGGCACGCTGACCGTCGGTGGGACAGCACAGGACAGCGGTGCGGTCACGGAAGCCCTCGCCGTCTCGCCGGACGGCCGGCGCGTCGCGGCCGCGGCCGCCCTCGACGGCGTGGTGAGCGTGTACGACGCCGCGGGCGCGCTGCTCGCGCAGTACGAGGTCGGCGGGCGGCCGGTGCGCGTCGCATTCTCGCCAGACGGCCGCGACCTGGCGGTGGCGCTCTCCGCCGCCGGCGCGGTCGCCGTGATCCGGGACGGCGTCGTCCGGACAGTGGCCGCGCAGGGCGTCCCGGACGGCCTCGCGTTCTCGCCGGACGGGCGCATCCTCTACGCCTCGGACGTGGCCGGCGGATCGGTGACCGCGGTCGACCTCGTGCGGTCGAGCGTCAGCGCCGTGATCGCGGCGGGGGAGAGCGCGGGGGCGCTGCTGGTGCTCGCGCGCTGAGGGCCCGGCGTGGTTGGGGGCGGGCCTGCGTGAGACAATGGCGGCCTTCCCGACCATGAGCGCGTCGCGGGCGAACAGGGGGCAGCCATCCTCCCGTCGGATGCCACATGCACGTTCCGCAGCGGGGGATTCCTCCGCAGGACGACCTGCCGCATGCCCGCTACCGGGCAGTGCGTGTACTGCGCCGAGCCCTTCTGTGACGCGCACGGCGAGCACGGCGAGGAGTACCACGAGGTCTGCATCCGCTCCGGGTGTCGCCAGAAGTACGACGACCTGGCGCACCACCGCGAGTGGGTCGCCCGCCAGCGGCACCACAACCTGGGCGGACGCTGCGCCGCCGAGGGCTGCGACGACGCTCCGGAGATCGCCTGCCAGCGCTGCCGCCTGCGCTTCTGCCACCCGCACGTGCGTCCCAGGACCGTCCGCGAGGCGGACGTCCAGCGCGTGAGCAGCGTGTCGCTCATGCTCTGCCCGCACTGCACCGCTCGCCGCCGCATCTGGGA
>JBBDIC010000136.1:5200-13517 GCA_040880625.1 Dehalococcoidia bacterium | reverse complement strand
CCTCCGCGGATCACCCCCATCCCAACCTTCCCCCCTCAAGGGGGAAGGGGCCGGAACGGGATCGCCCCCGGGCGATCGAGGACGATCGGGAGTGGGTGCGCCTCCGCGGATCACCCCCATCCCAACCTTCCCCCCTCAAGGGGGAAGGGGCCGGAACGGGATCGCCCCCGGGCGATCGAGGACGATCGGGAGTGGGTGCGCCTCCGCGGATCACCCCCATCCCAACCTTCCCCCCTCAAGGGGGAAGGGGCCGGAGCGGGAGGCGGACGCGAGCACGGCCTACCTCGATGGCTGCGTGTGGCGTCGGAGGTCACATGGGGCGCCCGAGGCGGCGCTTCGCGGCGCGCACCCGCACCCTTCCCCCTCCTTCGACAGGCTCAGGAGGAGGGGAGGGGGCCGGAGGCGGAAGGGGGAAGGGGCCGGAGCGGGAGGCGGACGCGAGCACGGCCTACCTCGATGGCTGCGTGTGGCGTCGGAGGTCACATGGGGCGCGTCGGTTGATCGTGGGGAGGGGCCACCGTAGGCTCGTCTCCTGATGGAACGGAACTCGTACGCGACGCCGCAGGCTCACCTGCATGGACATGGCCACCATGTCGCGCCGTCGGGTGCGCTCTTGCTCGCCTAGTCCGCTCCGATCCTCGGAACCCACGACACAGGACAGCACGACCGCCGCGACGGCCAGAGGCCCCGCGGCGTCCCGGCGTGTCCGGCGTCCACGCGGGCCGCAGCCAGCCGACCGCGAGCGGCCGTAGCCGCGAAGGGACGTATCATGACCGCCAGCCCGCCAGTATCGACCTCAGACCCGACAGCACTGGAGATCGCCATGCCGGACCGCGGTCTGCGAAGCCACGGGATGCGCGACCTGGGCCCGGACGAGATGGCCCGCTTCCGCCGCGTGGAGCGCGCGTTCCTCGATGTGACGGCGGCGACGGGCTACCGCGAGATCCGCACGCCCTCGATCGAGCCGCTGCACCTCTACAGTGCGTCCGGCACGCTGTCGCCGCAGGCGCTGGAGCGCGTCTACTCCTTCCTGGACTGGGACGGCTGGAGCGGCGAGCGCGTGGTCCTGCGGCCGGACGCCACGGTCGCCGTCGCGCGCTGGTACGGCGACCTCCGCGACCCCGGGGTCGAGCGCATCTCGTACGTCCAGCCGGTGTTCCGCTTCGCCGAGGGCGACCGCGAGGTCTGGCAGTGCGGCGCGGAGTTGTTCGGCGCGCCCGCCGACGTGGCGGACGCCGAACTGCTGACGCTGGCGCGGGACTTCCTCGCGGCAGCGGGCGTGGACGATGTGACGTGCGAACTGGCGCACGCCGGCCTCGCGCGGGCCGCGTTCGCGGCGGCCGGACTCTCGCCGCAGGAGCAACTGTCGGCGTACGACCGCATGCTGGAGGGCGACAGCGGCATCACGGCCGAACTCGCGACCACACGCCCCGAGGGGGCCGCCGCGGTCCGGCTGCTCGCCGACGTCGACGGCTCGTCGGGCGGCTACATCGCCAACCTGCGCGCGGCCATGTCCTCCGCCATCGACGGCGCCGAGGGGCCGCTCGATGACCTCGACGGCGCGGCCCGCGCGCTCGACGCCGCGGGCGTGCCCTACCGCATCCTGGCGGGCACGGCGCGCAACTTCGAGTACTACACGGGCGTGACGTTCCGCTTCCTCGCCGGCGGTCAGACGGTGCTCTCCGGCGGTCGCTACGACCGCCTGTCGGAGATCCTCGGTGGCCCCGCCGCGCCCGGCTGCGGGTGGGCCGCCGACGTCCGCACGCTGGCCGAGGCCGTGGCGGGGGACGCCTCGTGACTGCCACGCCACAGGAACAGCGTGGGGTGCGCGTCGCGCTCCCGCGGGGCGACCTCCGCGGCCCCGTGGACGCACACCTGCGCGACGTGGACTTCGTCGTGGAGGGGTACGGCTCGGGCGCGCGCACGTACCGGTTCGAGGTGGAGCGCCGCCCGGGCATCGATGTGCGCGTGTTCTCCGACCAGGACATCCCGATCCAGGTGGCGCTGGGGCACTACGACCTCGGCATTGCGAGCCGGACGTGGATCGACGAACTGCTGGTGAAGCACCGCCTGGACTCCGTCGTGCCGTTGCGCCAACTCGATGTCGCGGGCGAGGACCTGGTCGCCGCGGGCGCGGCGGGCGCCACACTCGCGGGCCTCGCGGCGGCGGGGCCGGTGCGCGTGGCGACCGAGTACCCCCACATCGCGCAGCACTTCCTCGCCCACGCGCGCGTGCCGGACTACCGGCTGTTCGAGGTGTGGGCGCAGGCCGAGGCCTGGCCGCCACAGGACGCCGAGATGGCCGTCGCGCCTCGACGCGCGGTGGAGCGCGAGGGGCTCGAAGTCTACGCGGACGTGCACGAGGGCGGCGTGTGGCTCATCGCCAACCGCGAGGCGCTGGCGGAGCGTGACCTATCGAGCGCCCTCGAGCCGCTGTTGCGCATCCCCCGCGCCGCGGAGTCGGCCGGCCTCGTCGTGCCGCCGCCGCTCGCGGCGACCGTGCGCCCGCCGGCCTCGACGCCGGCTACGCGCGAGGTGTTCCGCATTGCCGTGCCGGACGGGCACGCGCAGCGCCACACCGTCGCGGCGCTGGCGGACGCCGGCATCGCGTTCCCGGGCTACGAGGTCGACCGTGCGCCTCGATACCCCGATTCCGGGCGGGAGGACGTGCAGGTCAAGGTGATGCGGCCGCAGGACATGCCGCGCGCGGTCGCCCTCGGGCAGATCGACCTCGGGCTGACGGGGCGCGACTGGCTGCGCGCGTTCAAGGCCACGTTCCCGGCCGCGCCCGTGACGGAGTTGTGCGACCTGAAGCGCTCGAAGTACCTCCTGGGCGCCGTGGTGAGTGAGGACCTGCCCGTCGCCAGCATCGAGGAGGCGATCGCGTACTGGCGTCGCGACGACCCGCAGCGCCCGATCCGCGTCGCGTCCGAGTACGTGAGCCTGGCGGACGAGTACGCGCGCTCCCGGCACCTGGGCGCGTACCGCGTGATCCCGATCTCCGGCGCGTCGGAGGGGTTCGTGCCGGAGGACGCGGAGATCCTGATCGAAGGGACGGAGACGGGGACAACCCTGCGGGCGAACCGGCTCACTATGATTGACGTGATCATGGAGTCGACCAACTGCGCCATCGGCGCGGCGACGCGGCCGGACGGCCGGCGCGGGGAACTGCGCGACGACTTCGTGGCCCGCATGGCCGCCGCGGCGTCGGCGGAGTGACGGCAGGACGGACGGCGGCATGCCATCGCTGGGATCGCACCTCGCACGGGCGCGCACCGTCGCGGACCGCCTCGGACTCCCGGAGATCGAGGCAGACCGGGGCGCGTTCTACCTGGGCGCCACGGCGCCGGACATCCGCGTGATCACGCGCATGGACCGCGAGGTGACGCACTTCTTCCGGCTGGGCGACTTGTCGGACCAGGACTCCGTGGAGCGTATGTTCCGCGAGAACCCGGCGCTCGCCGCGCCCTCCGGCCTCGATGCCGCGACCACGGCGTTCATCGCGGGGTACCTGACGCACCTGGTGCTGGACGAGTCGTTCATCGGCGAGATCTACCGGCCGTTCTTCGGGCCGCTCTCGGAGAGCCCGGAGGACCCGAAGTTGAACGTGCTGGACCGCGCGCTGCAGTACGAACTCGACCGTCGCGACCGCGAGGACACCGAGGCGATGGAGGCCATCCGCGCCTCGCTCGCCGGCTCCGCGCCGCCGGAGGGCATCCCGTTCATCGAGGATCAACACCTCGTGGAGTGGGTGCTGGTGTCGGAGGACGTGGCCGCCCAGCCGCCGGACTACAGCCGCTTCCGGCGCATGATGATGCGCCACCTGCAGAGCGCCGGCTACGACGAGGACACCATCGAGCGTGAGTGCGAGGCGCCCATGGACCTCGTGCGGCAGGCGTTCGAGATCGTGCCGGAGGACCGCCTGGACCGCTTCTGGCGGGACGCCGGCGAACGCATGACAGAACGCGTGAGGGGCTACCTGAGATGACGACCACCACCTCGCTGCGCATCGTGGAGGGCGCGGCCGCGGCGCGCGAGAGCGTCCTGAAGCGCGCACCCCTCGGCCAGACCGTCCTGCCCGAGGCCGTGCAGGCGTCGATCGACGAACTCTGGGGCGAGCCGGTGACTCCCGCCGACCACGTCCGCCGCATCATCGAGGCCGTCCGCACGGAAGGCGACGCCGCCGTCCAGCGCTTCACGGAGCGCTTCGACGGCTCGTCCTACACCTCGATCGCCGTGACCGGCGACGAGATCGCGGCGGCGTTCGAGCAGGTGACGGACGCCGAGCGCGACGCGATCCAGTTCGCGGTGACGCGCGTGAAGCGCTACCACGAGTCCCAGATGGAGCACGCGCCCACCTCGTTCTCGTCGCGCGGCACGGGGATGCTGGTGCGCCCGATCGCGCTCGCCGGCGTGTACATGGCCGGCTCGGACGCCGCGCTGCCGTCCTCCGTGGTCCACACGGCGGTGCCGGGCGTGGTGGCGGGCGTGGACGAGGTGATCGGCGTCACCGCGGCGCGCCCGGACGGCAGCGTGAACCCGCTGAAACTCGTCGCCGCGCGCCTCTCCGGCATCGAGCGCGTCTATCGCGCCTCGGGCGCGCAGGCGCTGGCCGCGCTGGCGTTCGGCACCGAGACCATCCCGCGCGTGGACAAGATCTTCGGGCCGGGCGGCGTCTTCGTGACCATGGCCAAGCAGCAACTCTTCGGCCAGGTGGGCATCGATGCGCTCTACGGCCCCACCGAGACGCTGGTCCTGGCCGACGACGACGCCGCGCCGGACCTCGCCGCCGCGGACCTGCTGGCGCAGGCCGAGCACGACGTGCTGGCGACGCCGATCCTGATCACGCTCAGCCGCGCGCAGGCGGAGGCGATCGCCGCGCAGGTGCAGGAGCAACTCCCGACGCTGGAGCGCGCGGCCATCGCGCAGGCCGCCATCGAGCGCGGCGGCGCCGTCGTCGCGGCCGACCTCGACGAGGCGATCACGCTCGCGAACGAGTTCGCGCCGGAGCACCTCTGCCTGCTGGTCGCGGAGCCGGAGGCGCTGCTGCCGCGCATCCGCAACGCGGGCGGCGTGTTCCTCGGCGAGTCGTCGCCGGAGGTGCTGGGCGACTACACCGCGGGCCCGAGCCACGTGATGCCCACCGGCGGGTCGGCGCGGTTCGCCTCGCCGCTGTCGGTGCTGGACTTCCTGAAGGTGATCTCCGTGGTGCAACTCCCGGCGGAGGACATGCAGCGGCTGGGGCCGTTCGCCGCGGACCTTGCACGTGCGGAGGGCCTGACCGCCCACGCGCGCAGCATCGAACGCCGCCTGGAAGGGCGCTGACGCATGCCCGTCTTCGATCCGCACGCCGCGCTGCGACGCGCGCTCGGCACGCTGCCGGAGTACGCCGCCCTCGAGGATCCCGAGGAGGTCGCGCGCGAGTACGGCATCGCGCCGCAGGACGTGATCAAGGTGGACGGCAACGAGAACCCGTACGGGCCGTCGCCGAAGGCGCTCGACGCCCTCGCGCAGGTCCGGTACGCGCCGCACCTCTACGGCGACGCGGACCAGAAGCGCCTGCGCTCGGCGATCGGGGCACACCTCGGCGTGCCGCCCGAGGCGGTCGTCTGTGGCGCCGGCTCGGACGAGGTGATCGAGTTGCTGTTCCGCCTCTTCATGGAGGAGGGCGACCGCATCGTCACCGCCTCGCCCACCTTCGGGATGTACGCCTTCAACGCGCAGGTCGCCGGCGCGGAGGTCCTGGACGTCCCGCTGCTTGAGGGCTGGGCGTTCGACACGGAGGGCCTCGTGGACGCGGCGCTCCAGGCGAAGGCGGTCTTCGTCCCCACGCCGAACAACCCGACGGGCAACACGCTCCCCGCCGCCACGGTCGACCGCCTGCTGGAGACCGGCACGATGCTCGTCGCGGACGAGGCGTACGTCGAGTTCTCGCGCACGCCCTCGCTGGCCCGGCGCGCCGCCTCGACGCCCGGGCTCGTCGTCCTGCGGACGTTCTCGAAGTGGGGCGGCCTGGCCGGCCTGCGCATCGGCTACGCCGTGCTGCACCCCACGATGGCGTCCATGCTGATGCAGGCGAAGGACCCCTACAACGTGAACGCCGCCGCGGAGGCCGCCGCGCTCGCATCGCTGGAGGACGTCGCCATCCTCGATGAGCGCGCGTGTACGCTGGCCGGCGAGCGCGACCGTATCGCCGAGGCGCTGCGTGGCCTCGGGTGGGTGCACCCGTACCCGAGCGAGGCGGTGTTCCTGCTGACGCGCCTCGACCGAGGCGACGGCAGGATGGTGCGGGACGCGCTGCGACGGCGCGGCATCTTCGCGCGCTACATGGACACGCCTCGGCTGCGCGACCACATCCGGATCTCCGTCGGACTGCCCGAACAGAACGACCGGATCATCGAGGCGTTCCGAGAGATCGGTGAGGAGTTGGCGCATGCCTGACCTGGCGCAGCGGACCCGCAGGGCGACCGCGGAGCGGATGACGGCCGAGACGCAGGTGCGTGTCGAGATCAACCTCGACGGCGCGGGTGTGGCGGATGTCTCGACCGGCATCGGCTTTTACGACCACATGCTGACCGCCTTCGCGCGGCACGGCCGCTTCGACCTGGACGTGCGCGCCACCGGCGACCTGCACATCGACGCGCACCACACGATGGAGGACATCGCGCTGGTGCTCGGCCAGGCCGTGGACGACGCCCTCGGCGCCCGCGAGGGCATCGTGCGGATGGGCGACGCGATCGTCCCGCTGGACGAGGCGCTGGTGCAGTGCGTGATCGACATCTCGGGCCGGCCGTACGCCGCCGTGTCGCTGGACTTCGTCGGCGAGAACATCGGCGACGCGCCCACGCAGATGGTGGCGCACGTCCTGCGATCCTTCGCGACCACGGCGAAGGTGACACTGCACGTCCGCCAACTCGCCGGCGCCAACGACCACCACATCGCGGAGGCGACGATGAAGGCGCTGGGCCGCGCGCTCGACGCCGCGACCTCGCACGACCCGCGGATCGCGGGCCGCGTGCCCTCGACGAAAGAGACGCTCACTACATAACGTCCTGCCGAGTGGGCGGGACGCGGGAGACGACATGACCAACGCGCTCGAAGAGGGCACGGCGCTGACCCTCGACTTCACGAAACTGGCGAAGGCCGCCGCGTCCGCGGACGTGCTGCCGTGCGCCGTCCAGGACGCGGACACGGGCGAGGTCATCCTGGTCGCGTACGTGAATGACGAGGCGTTGCGCGTCGCGCTGGAGACGCGGACCGCCGTGTTCTGGAGCACGTCCCGCAACGAACTCTGGGAGAAGGGGAAGACCTCCGGCGAGACGTTCGACCTCATCGATGTCCGCGTGAACTGCGAGCAGAACTCGCTGGTCTACCGCGTGCGGCCGAAGCGAGGCGGCATCTGCCACACGAAGAACGCCGCCGGCGAACCTCGCAACTGCTACTACCGCGTCCTGGACTTCGAGACCGGCGCACTCCGCAACATCGACGCGTAGGGCGGGGCGACGAGGGTGCGCATCCTCCTGACCGGCTTCGAGCCCTTCGGCGGCGAGTCCGTGAACCCCTCCGTCGAGGTCGTCCGCGCGATCGCCACCGATCCACCCGCCGGCGTGGAGGTGACGACGCTGATCCTGGAGGTGCGCCCCGGCGTCTGGCGGGACGCCCTCGTACCAACGTTCGTAGATGGCGACTACGACGCGTGGCTCGGCCTCGGCCAGGCCGGGGCGCGCACGGCACTGTCGGTGGAGCGCGTCGGCCTGAACGTCCTCGTGGAGCGGGACGGCGAGGACGCGTCGGCCATCGAGCGCCCGATCGTGGAGGGCGGCCCGGCGGGCTACTTCGCACGGCTGCCGGTCCACGACCTCGTGCGGCACGTGTCCGCGGCGGACGTGGCGGCGCTGGTGTCCAACCACGCCGGCACGTACATCTGCAACGAGGCGCTGTACGGCTTCCAGCACCACCTGGAGCAGACGGGCGGCGACGTCCCCAGCGGGTTCATCCACCTCCCGTACCTGCCGGAGCAGGCGCGTTCGAAGCCCCGCCGCACGCCCTCGATGCCGCTCGAGACGCAGATCGCCGGGGTGCGGGCGGCGGTGGAGTTCGTGCGCGGGCTGGTGGACTAGGAGGGTGGACGCGACATCGCGGCCGCGACGCGCTCCCAGGTCTCGCGCAGAGCGAGCGCGACGATGATCGCCATCCCGACGTAGATGAGAAACGTGACGACGCCCACGACGAACACGGCGCGTCGCCGGCTCGGCCACAGCGCGAGGCCTGCGCCACCGAGCCCCCACCCGACGAGCGTGGGCGCCGGCCCGTACGA
>JBBDIC010000136.1:2973-5100 GCA_040880625.1 Dehalococcoidia bacterium | reverse complement strand
TTCACGCGCGGCCTGCCGGTGTGGGCCACGCTCGTCGCGTTCGAGCGCGACGGGGTCGTCGAGGTGGGCGTCGCCTCGGCGCCGGCGCTCGGCACCCGGTGGTGGGCGGCGCGCGGGCTGGGGGCGTACCGGGGCAGCCTCCCGGCAGAGTCCCCCCACCCCAACCCTCCCCCGCAAGGGGGGAGGGGGTCAGAGGTTCAGGGCGAGCGCATCCACGTGTCCGAGATCGCGACGCTGGCGGAGTCGCACGTCCTCAACGGCGGCATGCGCTATGCGCGGCGGCGCTGGCCGGCCGCGGACCGCGTGTCCGAGGTGGTGTGGCGCGACCGTGGCTACGGCGACTTCTGGGCGCACTGCCTGGTGGCGGAGGGCGCCGCGGAGGCCATGTTCGAGGACGGCGTGTCGCCGTGGGACGTGGCGGCGCTGATCGTGATCCTGGAGGAGGCGGGCGGGCGCCTGACCAGCGACACGGGCGTGCCCGGCATCAACCACGGCCACGCCGTGACCTCCAACGGCCGCGTGCACGACGAACTGCTGGCGCTGCTGCTCGGCTAGGCGCGCGAGGGTCAGGCGCGCCGCAGGCGAGGCGACGCGCTGGCCGCGCCCGCGGCCGTCGCGAGCAGCACGATGCCGGCGAGGGCGAACGCGGCCGGCACGCTCACAGCGTCGGCCAGCGCGCCGAGGATCAGCGGCCCGATCCAGCCGAGGCCGATCGCCACGTTCCACGCGCCCAGGGCACGGCCGCGCATGCGGTCCTCCACGCTGTTCTGCAGCATGATCCACTCCAGGGCGTCCACCATCGCGGCGCACGCGCCGATGCCGGCGGCCGCCACCAGCGAGAGCGCGTACACGTGCGACGCGCCGAGGGCGATCATGAGCGCGCCGAACGCGGTGAACACGCCGAGGAACAGCAGCCCGAGCCGCGCTCGATCCGCGTAGGCGGCCAGGAACAGCGTCCCGCCCACCGAGCCGACGCCCACCATGGCGGACAGGCCGCCGAATCCCAGCGGGCCGACGTGCAGCACTCGGTCCGCGACCGCCGGCAGCAGGGCATGGAACGAGAAGCCGAAGATCTCGACGATCACCATGAGGCCGAGGAGGATCGCCACCATCGGTACGGCGGAGACGAGGCGGAGGCCCTCGACCGTGTCGGCGACGAAGGAGGCCTGCGACCGGCCGTGGCGCTCCTGCGGCTCGTGCGCGGCCCGGTAGGCGAGCGCCGCCAGCGCGAACGCAGCCCCGCCCAGCACGAGGCTCCACGCCGGCCCCGCCACGCCGATGACCACGCCGCTGGCGAGGGCGCCCGCCGCCGCGACGGCGCGCTGACCGGTGGAGACGAGGCTGATCGCGCTCGCTCGGCGGTCCGGGCCCACGAGGTCGCCCGAGAGCGTGTGCAGGGAGGAAAGGTGGAACGTGGCCCCGATGCCGCTCAGCGCGACGAGCGCCAGCACGAGGCCAATCGCCGCGCCCTCGGTCGCCACGAGTGCGGCGATGACGAGCACGGCCACGGCCTTCAGCACGGACGCGCCGCCGAGCACCCCGGGCCGCGGCGCGCGGTCGGAGACGGCGCCGGCGATCGGCCCGACGAAGATCGCCGGGGCTGCGTGCGCCGCCGTCGCCGCGGCCGTCAGGAAGGCCGAGTCCGTCGCATCGAACACGAACCAGCCGATCGCGACGCGCTCGGTCCACTGGCCGAGCGAGAACAGCACGGCGCCGGCGAACACCGCGCGGAATCCGGGCGCCTCGAACGCCCCGGTCGCGTGACGCAGGCCGCCCGCTGGGACGGTGGGGGGCGGGGCGGACATCCCTAGGCCGTCGCGACCTCGGTGACCTCGAGTTCGTAGTCCTCGATGACCGGGTTGGCGAGGAGTTTCTCGCACATCGCGCGGACGGCCGTCTGCGCCTCGGCCGTCGATGCGGCGTCCAGCGTGATGTCGATGCGCTTGCCGACGCGCACGCCGGCCACGCCGTCGAACCCGAGGCTGTGGAGGCCGTCGCGCACGGCGAGGCCCTGCGGGTCGTTGATCAGCGGCCGCAGCATGACGTTGACGTGGGCGAGGTACGTGGCCATCGGGCCTCCTTCGGTGCGCATCCTACGAGGTCGGAAGCCCCCACCCCAACCCTCCC
>JBBDIC010000136.1:0-2873 GCA_040880625.1 Dehalococcoidia bacterium | reverse complement strand
CGGAAGCCCCCACCCCAACCCTCCCCCGCAAGGGGGGAGGGGGTCAGAGGGGGAGCGGCTCGCCGGTGACACGGCGGTACGCCTCGATGTAGCGCTCGCTCGTCTCCTGGACGACCTGCTCGGGGAGCACCGGCGGCGGGGGCGACTTGTCCCAGTCGAGCGCATCGAGGTAGTCCCGCAGCGGCTGCTTGTCGAACGACGGCTGGTCGCGGCCCGGCTGGTAGGCGTCCGCCGCCCAGAAGCGCGACGAGTCCGGCGTCATCACCTCGTCCACCAGCGAGGGCTCCCCGTCGATCAGGCCGAACTCGAACTTCGTGTCGGCCATCAGGATGCCGCGCTCGCGGCAGGCCTGCGCGCCGAAGCGGTAGAGGGCCAGCGAGCGCACCTTGATCGCATTCGCGTGGTCGGGGCCCAGCAGCGCCTCCACCTCCTCGTACGTCATCGGCGCGTCGTGGGCGGGCGGCTCGGCCTTCGCCGAGGGCGTGAACAGCGGCTCGTCGAGGCGGGACGCCATCTGGAGGCCGGGCGGGATGGGCACACCGCTCACGCGCATGTCGCGCTGGTAGTCCTTCCAGCCCGACCCCGCGAGGTAGCCCCGCACCACGCACTCCACCTGCAGGACCTCCGCCCGGCGCATCACCGTGGAGCGCCCGAAGTATCGAGGATCCTCGATGCCGAACTCGGCGGCGTTGCCGGCGTCCAGCACCGCGATGAACCCGCTGGGCACCACCGCGGAGGTCTTCGCGTACCAGTACTCGGAGATGCGCGTCAGCACCTCGCCCTTGCGGGGGATGCCGCTGTCCATCACCACGTCGAACGCGGAGACGCGGTCCGTGGCGACCAGGAGCACGCGGTCGCCCTGCGCGTCCGCGGGCAACTCGTACAAGTCGCGCACCTTGGCGCGATGGAGCAGGGGCAGCGGGAGGTCCGTGGTGAGCATGACGTCCGAGGGCACTTGATCCGAGGGCACTAGAGCAGTCCGATCCGGCGGAACGTCTCGTCCGTGTGGACCAGGAACGCGCGCGGGTCAAAGATCAGGTCGAGTTGCTTTGCAGTGAGCCGCTTCTGCACCTCGCCGTCTTCCTCCAGCAGGCCGCGGTACGGGACCTCCTCGCGCCAGGCGCGCATCGAGTGGTGCTTCACGATCTCGTACGCCTCCTGGCGCTTCATGCCGGACTCGATCAGCGCGTTCAGCACCTTGGAGGAGTAGATGAGGCCCTGCGTCGTCTCCAGGTTGCGCAGCATGCGCTTCGGGTAGACCACGAGCCCGTCCATGACGCCGGTGAAGATGTGCAGCGCGTAGTCCAGCAGGCCCGTCGCATCCGGCAGGATGATGCGCTCGGCGCTCGAGTGGGAGATGTCGCGCTCGTGCCACAGCGCCACGTTCTCCTGGCCGGTGGTCGCGTAGCCGCGGAGGACGCGCGCGATGCCGCAGACGCGCTCGCACAGCTCCGGGTTGCGCTTGTGGGGCATGGAGGACGACCCGGTCTGGCCGCCCTCATCGAACGGCTCTTCCGCCTCCAGGATGTCCGTGCGCTGCAGGCCGCGGATCTCCGTGGCGAACTTCTCCAGCGACGCGCCCACGCCGGCGATGACGGACAGGTAGAACGCGTGGCGGTCGCGCTGGATCACCTGCGTGGTGATCTTCGCCACCTCCAGGCCCAGCCGCCGGCAGGCGTTCTCCTCCACGCTCGGCGGCACCGAGGCGTGCGTGCCCACCGGCCCGGACATCTGCCCCACGGCCACCTGGGCGCGGGCGAGCGCGATGCGCTCCTCGTGGCGGCGGAGTTCCTCCACCCACACGGCGATCTTCATCCCGAACGTCGTCGGCTCCGCGTGGACGCCGTGCGTGCGGCCGATGCACATCGTGTCCTTGTGCTCGACGGCGCGGCGCTCGATGACCGCGCGGAGCGCGGCCACCTTCGCCTCGATGATGTCCAGCGCTTCCAGCATCTGGAGGCACGTGGCCGTGTCCCACACGTCGTTGCTGGTCAGGCCGTAGTGGACCCAGCGCGACTCCGGCCCCAGCGAGTCGGCGACGGAGCGCAGAAACGCCGTCACATCGTGGTGCGTCTCCTCGATGTAACGCATCACATCGGGCACATGCACGCGCGCGTTCTGCTCGATGAGCCGCACGTCCTCGGCAGGCGCGACGCCCTCGTCGCCCCACGCCTGCACGGCGGCGACCTCGACGCGGAGCCACAGTTGGAACTTGCGCTCGTCGGACCAGACGGCGGTCATCTCCGGCAGTGCGTAGCGGGTGATCATCGCCGCTTCGGGCGCCCTCCCCCGTCACGGGGGAGAGTCAGGATGGCGGTCCGGGCGGTGGCCGGTGTGTTCACGGGTGAAGTCTAGAGATCGGCCCGGCGGGGGGCAACGGACGGGAGCGGCGGGAAAGGGTGGGATGAGGACTACAGCGGGTTGTGATGGGACGAGGAGGGTCGTAGGGTCGGTGCGGGCGGCCCCACCACCGGCCCGGCGCGGTAAGCGCCGGCGAGCGCGTGAGGAGACCCAGGTGGAGCACTCGGTACTGGCCGGCGCGGACGGACCATGAGCGGACTTCAGTTCCTGGCGCGGAGACGGAAAGGCCGGCTCCCGGTCTTCGGGGCGGTCGCGTGCATCCTTCTCTTGGCCGTCGCCTGTGACCGGGGCTCAGCGCCCGACGCACGGGACGGCGTCGCTCCGTCGGCGTCGCCGAGTGCATCGTCCGAGGGCATCCGAGTCTGTGGGAGTGGCGAGGGGATGCAGCCGTGCGACGTTCCCGGAAACCCCGCAACGCTGGTGGTGACTGGAGGGGAGCCGGCGCCAGGCGATCACCCCGCCCGACCGCGGGCCGCGGGAGTCGTGGCGGCGTTTACCGGCGCGACGGTAGA
>JBBDIC010000135.1:8808-13635 GCA_040880625.1 Dehalococcoidia bacterium | reverse complement strand
GTGGGCTGGGCTTCGTCCTGTAGCGCTGCCTGCGCCGCCGCGAGGCGGGCGATGGGGACGCGGTAGGGGGAGCACGAGACGTAGTTCAGGCCTGCCTCATGGCAGAAGTGGACGCTGGGCGGGTTGCCGCCGTGTTCGCCGCAGATGCCTACCTTCAGGCCCGGCTTCACGCCGCGCCCCTTCTCGATGGCGAGGCGGATGAGGCTGCCCACGCCGTCTCGGTCGAGTTCGACGAAGGGGTCGCGCTCCAGGATGTGCCGCTTGATGTAGGACGGCAGGAAGCGGCCGGCGTCGTCGCGTGAGAGGCCGAAGGTGGTCTGCGTGAGGTCGTTGGTGCCGAAGGAGAAGAAGTCTGCGTGCTGCGCGATCCGGTCCGCCACGACGCAGGCGCGCGGCAGTTCGATCATGGTGCCCACGGTGTAGTCGAGGTCCACGCCGGTCTCGGCGCAGACACGGGCAGCCGTCTCCTCCGTCAGGGCACGCAACTCCTGGAGTTCCGTCTCCACGCCGACGAGCGGGATCATGATCTCCGGGTGGACATCGACGCCCTCGCGCTTCAGGGCGCACGCGGCCTCGATGATGGCGCGCACCTGGATCTCGTAGATCTCGGGGTAGGTGATGGCGAGGCGCACGCCTCGATGGCCGAGCATGGGGTTGAACTCGTGCAGGTTGTGGACGCGGTGCTCCACGTCCGCCGCCTTCAGGTTGAGGTCCGCCGCCAGTTCGATGATCTCCTGCGGGGTGTGCGGCAGGAACTCGTGGAGCGGCGGGTCCAGCAGGCGGATGGTGACGGGGTAGCCCGCCATGGTGCGCAGCAGGCCCGTGAAGTCGTCGCGCTGGTACGGGAGGATCGTCTCCAGCGCGGCGCGGCGCTCCTCCTCCGACTGCGACAGGATCATCTGGCGCATCGCCAGGATGCGGTCGGCACCGAAGAACATGTGCTCCGTGCGGCAGAGGCCGATGCCCTCCGCCCCGAAGGCGCGCGCGCGCTCTGCGTCCTCCGGCGTGTCTGCGTTGGCGCGGACGACCAGCGTGCGCTCGCGGTCCACCCACACCATCAGTTCCTCGTACTCGGGCGGGAACACCGCCTCCGCGAGGGGAAGCGCGCCGAGCATCACCTCGCCGGAGGTGCCGTCCACGCTGATGACGTCGCCCTCGCGGACGATCACCACGCCTCGGCCCTCCACGTTCACGTGGAACTCGCGGTGGGCGTAGTCGATCTCCAGGGCGGAGCAGCCAGTGATGCAGCACTTGCCCATGCCGCGCGCGACCACGGCGGCGTGGCTGGTCATGCCGCCCCGCGCCGTGAGGATCGCGCGAGCGTCCTTCATGCCCTCGATGTCCTCCGGGCTCGTCTCGTCGCGCACCAGCACCACGTCCTCGCCGCGGGCGGCCCACTGCACGGCGTCGCCGGGCGTGAAGACCACCTTGCCCACGGCGGCGCCCGGCGAGGCGGCGAGACCGGTGGCGATCACGTCGCGGTTGGTGGCGGACTCGAAGACGGGGTGCAGGAGTTCGTTCAGTTGCTCCGGGTCCAGGCGCAGGATCGCCTCGCGCTCTGTCAGGACGCCCGCGTGGACCATGTCCACGGCGATCTTCACCATCGCCTGGCCGGAGCGCTTGCCGTTGCGGGTCTGCAGGATCCAGAGTTTGCCCTGCTGGACCGTGAACTCGATGTCCTGCATGTCGCGGAAGTGCTTCTCCAGCGTCTCGCAGGCGGCGGCCAACTGGCGGTACGCCTCCGGCATCTGCGCCTCGAGCGAGGGCGGGTCGTGGGGCGCGCGGGCGGCCTCCGAGATGGGGCTCGGGGTGCGGGTGCCGGCCACCACGTCCTCGCCCTGGGCGTTGAACAGGAACTCGCCAAAGATCACGTCCTGGCCGGTGCTGGGGTTGCGCGTGAACAGCACGCCCGTGGCGCAGTCGTCGCCCAGGTTGCCGAAGACCATGGCCTGCACGTTGACGGCCGTCCCCCACCAGTCCGGGTAACCCTGCATCTCGCGGTAGACCACCGCACGAGGCGTCTCCCAGGACGAGAACACGGCGGCGATCGCGCCCCACAACTGCTCGTGCGGGTCTTCCGGGAACGGCTTCCCGGTGCGCTCCAGCACCAGCGCCTTGTACGCCGCGACCACCTGCTTGAGGTCATCCGCGGTCAGGTCCGTGTCGATGCTGACGCCACGCGCCTTCTTCTGGGCGTTCAGGATCGCCTCGAAGGGGTCGTGGTCCGTCTCGGACAGGCGACCGACGCCCAGCACGACGTCGCCGTACATCTGGACGAAGCGGCGGTACGAGTCGTAGACGAAGCGGGCGTTGCCGGAGCGGCGCGTGAGGCCCTCCGCCGTGGCGTCGTTCAGGCCCAGGTTCAGGATCGTGTCCATCATCCCCGGCATGGAGACACGCGCGCCGGAGCGCACGGACAGGAGCAGCGGGTTCTCCGGGTCGCCGAAGCGTGTGCCGACGCGCTCCTCGATCTCGCGGAGGCCCTCGGCGACCTGGGGGTCGAGGGCGTCCGGGAAACGGAGGCCGTCGCGGTAGTAGGCGGAGCAGACCTCCGTGGTGATGGTGAAGCCCGGCGGCACGGGAATGCCGAGGCTGCTCATCTCCGCGAGGCCCGCGCCCTTGCCACCCAGGAGCGTGCGGTCGGCCGTGCTGGAGTGCCCGTCGCCAAAGAAGTAGACGAGTTGCTCTGACAGCCGGGCGTCCGTCTCCTTTGATGCGAGGGTCATGGCGAACCTTCCACTGCTGCGCGCCGCCACATGGTGAAGACGCACCCGACCGGACCGCGCGGCGCGCGCACCGCGACGCCCGTCAGGGGGCACGGAAGCGGACCGCAGGTGTGAGGGCAAACATCGAGGCGGGCCGGTTGCTCTCCGACCGACGAGCCGCAGCGCCGATTATACGTCCCGCCACGTCCCTCGACATCATGCGGGCGTCTGGCGAATCCGTATCCGGAGCGCGCTCGGCCAGCGCCGCCTATAAGGTATCATCGCCTAAGCATTTCCGCGACGCCCTCGACCGGAGGTCCGCTTGCCCGACCGTGCCGCCCCGCCGCCCACCTCCGTGCGCGCGCTCATCGAAACGCGGGAGGCAGCGCTGCATCTGCTGGCGGCGCGCGAGGCGACCTCCGCCGGACGGGCGCGGCCGGAGGCGCCGGACGCGCTGCGCGGGGCGTACCAGGTGGACCGCGACCGCATCATCCACACGCGCGCGTTCCGCCGGCTGAAGCACAAGACGCAGGTCTTCGTGCTGCCGGACTCGGACCACTTCGTCACGCGCATGACCCACACCATCGAGGTGCAGCAGGTGGCGCGCACGATCGCGCGGGCGCTCAACCTGAACGAGGACCTCGCGGAAGCGGTGGCCCTCGGCCATGACCTGGGGCACACGCCGTTCGGCCACGCGGGCGAGGAGACGCTGGCCGCGCTGCTGCCGGAGGGATTCCGCCACAACGAGCAGTCGCTCCGCATCGTGGACGTCCTGGAGGACCTGAACCTCACCGCTGAGACGCGCGAGGGCATCCTGAAGCACTCAAAAGTCCGCGAGTCCGTGGCGGCGGAGGCGTGGGGCGTGGCCGCGACCCTCGAGGGGCAGATCGTGAAACTGGCGGACTCGCTGGCCTACCTCAACCACGACATCGAGGACGCGATCCGCGCGGAGATGATCGCCGAGTCCGACCTGCCCCGCGCCGTCCGCGAGACGCTGGGCCGCACGCATACCGAGCGCATCGAGGCGCTGGTGGCGGACGTGGTCGCCGCCTCGAGCGCCACGTTCGAGGGCGACGCGCGGATCGTGCTGTCGCCGGCAGCGCTGGAGGCGACGGACGCACTGCGGGAGTTCATGTTCGAACGCGTCTACCTGCACGAGGCGACGCTGCGGGAGGCGCGCCGCGGCCAGTTCGTGGTGGAGGCGCTGTACCGCCACTACGAGGCGCACCCGGAGGAGATCCCCGGGTTCTCGCTGCCGGACGACCCGCCGTGGCGGCGGGCGGCGGACTACGTCTCCGGGATGACGGACGGCTACGCGGTGGCGCGGGCGCGTGTGCTGGGGCTCGTGGCGGGGTAGCCCGCTCCACTAGGATGATCGCCCGCCCCCACCGGCGGTGAAGAGGACAGCGAGTCTGCGCGCTCCGACAGTGGCCGGCCTGTTTGTGATCGTGGTCGCCGCAGCGGTGATCGCCGGCGTGTGGATCACCGGCGGCCCCTCCGGCCTCGGCGCCGAGCCGCCTGCCGCGACGCCGACCGAGGCCGCGGCGCCCGAGGGGCCGCGCGCCCGCGTCGCGCTCACGTCCAACCTCTACGCCGCGCCGTCCGGGACGGCGGAACTCGTGGCGATCGTGCCGGAGGGACGCCTCGTGCGCGTCACGGGGCGCACGGACGACTCGACGTGGCTGCGCGTGATCTACCCCGTCGCCTCCACGCTGGAGGGCTGGGTGCGCGCCGCCAACCTGGTGGAGGCGAGCGTGCCGGACCTGGCGGCCGTGCCGGAGGTGGCCACCACCGGCGGCAGCGGCGGCGAGGACGGCGATGGCGGCCTCACGGACGAGCCGGCGCTGGCGGACCTTACCGTGAGCAGCGCGGACGTCTCCGTGACCGGCGTCCTGACGGTGCGCATGACCAACGTGGGCCGCGCCGTCTTCTCGGGCACCGTCGGCGTGCGCGTCTCCAGCGCTGAGGGCGAGATCGTGGGCGCGCTGGACGTCGGCCCGGTGGAACTCGATGGCGGGCGCAGCGCCTCCGTGAACACCGGCGTGATCGTGACGGAGACCGGCCTCTACCTGATCGAGATCGACCCCGCCAACGAGGTCGAAGAGGCGAGCGAGTTCAACAA
>JBBDIC010000135.1:6072-8708 GCA_040880625.1 Dehalococcoidia bacterium | reverse complement strand
TCGCAGTGGCTCGCCGTCGCGCTGGTCGAGCGGCCGGAGGTCGTCGGCTGGGTCGCGGTGAGTGACGTCGAGGGCGTCGACATCGACGCGCTCGCGGTGGTGCTGACGCCCGGCGCCACGCCGGCGCCGGACGACGGCGCGACGCTCACGCCGGACCTGCCTGACCTGGTGGTGCAGCGGCTGTTCGCGCGCCAGAACCGGCTGGCCGTGGAAATCGCGAACGAGGGGGCGGGCGACGCCATCGGCCAGTTCATGGTCTCGATCAACGGCGCGGAGCCGGAGGCACTGGACGTGAAGACGGGCGAGCCGCTGCGGCCGGGCCAGCGCCTCGTCGCCGACCTCGCGGGCCACTACGTGCAGGCGCGCACCTCGATGACCGCGCTGCTGGCGCCGGACATGGCCCGCCCGGAAGAGGACGAGGCGAATAACGCCTGGGCCGGCGTGGTGGAGCCGGACCTGCCGAACGACATCGAGGTGGCGGGCGCGGACTTCCAGGCCAACGAATCGCAGGCGTGGCTGCTCGTGCAGGTGCGCAACAACTCGCCGATCCCCGTCACGGGCGACCTGACCGTCACCGTCCGCGAGGCGCTCCCGAGCACGCTCCTCCTGGGACGCCACATGCAGCGCGTGACGCTGGCCCCCGGCGAGACGCTGGACGTGCGCCTCGATGAGGTGGAGGACGTGGGCGTCACGCGCATCACCGTGAGCGCGGCGCTGCCGGCGGTGGGCGACGTGGACCTGTCCAACAACACCTTCCCCCGCTAGCGCTCACGCGTCCCCGCCAGCGCCCGACCGCCGCTAACCTCGTGCGGTGATCGACCCCGACGAGCGCGCCGCCCTCCACGCCCGCCTGGACGCCTCGCGCGCGGCGCTGCTGGCCGCGCTGGAGGGCGTCACGGAGCGCGACTTCGCGAGCACGCTCCCCGATGGCAGCGGTGAGGGCCCGGAAACGGTGGTCCAGGCGCTCGCGCGCGTGGCCGCGGAGGAGCGCGGCGCCGTGGCGGCCGCGGAGGGCGTGCGCGTGGAAGAGCGCACGGTGGAGCGGCCGCTGCCGCCACAGGCGATCCACGGCCTGGCCGGGGCGCGCTACCGCACGTCGCGGTACCTCGACGGCCCGGAGGCGAGCGCGGAGGTCGCGCGCGGCCTGGTGGCGGCGGCGGAGGCGAGAGAGTTGGAGGCGGCGCGGCGCGTGCGGGGGCGCCCGGTGCTGGGGCCGCCGCCGGTAGCGCCAGAAATACCGGTTATCGCTCCTCCGAACGCGTAACTCTCGGGCGATCCTGGTGTCTAACTCAGTAGATGACCGCCATTGAAGACATCAAGGCCCGCCTCGACATCATCGATGTCGTCTCCGGCTATGTCCCTGAACTGAAGAAGTCCGGCCGGACGTTCAAGGCATGCTGCCCGTTCCACAACGAGCGCACGCCCTCCTTCGTCGTGGACCCGGAGCGCCAGACGTGGCATTGCTTCGGCGCGTGCTCCACGGGCGGCGACGTGATCGAGTTCGTCCGCCGGCGCGAGGGGTTCGACTTCAAGGAGGCGCTGCGCATGTGCGCGGAGCGCGCCGGCATCGAACTGCGCCCGCCCACGCAGCGCGAGGTGGAGCAGCGCGAGCAGTACGAGCGCCTCCTGCAGGCCAACGAGGCGGCCGCGATGTTCTATCGCTCGGCCCTCGGCGGGTCCGAGGGCGGCGAGGCGCGGGCCTACTGCGAGCGGCGCGGGCTGGACGCGACGGCGCTGGAGACGTGGCAGATCGGCTACGCGCCGGACGGCTGGCGCACGCTGACGGACCACCTGCTCGCGCGCGGCTTCACGGAGGCGGACCTGGTGGAGGCCGGCCTGTCCGTGGAGGGCGACCGCGGCGCGTACGACCGCTTCCGCAACCGCCTCATGTTCCCGACTCGCGACGCGCGCCGCCGCCTGATCGGCTTCGGTGCGCGGGCACTACGTGCCGAGGACGAGCCGAAATACCTGAACACCCCGCAGACCCCGCTCTTCGAGAAGAGCGCCAACCTCTACGGCCTGGACCGCGCCAACGACGCGATCCGGCGCGGCGACCGTGCGGTCGTCGTCGAGGGGTACATGGACGTGATCGGGATGCACGCCTTCGGCTTCACGGAGGCGGTGGCGTCCAACGGCACGGCGATCACGGAGAAGCAGATGGACCTGCTGAAGCGCTACACGCACAACGTGGTGCTGGCGCTGGACGCCGACAATGCCGGCTCCGCCGCGACCCTGCGGGGCGTGGAGGTCGCCGCGGGCGTCGCCGACCGACGCGGCTCGGTAGCCCTCGGCTACGGCGGGCTCGTCTCCTACCAGGAGGTGCTGGACGCGGACATCCGCGTGGTGGCACTGCCGGAAGGCGAAGACCCGGACTCGCTGGTGCGCAAGGACGCGGAGGCGCTCCGCTCGCTCCTGGACGGCGCGAAGCCCGTGCTGGACCACCTGTTCGAGGTGGTGACCGGCAGCACGGACGCGCAGGACGCGCGCGGCCGCTCGCGCGCAGTGGAGCAACTCGTGCCCTACCTCGGGCGCATCGGCGACGAGGTCGTGCGTTCGAGTTATGTCCAGCGGCTCGCGCGCTTCGCGCAGGTGGACGAGGCCACGATCGTGCGGCGCCTGGCGGAACGCCGCCAGTT
>JBBDIC010000135.1:0-5972 GCA_040880625.1 Dehalococcoidia bacterium | reverse complement strand
ATGGCGCGCGAACTGCGCACCCGTCGCCAGGCGCAACGCCTGCTGGCCGTGGCGAGGGAGCAGGCACAGGCGCTGAAGGGCGCCCGCCAGCCCGACGACGGGACGACCGCGGAGGGCGAAGCACCGCTCGACGTGCCGGTCGCCGTGAGCGGCGCGGTGGCGGAAGAGTTCGAAGAGACGATCCAGCGTCAGCGTGCGCTGACGCGTTCCTATCAAGTTGCGACCGGGCTCCGATCCCAGGCGGACGGGGACCCGACCGAGAGAGGTGAAGCATGACCCAGGCATTCGAAGACACCGCGCTGGCCGACGCCGGACTGGACGCGCTGCTGTCCAAGGGACGGCGCTCCGGCCACGTCACCGCGGACGACGTCATCGAGGCGATCCCGGAGGCGGAACTCAACGCGGAGAAACTGTCCGCGGTGATCGCCCAGTTGTCCGAGAACGGCATCTCCGTCCGCGTCGACCCCGTGGGCCGCGAGGCGAACGAGGTGGTGCAGGCCGCCAAGCGCATCGTGGACGAGGTCTCCGGCATCGATGACCCGGTGCGCATGTACCTGCGCGAGATCGGCAAGGTCGCGCTGCTGACGGCGGACGACGAGAAGCGCCTGTCCCGCGCCATCGAGGAGTGGATCCACGTCGACAACATCGTGGAGGACTTCCGCGAGGAGCAGGGCGACGACCCGACGTGGTCCGAGGTGTTCGTGGAGTTGCTGAAGCAGTTCCACGCGGACCGCAACATGTACCAGGCGATCGCGCGGCACCTGGCCCTGCCTCGGCAGTCCGTGTCGGAGCGCATCCGCGACCTGCAGTTCCGCAAGACCATCGATGGTGAGATGGACGAGGAACTGCAGGCGGTGCTGATGAAGGAGTTGAAGTGGGACGCGGACAAGACGCGGCTCGCGCTCATCAACCACTCGATCATCACCCACGTCATGCGGCCGGAGCACGTGCGCTGGGCGGCCGAGGTGGCCGGCACGGAGTCCAAGGTCTTCCCGCCGCCGAAGAACCTGGCAGAGAAACTGGACGGCGACCACGGCGGCGCGTTCCAGTATTACTTCGAGAAGATCATCTTCGACGGCAAGCGCTCCGAGCGTCAGTTGACGGAGGCCAACCTCCGGCTGGTGGTGTCGGTGGCGAAGAAGTACATCGGCCGCGGCATGTCGCTCCTGGACCTGATCCAAGAGGGCAACATCGGCCTGATCCGCGCGGTGGAGAAGTTTGACTACCGCAAGGGGTTCAAGTTCTCCACGTACGCCACGTGGTGGATCCGGCAGGCGATCACGCGCGCCATTGCGGACCAGGCGCGGACCATCCGCATCCCCGTCCACATGGTGGAGACGATCAACAAACTCGTGCGCATCCAGCGCCGCCTGGTGCAGGAGTTCGGCCGCGAGCCCACACCGGAGGAGATCGGTTCCGAACTGGAACTGCCGCCGGACCGCGTGCGCGAGATCCTGAAGGTCTCGCAGGAGCCCGTCTCGCTGGAGACGCCCATCGGCGAGGAGGAAGACTCCCACCTGGGCGACTTCATCGAGGACCCCACGGCGCTGGCGCCGCAGGACGCGGCCAGCCACCAGTTGCTCAAGGAGCAGGTGATGGACGTCCTGTCGTCCCTCACGCCTCGCGAGCGCAAGGTGCTGGAACTTCGCTTCGGCCTGGAGGACGGCCGCTCCCGCACGCTGGAGGAGGTCGGCCGCGAGTTCAACGTGACCCGCGAGCGCATCCGCCAGATCGAGGCGAAGGCGCTCCGCAAGTTGCGGCACCCCACGCGCTCCAAGAAGTTGAAGGACTACCTGGACTAGCGCCGAACGTCGATGCCCCGCCCCGCCAATCGCGCGGGCGGGGTATCTTCGACCCGTACGGACGATGCTCCATGCGGAGCACGCCGCCCTCCAGCACGCAGCAGACAGCAGGAGCACGCCATGGCGATCTACGAGTACGCCTGCAAGAAGTGCGGCGAGAAGTTCGAGTTGATGCGGCGCGTGGCCGCGCGTGACGACGCCGCACCGTGCCCCAAGTGCCGCGCGAAGAAGACCGGGCGCGTGGAGATCCAGCGCGTCGCGATGCTCACCGGCGCTCGCCCGGACGCCATGGCCGGCGAAGGCGAGGCCGAGGACTTCCTCGACGGCGGGGACGACGACTTCGGCGGCATGGACTACGACGACGACTTCTAGGTAGCGCCCAGCGCGCAGAGGCGGCACTTCGCGCCGCGCCCCCGCCCTCCCTCTCAAGGGCGGAGGGGGCCGGAGGCGGAAGGTTGACAGGTTCTCGTGGAGCCTGTATTTAACCATCTAGTTCGTTAACCAAACGGTGAACAGCATGACGACAGCCCGGCCCTCCACCGTCGCCCCCGACCGCCTCGACGCCACGTTCGCGGCGCTGGCGGATCCCACGAGGCGCGCGATCCTGGCGCGCCTCGTCGCTGGCGAGGCAACGGTGACGGAACTCGCGGCGCCGTTCGAGATGAGCCTGCCGGCGGTCTCGAAGCACCTGAAGGTGCTGGAGCGCGCCGGACTGATCGCCCGCGGGCGGCAGGCGCAGTGGCGTCCGTGCCGCCTCGACGCCGCGCCGCTGCGGGACGTCTCCGACTGGGTGGAGCGCTACCGCCGCTTCTGGGAGGAGCGGTTCGACCGCCTGGACGAGTACCTGCAGGCGGCCCAGGCCGCGCCGCCGACCGACATTGTGGACACGGCCACCGAGGACGGTGTGCCTGGAACGAAGCCCGTACGGCGGAGAGGAACCACTGATGGCGAATGAAGGAGCACAGACCGTGACGGACCGGACGAAGGTGGAGCAGATCAGCGACCGTGAGCTCGCACTCGAGCGTGTATTCGACGCGCCGCGCGAACTCGTCTTCAAGGCGTGGACGGAGCCGGAGCGCCTGCTCCAGTGGTGGGGACCGCGCTCCTACCCCACGGTCGTCTGCACGGTGGACCTGCGCCCCGGCGGCGTCTGGCACTACTGCATGCGCTCTGCCGAGGGCGACGAGGCCTGGGGCCGCGCCGAGTACCGCGAGATCGTGCCGCCGGAGCGGCTGGTCTACGTGGATGCGTTCTCGGACGCAGAAGGCAGCGTCATCCCGCCCGAGACCGTCATCACCCTCACGTTCGAGGAGCAGGACGGCAAGACGCTCATGAAGAGCCACTCCCTGTACGCCTCCGCGGAGGAGATGCAGCAGGTGATCGGGATGGGCATGGTGGAAGGCATCTCCGAGACGTTCGACCGCCTCGACGAGTACCTGGCGCAGGGCTAACGGCCCGACGCCACGGCTCGATGCGCCGGCCATCGATGCCGGGAAACGACAGAGGGGCGCCCTTCCTGGGAAGGACGCCCCTCGATGGGTCGCTACCGGGTGGGCGTCGACGCTAACGCGTGACGACCACCGGGGTCCCGGCCTGGAGGCCGTTGGGGAAGCGTGCGAGGAAGGCCGCGTTCACCATCTCCGGCGCGCCAGGGACGTACCCGACGAACGCGCCGTCCACGGTGACCCACACCGAGTCGCTGCCGAGCAGCGCGGCGGTGAGCCGGTCCATGCCGCCGCCTCGCCACATGGTCACGGACACGCCCGTGGCGGCCGGAGCCGGCCCGAAAGTGCCGCGTCCCGGCTGGCTCATCACGGCGAAGATCGTGAAGTGGTCCACGCTGGCGTTGATGGTGACGGAGCCGTCGGCGTTGACCGTGACGGTGCCCGCTACCTCGATCCACTCCTCGCCGTTCCAGAACACCAGCACGAGTTCCTCGGTGCTGCTGCCCTCCGGGATGCTGGCGGCCGGCACGTTGAACTCGAGCGCGATCGGCTCGGCGAAGCCCTCCGTCAGCGCGGCGCCGGTGCTGTCCTGCGCCTGGATGACGAAGGCCAGCGCCACCTCCGCGGCCGGGGGCGGCGGCGCCTGCGTCACCAACTCCTCCTGGTTGGTGATGCTGCCCACGGTCAACTTCGCGCCCGCGGGCAGCGCGCCCGCCGGAGCGGCCACCTTCGCGGTGCTGCCCGTCGAGGACTGCGTCTCCGCCTCGGCCGGAGCATCCTCCGTCACCTCGACCTCGACGTTGTTCTCGACCTCGACGGCCACGTCTCCGGGCTCGACGACAGGCGTCGAGGCGGGCGTGGGCTCGGGCGTCGGGTCGGGCTCGACCTCGTCGACGGGCGGAGGCGCCGCGTCGTCGGAGAAGGTCGTGCAGCCAGGGTTGGTGCACCACGGGTCGGCGTCGACGTCGCCCGTGGTCAGCCCGGCGGCGCCGTCAGCGGTGCCCCACCAGTTGTTCTCGGCGAGGATCGTGACGGCGCTGTCACCATTGACGATCGCCTCAGTGTTGCCGGTGAAGGCAGCGCTGATGCTGACCGAGCCGTTCACGCCGTATTGGATCGCGGCGTCTTCCGGCGACAGACCGATGTCGTTCACGTCCTGCAGACGGACCGCGATCGTGTTGTCGCTGAAGGTGCCGTCAACCATCGACAGTCCGGAAACCCCGGTCATCTCGAGGGCGCCAGCGGTGCTGTCGATGTTGCTGAGGTGCACGTCCGTCATCGTCACGCCCTCGACGGCGTTGAGCACGATGGCATTCGATGCCCCGTCCACGACGATGTCGCTCAACGTCAGGTCGCGGGTCGCCGGCGCTGGGACGGCCGTCCCGGAGAGGGCGATGAAGCCGATGCCCGTCGCGGGAGCGAGCGTGAGGCCGCTCACGGTCACGTCCTCGAACGGTCCGGCGACGTGGCCGGAGATCGCGATCGCGTGGCCGCCGGCGGGATCGATCGTCGTCGCGCCCGATCCGGCGCCCTGGAGCGTCAGGCCGCTCTTGTCGATGACGACGTTCTCGGTGAACGTACCCGCACCGACCTCGACCGTGCCGCCCTCAGCGGCAGCGTCGATGGCGGTCTGGATCGACATGCCCGCGCCGACGATGAAGTTGCCGGTGGCGACTTCGTTGGCGACGGAGGACGTGGCGGAGGGGAGGCCGGCGCCCAGCGCGACGGCTCCCGCCTCGGAGGTCTGGTAGAACGTGAACGTCTCGCCCGCCGGGCGGTGGTCAGGGTTCACGACGGTGTGGGTGAAGCCGGGCGCACTCAGTATGCCCATCTCGATGGCGTTCTTGACCTCGACGTACATTTCGTTCGGCTCGCTGAACGTGCCGCCAGTGATCGTCACGTTGTCCGTGCCGCGGCCTTCGAAGCAGCAGCCATCCGTGTAGATCCCGACGCCGCCCCAGTTGTTGCCGAGCGTGGTGACGTTGTCGAGCGTGACACCGTGCGAGTCGGCGATGCCGATGCCGACGCCGGAGGTGTCAGCACCATTCACGGTCACGTTCTCGATCAGGACGTCGTCGACCCCGTTGAGGTCGATCTCCGACCCGCCTGAGCCACTGACCGACACGTTGCGGATCGTGTTGCCCGAAATGGCGTTGTCGAAGGCGCCGCCAGTCGGCTGGATCTTGAAGCCGTAGCGACTGCTGCCGCCGGTAGCCGGCCCCAGGACCGTCAGGTCCTCGACGGTCGCGTTGCTGGCCGTCCACAGGACGCCGTACCCACTGACGCCGCGGGCGTCGATGGTCGTGACGCCCTGCCCGGCGCCGCGGATCGTGACGGCCTTGTCGAGGTTGAGCGTGGAGGTGAGTGCGAACGTCCCCGCGCCGATCTCGATCGTGTCGTTCTCCTCGGCGGCGTTGACGGCCGCCTGGATGGAGCAGAACGGGGCGTCATCGACCGGGGTGTCGCTGCACACCTCCGGGTCACTGTCCACATGGAGGCCCTCGTGTGCCGCTTGGGCGATGTTGCTGACGAGCAGCATCGCCGTGGTCGTGGCCAGGAGCGCGAAGACCACGAGGGTGATCAGACGTCCCGGTGTCGTGTGCAGTGTGCGTGTCATGCACTCGATCCTTTCGATCTACTCGCGTCCTGTGCGCTTCTGGTTGTGGTCGACCAGCATCCTCACCCGGCCTCGCGGACTTCCGATGCACGATCGGGAGGTGGCGAG
>JBBDIC010000134.1:7501-13714 GCA_040880625.1 Dehalococcoidia bacterium | reverse complement strand
CACCTTCGCCAGCATCCGTCACCATACCGGTCGCCTCCGGGGGACGTTTCCACGCCACCAGGTGCGCGCCCCGAGAATTGAGGCGTCGGATCACTGCCCCTGAACGTGCAGAAGCATCGCGTGAGTGGCTTCATCCGTAACGGCGCGGTGACGGGAGGGCATTCACTATCGGTAACGAGCCACGAGAGAGGGTGCCCACCATGACCGCTGATTCCGAATACAACAAGGGAACCCTGGTCCTTGGCGCCCTCGCTCAGCAGCCCGCGGACGCGGCGCCGGTCGACCGGTACGGCACTCCCGCCGCGAGCCGTCCGTCGGTCGCAAGCCGCCTCACCACCACCGCCGAGCGCGCCGTCTTGCTCCACCACGAGCAGATCGAGCAGCTGGCACACGATCTGCTGAACCCGCTCACAGTGCTGAAGGCGCTCTCGCAGTCCGTCCTGCGCGGCATCGAGCGCGGTCGCGCGATCGAGGCCGAGCGGCTGGCCGCGGACATGCACGCGGCGGGCGACGCGGTCACGCGCGCCATCGGCGAGATCGACCGCTTCCTCGCGACCGCACGCTCGTCGGCGCAGCCCGTGGTAATGGCCCCGAAGCCGGCCGATATCGTGCCGATCCTCGACGAGGCATTGGAGGACTGCCGTCGTGTGACGACGCAGCACCGCTTCGTGGTGCTGAAGGAGGCGGATTCACTGATCGGGCCGTGCGAGCGCGGGCTGCTACTGCACACCTTCGACAACATCCTGCGCAACGCGGTCAAGTACAGCCCGGATGGCGGGACGATCACGATCTCTCTGCGCGCGGAGTCTCGCGAGGATGGCGAGTGGGCGGTCATCGCTGTCCGCGACGAGGGCATGGGCATTCCGGAGGCGGCACTGCCGCACATCTTCGAGCGCTTCTATCGCGCGGACAACGTCACAGGGATACCCGGGACGGGCCTGGGGCTCCACGGCGTGCAGCGGATCATCGAGACCCACGGCGGCGCGGTGGAGATTGATAGCGTCGAAGGTCAGGGGTGCGTATTCACGGTCCACCTGCCGCTGCTCCCGAGCGCTCCGTCCGTTCGGGCGGGACCGTCGATGCCGCTGTGACGAGCCGCTAGCGTCGTGATTCGATCCGCCGGACGTGCCGCCCACGGACCGAACCGGCCGGCAGCCGCATCATCAGCCGCGTGGGAGCAGATCGTCCATCAGCTGACGGAGTAGTGGAGACGGGTCGAGGCCGAGCTCGTCGCGGAGCAGGATGCGATAGCGCTCGAACGCAGCCAGCGCCTCCGAGGGATTGCCCTCCGCAAGGTGGACGTGGATGAGCGTCGCGTTCGCCGTCTCGCGTAGCGGCTCGCCTCGCACCGCCGCCAGCGCAGCGCCGATGGCGTCCGCGAACCGGCCATCGTCGGTGAGCCGGTTGGCGAGCGCGTCCAGCGCGTGCAGGCGCAGTTGCCGCCAATCCTCCGACTCGAGCATCGCCCAGTCGTCGTACCAGTCGGGGAGCAGGTCGGTCGACAGCGCCATCACCGCCGCGGCGGTCGTGTCGGCCGCTGCCTGCGCGCCCCCGACGACGAGCAGGCGGTTCGCGAGCGCGCGCGCGTCGCGGATGTCGACGTTCACTTCCGACACCAGTTTCAGGTCGACCGCGTCGACGTGGACCGCGCGGCGTGGGATGGCCTCGAGCCGCGAGAGCGCCGAACGAAGCGCGGCGTGCGCGTGCGCCTCGGACGCTTCGGGCCACAGCGTGCCGGCCGTCGCGGAGCGGCTGACCGTCCGGTCGCGCAGGGCAAGGAACGCGATGAGGCGCTGCGACCCTCCCGGCAGGACCAGGACGCTGCCGCCGTCGGCGAACTGGAACGCGCCCAGCATCATGACACGCAACTCGCGCCCCGACTGGGGATCGAGGGATGCGGCGGAGTCAGGTTCAGGCGGCGTACTACTCACAAAACACACGGAAGTATACGCACTTCGACGGCTCCGACTCCGGCGAGCCGAGAATTGGGAGGCACGGTAACGTCGAGGTGATGCCCGGCCGGTCACAGTGGTTGCATGGCGACCAACCCGACCGCTCTGTTGATTATTCGTGCTCAGTTCGAACGGGACACCGAGGTTCCCCTCCGCGTGTACGTCCGATCGACCAACGACGTCTCGGCGGGCTTCGAGAAGTCATTTATCCTCTCGGACGCCGACAAGGTGTTGGAGGTCATCCGGGACTGGTTGACGCGCTTGCAGGATCTGGCGGAAGCAGGCGTGTAGCGGGCTGCCCCGTGGTGTCAGTCGTCCCGTCGGCGATCCCGCGGTTCGCGGCGGAGCACCCCGCGACGTACACCGCTCTGCCGGAGCCGATCCGCAAGGCGTTCGCGAGGGCCAACGGCGTGGAGCCGGCCACGACGCCGACATCGCCGCCGCCTACGTCGGGGGTGAGGTGGAGGTGGCGCCGTAGCGCGCCCTACAGCCCCGCGGCGTCCTCCGCAGCCTGCGTGCCGACGGCGTCCTCGCCGAGGGCGGGCGGGTCATCCTCGGTCGTGGGGGCGGCGCCGTTCGCGCCGGGGCGGTAGTGCTCGCGCTTCACGAGGCGGATGCCGTCGATCTCGTCCTCGGTGACGTCCTGCACGGCGTCTTCCGGCTTCTGGCCGTCACGCACGCGCTTCATGATCGCCACGCCGGCGGCCACCACCAGCGCCGAGGAGATCGCCGCGCCGCCGGCCATGAACATGTGGCGGCGCTTGACCTCCGGGAACCGCTCGATCGCCTCGTGGGCCAGTTTCAGCACGCCGTGGGCCAGGTCGTCCACGTGCTCGCCGCCGCTGGCGTGCTTCAGGTCATCGGGGAGTTTCATCGGACGCCTCTTCCTCGATCTCGTCCAGCAACGCCGTGAACGCGTCCGGATCTTCCGAAAGTTCCTCCAGCATGCCCATGCGGCCGTCGATCTCGCCCAGGACGGCGGCCGTGTGCAGGGCGGCGTACATTGCTTCGCTGCCCTTGTTACCGGCGGCGCCGCCGGCGCGAGCCTGCGCCTGGCCGAGGTCGTCCGTGGTCAGGACGCCCAGCGAGACGGGGACTCCGGTGGTCAGCCCGCTCTGCATGATGCCGCGGGCCGTCTCCGCCGCGACGAAGTCGAAGTGGGGCGTCTCGCCGCGGATGATGCAGCCGAGCGCGGCCACCGCGTCCACCATGCCGGTCCCGGCGACGCGCTCCGCGACGACGGCGAGTTCGAACGCCCCGGGCACCCAGTAGACCTCGATGTCGTCATCCTCGATGTGCATCTCGCGGGCGGTCTGCAGCGCGCCGTCCAGCATCTTACGGGTGACCTGGTCGTTGAACATGGAGACCACCACGGCCACGCGCAGGCCCGTGACGTCCATGTCGCCGTCCCCCACGGTGTAGGGCATCAGGCCTCCAGGCCCGGCATCGGCTGGTCCAGGTAGTGGCCCATCTTGTCGCGCTTCGTCGCCAGGTAGCGGATGTTGTGGACGTTGGCCGTCACCTCGATCGGGACGCGCTCCACCACGCGCAGGCCGTAGCCGTCCAGGCCCGCGCCGCGCAGTTCCCCGAACTCGTCCAGTTCCTGGATCTTCACCGGGTTGTTGGTCATCAGGCGCATCTCGCGCACGCCCAGGTCCACGAGGATCTGCGCGCCGATGCCGTAGTCGCGGCTCTCCGGCGGCAGGCCCAGGGCCACGTTGGCCTCGACGGTGTCGAGGCCGCCCTCCTGGAGTTTGTACGCGCGCAGTTTGTTGTGCAGGCCGATGCCGCGGCCCTCCTGGTCCATGTACAGGATGGCCCCCCGGCCCTCGGCGGCGATGCGCTCCATGGCGGCGTCCAGCTGCTCGCCGCAGTCGCAGCGCAGCGAGCCGAAGACGTCGCCCGTGACGCACTTGTCGTGGACGCGCACCAGCGCCGGCTCGTCGCTGCCGAGGTCTCCCATCACGAGCGCGACGTGCTCCTTCTTGTCCACCAGCGTGCGGTAGCCGATCGCCCGGAAGTCGCCGAAGCGCGTGGGCATCTGGATCTCCTCCACGCGTTCGATGAGGCGCTCGTGCGCCACGCGGTAGGCGATCAGGTCCGCGACCGTGAGGATCTTGAGGGAGTGCTTCTTCGCGAACTTCTCCAGGTCCGGCATCCGCGCCATGGTGCCGTCGTCCTTGATGATCTCGCAGACCACCGCCACGGGCTCCAGGCCCGCCATGCGGCAGAGGTCCACCGACGCCTCCGTCTGGCCGGCGCGCACCAGCACGCCGCCCGGCTTGGCGCGCAGCGGGAAGACGTGCCCCGGCCGCGTGAAGGACAGCGGCCCCGCCTCCGGGTTGGCCAGCATGCGGATAGTGCGCGAGCGGTCGGCGGCGGAGATGCCCGTCGTCACGCCCTCCGCGGCCTCCACCGTGACCGTGAAGGCCGTGCCCAGCGGCGCCGTGTTCACGTCTGCCATGGGCGGCAGGTTGAGCGCGTCCGCGCGGTCTTCCGGCAGCGGCACGCAGATCAGGCCGCGCCCCTGCGTGGCCATGAAGTTCACCATGTCCGGCGTGCAGAACTGCGCCGCCACGACGATGTCGCCCTCGTTCTCGCGGTCCTCGTCGTCCGTGACGATGATCGCGCGGCCGTTGCGGATCTCGTCCACCGCCTCCTGCACCGTCGCCCGCGCGGCCCCGCGCTTCGCCCCGCGCGCGGCCTTCGATGCCGCGGCCGGGGCCTCCGAGGTGCGCCGACGGTCCGCCGGCTTGCTGGTCGCGCTCTTCTTGCTGGCTGCCATGGTGTGTTCCGTCTCTCGTCGACGCCCTACTGGGTCGCCGCGTTACTGGGTCGCCGCTCGCGCTTCGAGCAGTTGCTCGACGTACCGGGCAAAGATATCCGTCTCCAGGTTGATGCGGTCGCCGGGCTGACGGCGCATGAGGTTGGTGTGCTCCTGCGTGTACTGCACCAGCGACACGGCGAACGTGCGGTCGTCCCGATCCATGACCGTGAGCGAGATGCCGTCCACGCAGACGGGCCCCTTCATCACGATGTACTTCAGGTACTCCGGCTCCGTGGCGAACCGTGCGATCACGGCGTCGCCCTCCGGCGTCAGGCTCTCCAGCACGCAGGTAGTCTCCACCACGCCGCGCACCACGTGCCCGGACAGCCGCGTCTCGCCCGTGACGGACCGTTCGAGGTTCACGTACGTGCCCGCCTCGATCTCGCCGAGGTTGGAGCGACGGAACGTTTCCGGCATGACGTCGAACGTCATGGAGTCCGCGTCCATGTTCCGCACGGTCAGGTCCACGCCGTTGACGGCGATCGAGTCGCCCAGCCCGGAGCCATCGATGATCGTGGAGCACTCCACGACGAGTTCGCCGCCCTCGCGGCTGCGGACGCGTCCGACCTCCTCGATGATGCCAGTGAACATCGGATCTCCGTTAGTTGGCGGCGGCCGGGTCGCCTGCACCCGGGGCGGCGTCCGGCCAGACCGGCACGCCCGCGACCAGGATGTCCTCGCCGAGGCGCTCCACCGTCAAGTCGCGCAGCCGCGGCGCGGCGGCCATCACCTGCGCTCCCGCACCCGCGACTGCCGAGGGGGCGTCGTGGGCGCCGATGATGACAGGCGCGATTACAGCATACAGGCGGTCGACGTAACGCTGGTCGAACAGCGACCCCAGCAGCGTCCCGCCCCCCTCCACCAGCACCGAGAGCATCCCCCGCTCCCCGAGCGCGCGCAGCAGGGCGGCCATCGAGACATAACGCCCATCGAGCGGCAGCACGAGCACCTCGGCGCCCGTCGCCGCGAGTTCCTCGCGCCACGCGGGCGGGGAGGGCTCCGCCGTCACCACCATGGAGCCGGGGCCCAGCGCGCGCGCCGTCGCCGGCGTCCGCGCCCGCGAGTCCACCACCACGCGCAGCGGCTGGCGCGGCGCCAGCACGCCCTCGATGCGGGCCGTGAGTTCGGGGTCGTCGCGCAGGAGCGTGTTGGAGCCCACGAGGATCGCATCCACCTGCGTCCGCAGCGTGTGGACCCACGCCCGCGCGGGCGGGCCGGACACCCACCGCGCGTCGCCGGACGCCGCCGCGATCCGGCCATCGAGGCTCGTCGCCACCTTCACGATCACGGCCGGCAGGCCGGTGCGCCGGTGCTTCAGATAGCCCTCCAGCAGCCGGGCCGCCTCCGCGGCCCCGTCGCCCACGTGGACGCGGAGGCCGGCCTCGCGCAGGCGGCGGTCGCCGGAGCCGGAGACGCGCCCGTCCGGGTCATCGA
>JBBDIC010000134.1:5006-7401 GCA_040880625.1 Dehalococcoidia bacterium | reverse complement strand
GAGCCCTCGACGCCGCGTTAGCGGGCGTTCCCGCCGGAGTTGGTGTAGTCGCGGTGGATGCGGCTGGCGGTGGGGAGTTCCTGGCCCTGGTAGCGGGACTTCAGGTCGGGGTGGCCGTACGGGCGGTCCGCCGGGGTGGTCAGGTCCTGGAACGATAACTGCCCGATCTTCATCGCGTAGTAGAGGCGGATCGGCAGCGTCGAGACGTTCGACAACTCCATGGTCAGGTGGCCCCGCCATCCCGGGTCCACGAAGCCGGCCGTCGCGTGGACGAGCAGGCCGAGGCGTCCCAGCGAGGACTTCCCCTCCACCCGCGCCACCAGGTCGTTCGCCAGTTCCACGCGCTCCACGGTGGAGCCCAGCACGAACTCGCCCGGGTGCAGCACGAACGGCTCGTCGTCCTCGATCGAATGGGGCTCCGTGAGGTCCGGGACGTCCTCGCGGATGTCGATGTATGACTGGCGGTGGTTGCGGAAGACGCGGAAGTGGCGGTCCAGGCGGATGTCCAGCGAGGCCGGCTGCACGGCGTTGTCGCCGAGGGGCTCGACGACGAGCCGGCCGGACGCCAGCGCCTCGCGGATCGTGCGGTCACTGAGTACCAACGCGGGGCCCTCACCTGCGGGAGACGGACTGCGCAGTCTGCGCCTGGTGCGCCCGAGCGTATCACCGTGCCCCGGTCTGCGCCCTCGATGCCGCGCCACCGCCACCGTGCCCCGGGTCAGCCGATGCCGCACCACGCCACGAACCCCTGCGCCGCCGCCACCGCCCTCGATGGCGTCGCAGACGCGGCAAGCAGCGCGAGGCCGGCCGCGGCCACGTTCGCCAGCACCACCCAGCCGGCCAGGCGCGAGAGTCGCACGGTCCTCACGCGGCGCGGACGGGGGCGCCGACGGCCGCCGCGCGGCGCTCAGCGTAGTCCAGCACGTCGTCGGCGTAGCGTTCCTCCCAGCGGTCCACCACCGCCAGGAACGCCTGCACGCAGCGTGGGTCGAAGTGCTCGCCCGCGCCGTCCAGGACCATCCGCACGGCCTCCTCGCGCACGAAGGCGTCGCGGTAGGCGCGGTTGGACCTCAGCGCGTCGTACACGTCGGCCACCGCGGCGATGCGTGCCTCGAGGGGGATCGCCTCGCCGGCGAGCCCGGCCGGGTAGCCGGTGCCGTCCCAGCGCTCGTGGTGGTGGCGGATGACGTGCTCCTCCACGCGCTGGTTGAAGTGGTTGCGCAGCATGTCCGCGCCGCGCGCCGGGTGCTCGCGGATCACGTCGCCCTCGGTGTCCGTGAGCGCGCCGGGCTTGTGGAGGATGGCGTCCGGCACGCCGATCTTGCCCACGTCGTGCAACAGCGCACCGGCGGCGATGCCGCGCAGCCGGCTGCCGGGGACCTTCATCTTCTGGCCGATCAGCACCGCCAGCGCCGCCACGCGCTCGCCGTGGCCCAGCGTGTAGCCGTCGCGCGCCTCCAGCGCCGCCGACAGCGCGAGGATCGGCTCCGTGTAGCCCGACCGCAGTTGCTCCAGCACGTCCGAGACGGTCAGCGCCGCCAGCGACCGTACGGCGTGGCCGCGCGAGAACTCCACCAGGACGCCCCAGAAGATCGCCATGAACCCGCCCAGCAACTGCGCGTGGTACAGCCAGAATGTCCCGGTCCACGTCGCGCCCAGGTGCATCGATACCTGCGCCTCCACCATCAGCACCGCGCCGATCGCGACCGCGCCGTGCATCTGCACGCCGGAGCGCTGGTACGCCATGCCGAAGCGCGCCGCGGCGAACAGGCAGAGCGCCGACACCAGCGCCGTAGTGCCCCACCCGAACGTGTCGCTGGCCGTCAACGAGGTGGGCACGAGCCACGGCGCGCTCAGCGCCACGACGCCGTAGGCGACCACGCCCGCCACCGCCGCGCCGAGGATGGCGATGCGATAGCGCGTGATCCATGTCTCCGCCGCCCGCGGCCACGGCACCGCCGCGCCCGCGAGGAACACCGAGGACACCACCATCGCTAGGCGGGAGGAGAGCCCCGTCACGTTGTAGAACGGACTCGGCGCCGCCTCGATGTACGCGCCGTAGGCGTCGTACGTTCCGCCGCCGGCGGAGGGCGTCCCGAGCACGAAGCCGGGCGTCGCCAGCCCGTGTACGGCGAAGATGCCCGCCATGGCGATGAACGACAGGGCGATCATCAGGACCTGGGGCGACCTCGTGCGGACGGTGGCCACGCCGGCGGCCAGCGCCAGCACCACGCACACCAGCGAGGCCGCGCTCACGACCCAGAAGTGCGCCGTCGGCGCGCTCCACAGCACGCCCAGCCCGTCCGCCTCGCGCCACTGGATCGCGGCGAAGAGCGCGGTACACGTGGCGAGCAGCAGTGCCCAGGGCAACACGCTGGGGAGGGCGCGGCGCATC
>JBBDIC010000134.1:0-4906 GCA_040880625.1 Dehalococcoidia bacterium | reverse complement strand
TCGCGCACCTTCACGGCCACGAGGTTGGAGACGACGAAGCCGGTGATCTGAGGCGTCCCGTCCTGCGGGTAGGAGTACTGCGGGTAGATGTTGAAGTGCTGCGTCTGGATGTCGCGCTCCTCGACGCCGTGGCCGGTGATGGCGTCCTCGATCGCCTCCATCGCCATGGCCGCCTGCGAGCGCGCCTCCGCCACGGTCGGCGCGTTCACCTCGACGCCCAGGTTCACCATCGCGACGTCCGGCGAGACGGAAGCCGCGCCGCGGCCCGTGACGGCGATGCCGTGCGAGGTCTGCGCGTCGCCGGCCACGGTCACCTGCGTGGTGGGCGTGCAGCCGATGGCGAGCGCGACCAGCGCGGCCGCGCCGGCGAGCAGCAGGATGCGGCGCAGGTCCTGGTGGATATGGAGCGTGTTGACGGATGTCACGGTGGGCCTTTCCCTCTGGTGGTCAGGCGGATCGCGGCCGGCGGGGCGTGCAACGTCGCGCGCCTCCGGTGCGGCCTACCCTCGTGCGCGCGTCCGGGCCAGCAGGACCGACAATGCGGTCAGCAGCAGGGCCAGCGTGGCGAGCGCGGGGGCGACGCCTCCCACACCATCAGACGACACAGCCCCGCCGAAGGTTCCCGGCTCCGGCGCCTTGAGGGTCTCCAGCGCGCCCTCGTCCGACCGGCGGTCCGCGCCGTCGTCGGTGGGCTCATCGCCGGCGCTGCGCTCACCGTCCGCGAGGCCCGTGGCGCCGAAGTCGACCGATGGCGTCGCGCCGTCGCCCGCGTCCGTGCCGCCGCCGGCGTCCGCGTCGTTCCCGGCGTCGGAGGCGCCTGCGTCCTCTGCGCTCGGCGGGCCGAACGAGGGCGCTGGCGCGTCGCCGGGCGTGACCTCCTCCGCCGACTGGAGCGTCGCCATGCCGCCCGCGGCGTCGCTTTCGGCCTGCGTGGCGAAGTTCGCCACCGGCGTGTCCGCCCCGTTCGGCGTGGCCACGGCGACGACGAAGAACAGCGCCGCCACCGCCGCCGAGGCGCGCATGAACACCTCGATGCTGCGGAACGTCGCCAGCGGGCCGGTCGCCGCAACAGTCGGCGCGGCCGGGATCGCGAATGACCGCGGCGCGCGCACCTCGCCCAGCGAGGCGAACGCCGACGTCATCGTGCGGAGGGCCTCCAGCGTGTCGCGCGCGGCCGGGTCGGCCTCCAGCGCCGCCTCGACCTCGGTGGCCTCGGCCGCGGTGACCTCGCCGTCCAGGTACGCGGACAGCAGTTCCTCCAGCCGCTCTTGCGGCGTGGAGGGAGTCTCATCCACGGGACCGGGGGCGCGTCGCCACCACATAAACTTCACCGCCTGACTCCAAGACGCTCCACCGCGTCTGAGAGTTCCCGCGAATCTCGGATGACCTCCCGCAGCCGCGAGCGCGCGCGGCTCAGGCGCGACTTCACCGTCCCCAGCGCCAGCCCGGTGGCCGCGGCGACCTCGCGGTAGTCCATCCCGTGGACATCGGCGAGCACTACCACCTCGCGCCAGTCGTCCGGCAGCGTCAGCAGCGCCTGCTCCAGGGCCGCGCGCATCTCCCCGCGCTCCGCCTCCGCCTCGGGCGACGGCTCGTCGCCCGGAGGGTCGAGGTCCGCCCGGTCCGGATCGTCGCGCGCCTGGTCCAGGCTCTGCGCGGGGCGCCGGACACGGCGCCGCAGTTCGTCGCGCGCCTGGTTCGCCGCGATCGTGAACAGCCACGACTTGAAGGACCCGCCGCGGAACGTGTCGATGCGCTGCCACGCGCGGATGAAGGCCTCCTGTGTAGCGTCCTCCGCGGGCTGGGAGGAGCCCAGCATGCGCAGCGTGAGGCTGTAGAGGCCGTCCTGGTAGCGCAGCACCAGCGAGTTGAACGCCTGCAGGTCGCCCGCGCGTGCGCGTTCCACCAACGCGTCGATGACGTCGTCCTGCTGCGGGGCCGTGGACGGGAACGGTGTCGTCATCGCCTGCCCGGCGAGGGGCCTGCATGACGAGGTGATCCTCGCCCCTCGCGCCGCCGCGAGGGTAGCATTCGTCCCGGCTACAGGCTGCGATCTGTTGAGGTTGATGATCGATGCGCGCAGACCCCTCGGACCGACGGCTCCCATGCCGCTGAGCGGCGGCCACGAACTGCTCGCCGCGGCGGAGCGCGGCGGCTTCGCCGTGCCCGGCTTCAACGTCTCCAACGTGGAGATGCTCCTGGCCGTGCTGGACGCCGCGGAGGCGCGCCGCGCCGGCGTCTTCCTCCAGTTCAACGCCTCCAACCTCGCGCACATCGGCGGCATCGAGGTCGCCGCGACCCTGTCGAGGACGCTCGCCGCGCGTGCGTCCGTGCCGGTGGCGCTGCACCTGGACCACGGCCACTCGGTCTCCCTCGTGCGCCAGGCGATGCAGGCAGGCTTCACGTCCCTCATGTTCGATGGCTCCACCTACCCGCTGGAGCGCAACCGCCGCGAGACCATGGCGGCCTACGCCGCCGCGCAGGAGGGCCGCCTGCTGCTGGAGGCGGAACTCGGCCACGTAGGCGGGCGCGAGCCGGGCGTCGCCACCTCGGAGCGCGTCCTCACGGACCCGGAGGTCGCCGCCGCGTTCGTGGAGGAGACGCGCGTGGACGCGCTGGCCGTCTCCGTGGGCACGGCGCACGGACTGGCCGGCGAGGTGGACGCCGCGCTGGTGGCGGAACTGCGCGCGGCCACGAAGCGCCTGCCGCTCGTCCTGCACGGCGGCTCCGGCGTGACCCCTCGTGACATGCGCCGGGCCATCGATGCCGGCATCCGCAAGGTGAACATCAGCAGCGAACTGCACGCCGCGTTCGCGCGCGCCCTCCAGTCATCGAGCGGCGGCGACCCGCGCCCGGCGCTCGTCGCCGGCCGGGAGGCGGTCGCACAGGTCGCCGCGGACCGCATCGACCTCCTCGGCGCGGCGGGCAGCGGCTGAGCCGCGCGCCGGGCGACCGTGCCGCGGGTCGTGCCTATACTCGCTGGGATGGCGCAGCAGACGACGGAACCCGAAGACAGTCCACCCTCCCTCGGGGCCTGGGGGACGGCCTCGCCAGATCGCCCGCCGGATGCCGGGCCGCCAGAATCGCCGGAGCCGCCCGAGTCCTTCTCGCACGGCGGGCTCACCTCGGAAGACCCGTGGGCGGCGGAAGCGCCGTGGCACCGCGCCGTGTGGCCGTGGGGGCTGGGCGGGGTGGTGGAGACGCTGGACGTCATCATTCTGGCGCTCGCGATGTTCGTCTGCGTGCGCTTCGTCGCCCACAACTACGTCGTGGACGGCGGCTCCATGCTCCCCACCTTCGAGCACACCGACTTCCTGATCGTGAACCGCCTCGCCTACCGCTCCTTCGACCTGTCGTGGGTGCCCGGCATGGACGAGGACGACTGGCGCCCCTTCGGCGAGCCGCAGTCCGGCGACGTCATCGTCTTCGAAGCGAGCGCCAACCGGGACTTCATCAAGCGCGTCGTCGGCCTGCCCGGCCAGACCGTGGAACTGCGCAGCGACGTGGTCTACGTGGACGGCGTGGCGCTGGACGAGCCCTACACGGCGGAACACCGCCCCGGCGGCGTGCCGGGCGACTACCCGCCCATCGAGGTGGAACCCGGCCACGTCTTCGTCCTGGGCGACAACCGTGACAACTCGCAGGACTCGCGCTCCATCGGCCAGGTCGAGTACGACCAGATCATCGGGCGCGCGGACATCCGCTACTGGCCGTGGGGCCGCGTCGGCATGATCGACCACACGCTGGGCGCCGCTGCGGACGCGGCAGCCAGCATCGGACGCGGGGTGGCGGCGCTATGGCGGTAGACCCGGAGATGGTGGAGGCGCTCCAGGCGTCCGGCGCGTTCCTGGACGGCCACTTCCAGTTGTCCTCCGGCCGCCACTCGGACCGCTACATCGAGAAGTTCAACCTCCTCCAGTGGCCGCCGTACACCGAACTCGTCTGCCGCAAGATGGCGGAGTGGGGCCGCGAGTACCGCCCGGAGACCGTCGCCGGCCCCACCACCGGTGGCGTGGTCCTCGCCTACGAGGTCGGCCGCCAACTGGGTCTGCGCGGCATCTTCGCCGAGCGCGATCCGCAGGGCGGCCGCTCCTTCCAGCGTGGCTTCGCCCTCCGCCCCGGCGAGCGCGTAATGGTGGTGGAGGACATCACCTCCACCGGCGAGGCCGTCTTCGACACGATCGAGGCGGTGCGCAAGGCCGGCGGAGAGGCCGTCTGCGCCTGCGTCATCGCCGACCGCAGCGGCGGTACCATCGACTTCGGCCTGCCGTTCTTCTCGACGACGGACCTGACGATCGAGATGCAGACGTGGACGCCCGACGAGTGCCCGCTGTGCCGGGAGGGCGTCCCGCTGAAGGTGACCTGACGTGACCAGCGCCCCCACCCGCCACCGGCGCGGCCGCCTCATCCTCCGCATGCTGGACGCCGCCGCGGGACCCGCCGCCGAGGCGTGGCGCCGGGACCGCGCCGCCCTGGACGCGCTGGCCGCCGAGGCGCTGCCGTGGGTGATCGCGAAGGCCGTGGAGATGCCCATGGTGCACGGCCTCGATGTCGGCCCGCGCATCATCTACGAGCAGCCGCCCCCCTACGAGCACGCGCTGGAGTACCTCCAGGCCGCCGCCAACGGCTACTCCTTCGACGACCCTCGAGGCTGGTACGAGGCCGAGGACGCCGCGCGCCCGCTGGACCGCATCCGCGAGTACGAGGCGGGCGTGTCCGCGCTCTGCCGTCGCTGGGGCCTCACCGAGCCATGGGCCGCGCGCATGATCGTCCACGCCGACCTCCGCGCCGTAGCCGCCCGCGACCCCGCCGCCGGCGACTCCGCCCTCGACGCCCTCGCCGGCACCGAGGGCGAGCGCGCAGACCCCACCCTCGAGGCCGATGTGGCCGCGATCCTGGCGCGGGC
>JBBDIC010000133.1:0-2306 GCA_040880625.1 Dehalococcoidia bacterium | reverse complement strand
ACCTCGATGCTCCGTCCTGGCCGCTGCGCCGCCCGCGCGCCGAGGGCAACCGAGGCCGCCGTCGCCTCCGCAGATCACCCCCACCCCAACCCTCCCCCCTCAAGGGAGAGGGGGTCAGAGGGGAGGGGAAGCGGGATGGGAGAGAGATCAGGTCACCCCCGGGAAGGGCCGCACGCCGGACGGCCGCCCCACCTCGATCCGCTCACCCTGAGCCCGTCGAAGGGCGAGCGCGGGCGTCCTCGATGATCCGTCGGACCGGACCTAGCGGTCCCGCACCCGTCGAGGCGAGTCCTCGCCGTGCGCCCAGCGCTGCACTTCCTCGGCGAAGATGGCGTCCACGCGCGCGTCGTTGCCGGCGGAGCGTCCGGCGTCGTGCGGGCTGAGCAGGACGTTCGGCAGGTCCCACAGCGGCGAGTCGTCCGGCAGCGGCTCCACCTCGAACACGTCGAGGTATGCGCCGCCCAGGCGGCCGGAGCGCAGCGCCTCGATCAGCGCCGCCTCGTCCACGATCTGGCCGCGCGCCACGTTCAGGACGAGCGCGCCGCGCGGCAGCAGCGCCAGCGCCCGCACGTCCACCATGCCCTGCGTCTGCGCCGTCAACGGCACCGTGATCGCCAGCACGTCTGCACGAGGCAGCACCTCCGCCAGGCGGTCCGGCGTCACCCACTCGTCCGCGCCGTCCTCGACGCCCGCCGGCGAGCGCCGCACGCCCACCACGTGCATCCCGAACGCGCGCGCGAACCGCGCGACGTGGCCTCCAATCGCGCCGAGGCCCAGCACCACGATCGTCTGGCCGCGGAGGTCGCGCGGCAGCGCGTCGTCGTGGCGCTGCCAGGCGTGCTCGCGCTGGTCGCGCATCCACGTGTGCAGCCCTCGATGCAGCGCCAGCATCCCGGCGATGGCGGTCTGGGCGATCGGCTCGGCGGTGACGCCGGAGGAGTTCGTGAGGACGACGCCGCGGGCCATCAACTCCTGGAACACCGGCGCGTCCACGCCCGCGTGTCCCAGGTGCAGCCAGCGCAGGTTCGGCGCGCGACGCGCCACACCCAGCAGCCGCCGCCCGGCCTGCGGGTGCGCGCCGTCGAAGAGGAAGAACGCCCCCTCGATGCCCGCGATCTGCTCCTCGGAGAGCGCCTCGCCCTCGGACTCCGGCAGCGCGACCACCTCGATGCCTTCGAGGGTGGCGAGGAGCGCGGCGTGGCGCCGGGCGTCGTGGGCGTTCAGCAGCAGTCCGCGCATGCGCGCACGATACAGCGGAGCGCGTCCAAGAGGCACGGCGTCGCACCCCGGCGGACTGCCGCCGAAGGATCGCCGGTGCGAGGCGCGGCCGATAGAATCGGCGGACTCGTGTGACCACCCCCAGACACGGACCAGCCACGGAGCGCCGCCATTCCCGCCGGACGTGCCCCACAACGCGCCGCGAAGGGCGCCGGACAGCCGGCCGCCGCGCGTCCGTTCGTGAAGTGGGCCGGCGGCAAGACACAACTGCTGGACGCCCTGGTCAACCGCGCCCCCCGCAACATCCAGACGTACTACGAGACGTTCGTCGGCGGCGGCGCGATGTTCTTCGCGCTCCTCGCGGACCCGGACCTCGCCCCCAGGCGCGCCGTCCTCAACGACCTCAACCGCGACCTGGTCACCGTCTACGAGGTGGTGCGTGACGACGTGGAGCGGCTGGTGGGGCGCCTCGGCAGCCTCGCGGAGCCGTACCTGGAGGCGGACGCGGAGGGCCGCTCGCGCATCTTCTACGAGCAGCGCAACCTGCGTCCGCAGGACCGCGTGGAGATGGCGGCGCGGTTCATCTTCCTGAACAAGACCTGCTTCAACGGCCTCTACCGCGTCAACCGCAAGGGCGAGTTCAACGTCCCCCACGGCAAATACCGCACGCCGCGCATCCTGGACGAGCCGGGCCTGCGCAACGCCTCCGCCGCGCTGCGCGACGTGGAGGTCACGTGCGAGGACTTCCAGGCGTCGCTCGCCGTCCCGCAGGAGGGCGACTTCGTCTACCTCGATCCGCCGTTCGAGCCGCTGTCGAAGACGTCCTCGTTCACGGGCTACACGCAGGGCGCCTTCGGCCGGCCCGAGCAACTGCGCCTGAAGCGCGCCATCGATGACCTCACGGAGCGCGGCGTCCGCGCCATGCTCTCCAACTCGAACCAGGACTACATCCTGGGCCTCTACGACGCCGACCGCGGCCCGCTCGCCGGGTCGCGCTACCGCCGCGCCCACACGCCCGCGCGCCGCGCCATCAACTCGCGCGGCGACCGTCGAGGCGTGATCGACGAACTGATCGTCCTCAACTACCC
>JBBDIC010000132.1:12562-13994 GCA_040880625.1 Dehalococcoidia bacterium | reverse complement strand
CCTACCGCCGGCGCGTCACGCGCACGTCCTCGCCGGAGACGACGATCTCCGCGATCGCGGCGCGCAGCAGCAGGCGGCGCTCGTCGAAGTCGAGGTCGTCCCAGTCGAGCGCGACGCGGCGCCACGCGTCCTCGGGCGCGGGGGCCTCCTCCAGCGTGGGGGCCTCGGCGGCCAGCAGCGCCTCTGCCGTGGAGGCCATGCGTCGCACCAGTTCCGTGTAGCGCCACTCCCCGGCGACCCAGCGCTCGATGCCCTCCGTCAGACGCCGCTCGAGGCGACGCCAGCGACGGCGCGTGTCCGGCGTCCAGGCGCGGCGCGCGGCGACCGGGTGCTGCGAGGGCGGCACGTCCAGTTCCTCGCGCAGCGCCGCCTCGATCGCCTCGGCGCGCTGGGCGGGTGCCTTGCACGCCCCCTGTGCCGAGGCCGTCTCGCATCGATAGGCGACGGCGACGCCGGCTTCCGTGGGGCGGCGTTCGCCGGTCATCGAACTCCCACAGCGGCCGCAGCGCAGGAGGCCGGAGAGCAGGTACTCGTGCCGCCGCTGGTCCAGGCGCGACGTGCGTTTCGCGACGAGGCGGCGTTGCACCGCCTGGAACGTGGCGCGGTCCACCAGGGCAGGGTGCGCGGCCGGCACGGCGACGCCCAGCCGGCGGTAGAGGCCGGTGTAGGCCGGGTTCCGCAGCACGGTGCGCACCGACCCCGGGCTCCACGTGCGGCCCAGGCGTGTCTTCACGTCGTCGCGGTTGAGCGCGCCGGCGATGCGACGGAGCCCCTCCCCCTCTTCGAGGTAGGCCGTAAAGATGCGCCGCACCACGTGCGCCTCGCGCGGGTGCGGCACCAGCAGGCGGTCCTCCACGGCGTAGCCGTACGGCGGGCGTCCGAGGACGAGGCCGCGCAGCGCGCGGCTGCGCATCGCCTCGCGGGCGCGGTCACGGCGGCGCTCCTGGTCCGGGCGGCGCTCCCACTCCGCGCGCAGCGCCTCCTCCGGCGCCAGGCCGTCGGCGAACACGAGCCGCGCCCCGGCCGCCTCCAGCAGCAGCAGCCGTCGAGCGCGCTCGACGGCCGTGTCCCCGAGGACACCGACGGTCGCGAGGACGATCGTGACGGCGGGGGCCTCCGGTGCGCCCGGACGGCGGCGCGCCGCGGCAGCCTCCCGGACGGCCTCGGCGGCTTCGTGGGCGAGGAGGAGGAACGCCGTGCGGCCGTCCGGCGTCGCCTCCTCGAAGACCTCGGGCACGCCCAGGCCCTCACCGCGCGCGCAGGCGAGGATCGCGGTGCGCTGGAGCGACGCATCGAGCGGCGGCGAGGCGTCCGGCACGGCGCGCACGTAGCCGTAGAGGCTGGGGCGTGCCGGGGGAGGCGGAGTCGGGCTGCCGTTGTGATCCACCACGCGAGGATAGTCGCGCGTGACCGCCTCGATGCCCCGCGCGGC
>JBBDIC010000132.1:6764-12462 GCA_040880625.1 Dehalococcoidia bacterium | reverse complement strand
GCGTCGAGGCGCGCGATCGGGCGTGCGGTACGATGGGATCACCCCCTCGGAGATTCACGACAGGGGCCCCCACCGTGCTGATCAACGTCGCCACCCTCGTCCAGGAGCCCATCGGCCACTCCCGCCGCCTGTACGCGGACGGCGAAGCGGTGTCCGTGCCCGAGGCCGACTTCGAGCAGGAGATCACGGGCGACATCCGGCTGATCCGGAGCGACCGCGGCGTCCTGGTCTCGGCATCGCTGGACCTGCTGCCGGTGGAACTGGAGTGCGCGCGCTGCCTCCAGGCGTTCGAGACGCCCGTACACATCGACTTCGACGAGGAGTACGTGGTCGCGCGGGACGCGACGACCGGGCGACGCATCGATGCGGACCGGGACGAATTTGTGGTGGACGCGACGTGGCACCTCGACCTCAGCGAGGCCGTCCGTCAATATGAACAGTCGGCCCTGCCGATCCGAGCCGTGTGCCGGCCGGACTGCCGGGGCCTCTGTCCGCGCTGTGGGCAGGACCTGAACGAAACAACGTGCGGCTGCGACCCCGCGGCCGGCAGCGAACAATGGAGCGCCCTCGCCTCGCTGGCGGAGCGCCTCCGTGACCAGCCCTCGGGCGGTCAGAAGGATCGCGAGGCGGAAGATGGCTCTCCCAAAGCGTAGGACCCCGAAGTCGAAGCAGAACTCGCGGCGCAGCCACCACGGCGTGGCGGTGCCTACGCTGGTGCGCGACCCCGCGACCGGCGGCATGAAGGTGAACCACACCGCCGGCGGGACGCGCGACCGCAAGGGCCGCCCCATCGACACCGACGAGGCGTAGCCACCGACCGATGCCTGACCTCTCGCGGCTCGCCTCGCTCCCCGTCAACCCCGGACTGGCCTTCCTCTTCCCGGGCCAGGGCGCCCAGGCCGTCGGCATGGGTGCTGACCTGGCTGCCGCGCACCCGGCCGCGCGCGCCGTGTTCGACGCGGCCGATGCCGCCCTGGGCGTGCCGATCTCGCGCATCTGCTTCGAGGGGCCTGAGGACGAACTGACGCGCACGGTGAACACGCAGCCGGCGATCGTCACGCACGCCGTCGCCGCGCTGGCGGCAGCCCTCGATGCCGGCGCGCTCACGCACCGCCCCGCGTTCGTCGCCGGGCACTCGCTGGGCGAGTACGCCGCGCTGATCGTCGCCGGCGCCGTGTCGTTCGAGGACGGCGTGCGGCTGGTGCGCGAACGCGGGCGGCTCATGCAGGAGGCTTGCGACCGCCAGCCGAGCACCATGGCGGCCGTCCTGGGGCTGGAGCCGGAGGCGCTGCGCGCGATCTGTGCCCGCCACGACGCGCACGTCTGCAACATCAATGCCCCCGGCAACATCACCATCGGCGGGACGGCTGCCTCCGTGGAGGCGGCGGCCGCCGCGGCCACGGAGGCGGGCGCGTCCCGCGTGGTGCCGCTGAGCGTGTCGGGCGCGTTCCACACGCCGCTCATGCAGAGCGCCGCGGACGGGATGCGCAGCGTCCTCGCGGAGGTCGCCTTCGCCGACCCCCAGCCGCCGGTGGTGTCCAACGTCACCGCGCAGCCGATCACCTCGGGCGGCGCGCTTGCGGAGGAACTGGCGCGCCAGATCGTCAGCCCCGTGCTGTGGGCGGGCTCCGTCCAGGCGATGCAGGCCGCGGGTGTGGCGGAGGTCATCGAGTTCGGTCCGGGCAAGGTGCTCACCGGGCTCGTGCGGCGCATCGACCGTTCGATCGGCGTGCGTAACATCGGGACGGCAGACGACGTGCCGGCGACAGCGACACAGGAGACCGGGTCATGACGAACGAACGCGATCCCCGCTCCCTGCAGGGCCGGACGGCCCTCGTGACCGGCGGCGGACGCGGCATCGGCCGCGCGATCGCCACCGAACTGGCGCGCGCGGGAGCGAACGTGCTCATCACGTACCGCGAGAACGCCTCGCTGGCGGACGCCGTGGCGCGCGACCTGCAGTCCACGTGGCACGCGGACGTGCGCACCACGCAGTGCGACGTGCGCTCCGGCCAGGACATCGAGCGCGTCATGAACGAGGCGCGCCAGTCGTACGGCCCGCTGCACATCCTGGTGAACAATGCCGGCATGACCTCCGACAACCTGGTGATGCGCCTCTCCGAACAGGCGTGGGACGACGTGATGGACACGAACCTGCGCGGCACCTTCCTGGCGTGCAAGGCCGCGCTGCGGCCGATGCTGAAGGAGCGCTGGGGGCGCATCGTCAACATCACCTCGGTGGTGGGGGTGGCCGGGAACCCGGGCCAGGCGAACTACGCGGCGGCCAAGGCGGGGATCATCGGGTTCAGCCGCTCGCTCGCGCTGGAGGTGGCATCGCGCGGGATCACGGTCAACGCCGTGGCGCCGGGCTTCGTCCAGACGGACATGACCTCCGGCCTCTCCGACGAACAGAAGGAAGTCATCCGCCAGCGCATCCCCATGGGCCGCTACGCCGAGGCCAACGAGATCGGCCCGCTGGTCGCGTTCCTCGCGTCGGACGCCGCGTCCTACATCACCGGACAGGTCTTCAACGTCGACGGCGGGCTGGTGATGGCATAGCGCGCGGGCCGCTTCCGCGGACCGTTGCCTCCAGGCCACACCCATGACCGACGCGAACGACCCCACGCCCGACGAGGCGCCCGAGCCGGGCGACCCGGCGCCGCACCGCCGGCCGCAGCCGCGCCCCGGCCAGTCGCGCCGCCGCTCGCGCATCCTCGCGTTCCGTGTGCTGTTCGAGGCGGACGTGGCCGGCTTCGACGTGGCGGCCGTGGCGGAGCGGCAGTTCGAAGAGGCTGGCCTCGCCCCGGAAGCCCTCGAGTTTGCACACGGGCTGGTAGACGGGGTGCAGGAACACCTGGTGGCGATCGACGACTCGATCCGGCGATACGCGCCCGCGTTCCCGCTGGAGGACCTGTCGCCGGTGGACCGAAATGTGCTGCGCCTTGCAATCTACGAGGTGCTCTTCGATACTCGACGCGCTCCGCTCAGGGTGGCCATCAACGAGGCCGTCGACATTGCTAAGGGCTATGGTTCGGAGTCTTCCGGGCGCTTCGTCAATGGAGTGCTCGGCGCAGTGGCATTAGAGGCCGCCCGGCAACACGGAGCGGACGGATCCGAATCGGATCCGTCGTCCCCGGGCGATTGATGGAGGGACGCACTCAGTGGCTTCGATCTTCGAGCGGGTCCGGGGTCTGATTGTTGAGCAACTGGGCGTCGAGGAAGACGAGGTAACGAGCAACGCCTCGTTCGTCGATGACCTGAACGCCGACTCGCTCGACCTCGTGGAACTCATCATGTCCATCGAGGAAGAGTTCTCGAAGGACGGGCAGAACCTGGAGATCTCGGACGAAGACGCCGAGAAGATCCGCAACGTCCAAGACGCCATCGACTACCTGCGCGACCAGGGCATCGAGGACTGACGAGGATCAGCGAGCCTGCGGGGCCGCCCTCGAACGTCACCAGATCGCGCTCCGACGGGCAGAATCGTGCGCCCCGGCAGTCCACCAGACTGTCCGGGGCGTATCATTCGACAAGATGAATTTATTCGGTGTCGGAGCGGCGGAAGCGGGCCTGGTCTTCGTGATCGCCCTCATCGTCGTCGGACCTCAGCGATTCCCCGAGATCATGCGATCCGCCGGCCGGTGGTATCGCGTGGCGCGCGCGTACTCCAACGAGGTGATGAAGGACGTCCGCTCCGCCGTCGACGAGATCGAGCGCGAAGTGAAGGCTGAGACGGACGACCTGAAGTCCGTGGGCGACTTCGCGGACCTCCGCACCGACCTGCGCGAGGCACGCGAGGGCATGGACGAGGTCAAGCGCGACACCCAGACGGCCGCCGGCGCCCCCGCGCACCGCGCCCCCTCCGCCTCGAAGCCCGCCACCTCGAAGCCCGCGACCCCCTCGACCGGCTCGGGTCCATCGACGAAGGCGCGCCTGACGCCGTCCGAGATCCGGGCCGCCTCCGTGCGGCCCAGCGTGCGCACCGGCCCCACGAAGCCGGCGGAGCGCGAGCCGGACCCGCCGGCCTCCTACTACGAGGGCCGTGACCCCTCCACGGTGGACCCGTTCAAGGCGAAGGCCGCCCGCGACGCCGCCGCGAGCGAGGTCACGAACGGCGCCGGTGAGACGCCGGGCGCTGAGACGACCCCGTCCGACGACACCCAGTCCCAGCCGTGACCACCATGACCACACCCCCACCACCGCCGCCCGGGGACCCCACGCCGCCGGAAGACGAGGCGCCCGAGGAGGAATCGCGCGGCGGCGGCGAGATGACGCTGATCGAGCACCTGCTCGAACTGCGCTCTCGCGTCACCTGGATGGCGATCGCGATCGTCCTCGGCATGTCGTTCTTCTTCGTGCCGGCGTTCGGCTTCCGGGCGATCGAGTACCTGCTGACCCCGGCGCGCGCCTCCATCCCGGACTTCCGCCCGCAGTTCATCGAGCCGCTCGAGAACCTGATGGTCTACTTCCAGGTGGCGCTGCTCGGCGGCCTGACGCTGGCGATGCCGGTGATCGTCTACCACGTGCTCCGCTTCGTGACGCCGGCGCTCACGAAGCAGGAGAAGAAGTGGATCCTGCCCATCACCTTCGGGGCGTCCGCCATGTTCCTCGTGGGCCTCGCGTTCGGGTTCTGGGTGGTGCTGCCGTTCACGCTGGCGTTCCTGCTGACGTTCGGCGACTCGTTCGCGGAGGCGGACTGGCGCATCGGCAACTACATCGGGTTCGTGACGCGCATCCTGCTGGTGATGGGCCTTGTCTTCGAGACCCCGCTGATCGTCATGGGCCTCGCGAAGTTCGGGCTGGTGACCGCGCGCAAACTGCTGGGGTGGTGGCGCTACGCCATCATCCTGGCGTTTGTCATCGCCGCGATCGTCACGCCGACCATCGACCCGATCACGCAGGCCTTCGTCGGCGGACCGATCGTGGTGCTGTACTTCGTCGGTATCGGCCTCGCGTGGCTCGTCCGGCGCGAGTAGAACCGATCATCTGCTCACCCTGATGTACCGATGCATTGCCGCCCGCCCGGGCGCGGTGGTACCCTGACCGCGATGCGTACCGTGGCGCTCATCCGCGCTGTGACCCCCGTGGTAGCGGGGGCTCCCCACGCGCCACGGCCGGAGGCCGTGCGCGTGGCTGAACCACGCCCTACCGCGCCGCCCGCCCTGCACCCGCTCTACGAGGTGCCAGCAGACGCGGCTGCCCTCTACGACGAGATCGCGGACTGCCCTCGATGCCCGCTGGCGCGCACGCGCTCGCAGACCGTGCCGGGCACGGGGCCCGTGCCGTGTGACCTGATGTTCATCGGCGAGGGGCCCGGACAGCGCGAGGACGAACTCGGGCTGCCGTTCGTCGGCCGCTCCGGCCAGTTCCTGGACGAACTGCTCGCCTCGATCGACCGTTCGAGGCGGGACGTGTACGTGAGCAACGTGGTGAAGTGCCGGCCTCCCGGCAACCGCGATCCGCTGCCCGACGAGATCGCGGCCTGTGGCGACTTCCTCGACCGCCAGATCGCACTCGTACGGCCGCGCGTGATCGCCACGCTCGGCCGGTTCTCGATGGCGCGATGGTTCCCGGACGACCGCATCAGCGCGGTCCACGGCCAGCCGCGCACCATCGATGGCGCGTGGGTCATCCCGATGTACCACCCGGCCGCGGCGCTCCGGAACGGATCGCTGCGTGAGGTGATGAAGAACGACTT
>JBBDIC010000132.1:0-6664 GCA_040880625.1 Dehalococcoidia bacterium | reverse complement strand
ACCCGGCCGCGGCGCTCCGGAACGGATCGCTGCGTGAGGTGATGAAGAACGACTTCTCTCGAATCCCTGAACTCCTGAAGGCGGCGCCCTGATGCCGGATACCAACACCGAAGCCGGAACCCTGCGAGTCATCCCCCTGGGCGGCCTGGGCGAGATCGGCCGCAACATGATGATCTACGAGTACGGCGACACCATGATCGCCGTGGACGTGGGCCTCATGTTCCCGGACGCCGAGCACCCTGGCGTGGACCTCATCATCCCGGACTTCAGTTATGTCCTGGACAACGTCGACCGCCTGAAGGCGATCTTTCTCACCCACGGCCACGAGGACCACATCGGCGCCATCCCGTTCCTGCTGCGGGAGGCGAACGCGCCGATCTTCTGCCTGCAACTCACCCGAGGCCTCGTGCAGGTGAAACTCAAGGAGCATCACCTCCTCGACCGCGCCGAGTTGAACATCGTGGAGCCAGGCGACGTCATCGATGTCGGCCCGTTCTCGGTGGAGTTCTTCTCGGTCTCGCACTCGATCCCGGACGCGGCCGGCCTGATCATCGAGACGCCGCTAGGGCCGGTGGTGCACACGGGCGACTTCAAGATCGACCACACGCCGCTCCTCGGGCAGCACACGGACCTCGCGCGGCTCGCCAACGTGGGCGAGGATGGCGCGCTCCTGCTCTGTGCGGACTCCACCTACGTCGAGATCGAGGGCTACACCCCCTCCGAGCAGCGCGTCGCGGAGACGCTGGACCGTTATATCGGCGAGGCAGAGGGGCGGGTCATCCTCACCACCTTCGCGTCCCTGATCTCGCGCGTGCAGATCGTCCTGGACGCCGCGGAGAAGCACGGCCGCCGGGTCTTCGTCACGGGGCGCTCGATGATCAACAACGTGGCCATGGCGCGCGACCTGGGCTACCTGCGGGTACCCGGGAACGCGCTGATGAGCATCAACGAGATGCGCAACCACCCGGACGCTAAGACGATCATCGTCTGCACCGGCTCGCAGGGTGAGCCCACGTCCGCCCTCACGCGCATGGCGAACGGCACCCACCAGCACATCTCGATCGGGGACGGCGACACGGTCATCCTCTCCTCCAACCCCGTCCCGGGGAACGAGAAGTTCGTCTACAAGAACATCGACCTGCTGATGGAGGCCGGCGCCAACGTGGTCTACAACCGCCTGGCGGACGTCCACGTCCGCGGGCACGCCTCGCGCGAGGAGTTGAAGATCGTCCACCGGCTGGTGCGGCCGCGCTACTTCCTCGGCATCCACGGCGAGTACCGCCACCTGGTGCTGCATCGCAACCTGGCGATCGAACTCGGCATGGACGAGCAGGACGCCTTCGTGATGACGGACGGCGGCGTGCTGGAGATCGACGCGGACGGCGCGGACATCACCGGATCCGTGCCGGCGGACTACATCTACGTGGACGGCCTGGGCATCGGCGAGATCGACGACTTCGTGCTGCGCGACCGGCAGCGGCTGGCGGACGACGGCCTCGTGGTCATCGTCGCCGCCGTGGACCGCCACACGGGCAAGATCGCCCGCCCGCCGCAGGTGATGTCCCACGCCTTCGCCGGCGTGGAGGAGGAGCCTGCGCTCATGGACGGCGTGCGCCAACTGGTGGTGGACGTCCTGGGCGGTGAGGACAACGCAGTAGACTGGGCCGACATCCACGAGTCCCTGAAGGACGACGTGGCGGAGTACCTGCATCGCAAGACGCACCGGCATCCGCTGGTGATTCCCGTGATGCTGGAGGTGTAGCCAGCGAGCGAAGCGTAGACAGACACATTCGGCGAATCGGCGCGCTGCCTGGCGGGGAGGCGCGTCGAAGGAGAACCCGGCTATGGCTCGAGCCAAGACCCGCCGCGCGCGAGCGACCTCGCGCAGCAGCGCCAACTCGGTACCCGACATCCTGTCCGTGGGACGCTTCCTCGTCCGTCCGGAGATCGCCGGTACGGCGCTCGTGGTGCTCGCGGTCGCGGCCGTCCCCTACGTCATCCCCATCACCGGCATCGTCGGCGACCTGCGCGACCGCCTCGTGCAGGCGCTGGGCCTCCACGTCTTCACGCTCGTCGTCCTCGTCGCCGTCACCGGTATCGTGCTGGCGCTGCGTCGAGGTCACCTGCTGCTGGGGCACGCGCGCCACGTCGCGGGACTCGTGGCCGTCCTGGTGCTGCTCGCGGGCGTCTTCGGACGCTGGTACCCGCAGGCCGCGGTTGGCAGCGTGGATTTCGAGGTCGGCTCCGCCGGCGGCGACGCCGGGCGCGCGCTGACCTCCGGCGCGATCGTGACCGGCGCGTGGCTGGCGATGCTGCCGCTGGGCTTCGCGCTGCTGTGGCCGCGCACGGCGCTGCAGATCGCGCGTAACTCTCCGCGCTGGGCATGGGACACCGTGCGCTGGCTCTGGGACCTGGGCCTCCATCGACGTGCCGGGGCCGGGCTGCTGGCGGCCGCGCGGGCGCTTCCGGGCGCCGTGCGCGCCATGAACCGCCGCCTGGACGTGAGCGCCCCGCCCGAGGAGGCCGAACTCGAGGCTCTCGATGCGCCGGCCGCGCCGACGAAGCGCCCGAAGCGCGGCGCTGCCAGCGAAGCCGACGACGGCATCGAGGCGATCGCGGGGCCGGCGGACCCGGACCTCGCGGCGGCGGTGCCGGCGCGCGTCAAGCAGGGCAAGCGCGACGCCGAGGAGGAGCGGAGGGCGGCGGCGCAACTCGGGATGGACATGGAGACGCCGGTCTCTCAGTGGCGGCACTCGGCGGATGGCTGGCAGTTGCCGCCGACGAAACTGCTGACGCCGCAGCCCGCCGTGCAGGACCGCGCCGCCGACAATCAGCGCCGCGCCCAACTGATCGAGCAGACGCTGGGCTCCTTCGGTGTGGACGGCAAGGTGGTGGAGATCAACGAGGGTCCGACGATCACGCAGTTCGGCGTGGAGCCCGGCTGGGACGTGAAGACGCGCTCCGTGACGGAGCGCGACGCCGCCGGCAACGTCATCCTGGACGCCACCGGCAACGCCCGCGCCAACGAGGTGGAGGTGTCGCGCACGCGCATCCGCGTGAACCGCATCACCGCGCTGCAGAACGACCTGGCACTCGCCCTCGCGGCGCCGGCGCTGCGCATCGAGGCGCCGGTGCCGGGCAAGGCCATGGTCGGCATCGAGGTGCCCAACGGGTCCACCTCGGTGGTGACGTTGCGGCAGGTGATGGAGTCGCCGAACTACCAGAAGGTGGCGTCCAAGGGGGCGCTGCCGCTCGCCCTCGGCGCCGGGGTGTCCGGGGACACCGTGGTCGCGGACCTGGCGAAGATGCCGCACCTGCTGATCGCGGGCGCGACCGGCGCCGGCAAGTCCGTGATGCTGAACGCCATCATCACCGGTCTGCTGATGAACTTCTCGCCGGAGCAACTGCGCTTCGTGATGGTCGACCCGAAGCGCGTGGAACTCACCGGCTACGCGCCCATCCCGCACCTCGCGTACTCCGAGATCATCGTGGACATGGACCGCGTGGTCGGCACGCTGCAGGCCGTGATCAACGAGATGGAGAAGCGCTACCGCCGCTTCGCTCAGGTGGGCGTCCGCAACATCGAGCGGTACAACGAGAAAGAGAAGGCGATCCCGTACTGGGTCGTCATCATCGACGAACTCGCGGACCTGATGCTGGCGGCGCCCTACCAGGTGGAGCACCAGTTGGTGCGGCTGGCGCAACTGGCGCGGGCGACCGGCATCCACCTGATCGTCGCGACCCAGCGGCCCTCGGTGGACGTCATCACGGGGCTGATCAAGGCCAACTTCCCCACGAGGATCGCGTTCGCCGTGTCCTCCATGGTGGACTCGCGCACGATCCTGGACCAGGGCGGCGCGGAGAAACTGCTCGGCAAGGGCGACATGCTCTACCTGGCGCCGGACGCCCAGAAGCCGAAGCGCGTGCAGGGCGTCTTCGTCGCCGACGACGAGATCGAGAAGATCGTCTCGTTCTGGACGAACGACCGCTTCAAGGAACTCGTCCCCGAGAAGTTCGACCACATGCTGGAAGAGGCGATCGAGTCGGCGGACGCCGCCGGCCCGGACGCCCTGCCCGGCGAGAACACGGACGACCCGATGTTCTCGAAGGCCACCGAGGTCGCTCGCGGCGCCAGCACGCTGTCCACCTCCATGCTCCAGCGGAAACTCGGCATCGGCTACCCGCGCGCGGCACGGCTGATGGACCTGCTGGAGGAGCGCGGGGTGGTGGCGGCGCAGGAGCCCGGAGGCAAGCCGCGCGCCGTGCTCGTGGACGCCGATGGCGCCCCGAGCGGCGGCGTGGACGCGCGCGAGCCCGCGAGCCTGGCCGCGCACGCCGCCTCGTTCACTCCTCGGACCCCCGAGGGCAGCGACGAGCGGCGGCCGGGGACGGCGGCGAACCCGGCCGTGGCCCCGCCGCGCCCCTTCGACGCCGACTAGAGGAGCCCCATGAGCACCCCAGAGGAGACCGCGGAGCGACTTACGATGCCGCTCGGCGAGGCGATCTTCACGCAGCGCGCGATCCGTCGCTTCCGCACGGATCCGATCGCCGAGTCCGACCTGCTCGCCGTCCTCGAAGCCGCGATCCGCGCGCCGAACGGGGGCAACCAGCAGCCGTGGCGCTTCGTGGTCGTCCGAGACGCGGAGCAACGGCGCGCGCTGGCAGCGCTGTACCACGAGGCATGGTGGGCGAAGCGCCGCGACGAGGGCTACCGCACCCTCGAGGACCTGCCCGAGCACTACCGCTCGGCCGCACGTCTCGCCGACGAGATCGGGGACGCGCCGGTGATCGTGCTGGCCTGCGCGACCGCGCCCGGCCCGGGCGCGGCGACGATGGTCATCCCGGCCACGCAGAACCTCCTGCTCGCCGCGCGTGCGCTCGGCATCGGCGGCACCATCACCACGCTGCACACCGAGGTACACGACCGCGTCCGAGCACTGTTCGGGATGCCGCAGGAAGCGCAGGTGGTGTACTGCGTCCCGCTCGGCTACCCGAAGGGCCGCTTCGGCCCCGTACAGCGCCGTCCGCTGCGCGAGGTCGCCTCCCTCGACCGCTGGGGCACGTGACTCATCGAGTGACGCGCGCTCCACGCGGCTCGTGCTCGTGACGACGAGCACATCCGAGAGCGTCCGCGACGCCTCGAATGGCGGGGCGAGATGGGAGGCGCGCGGATGCCGAATCCTCGCGTAGGCGCGCGAGGCGGCGGCAGGTCGGGCTTGCGGCGGAGGCGCACACTGGAAGCAACCACTGAGAGACAGGGTTGCGTGAGACGGGAGGGCTAAGCCGTTGCAGCAAGACGAGTCACCGGCATCAAGGTCTTCCCGGGTCGCGAGTCGCTCACGACGCGACACATAGAGCGAGGATTGCCGTATCACGTCGAGGGTCCGCGCTGACCTCGACGCCCGACCTCAGAGAGTGCCTGCCGACTGCACTCCGGCTCCGGCTCTGAAGCCGCCGGTCTCACCGGCGAATCAGGCGAAGTCACGACACACGACCCGGTATGACCTGTCGCCCCGGCCGAGAGACCGGGGCGACGCTTTTGTGTGCCCTCGGACGGCTGCTGCTGAGCGTGGGGATCGAGGTAGGCGGGCGGCCGCTACGCGGCCGTCACCCCAAGCTACTGAGGGAAGAAGCGCGCAAAGGCTGGGAGCACTTCGTCTCGGATCAGGTCGTGTACGTCGCTCAACTCAAGGGCGCTGAACCCGGCACCATCGCGGATCGATGGGTTCACCGTGATATCGAACGCTCCATCTGGTTCGAGGTCGTTCGCTGGAGAGAAGTCGTTCCAGATCACCCACTGTCGGTATGCCTCGTCGAGTCTCGCCTTGGTGGCCCAAGTCTTGTCGGAAACACGGATTCGGACTCGACGCTCAATGGCAATGATCAGGCGATGTTTGTCGGTGCGCGAGATCTCATCGAGAATTCCGAGGAGTTCGAGTTCCGGCCGCTGCGCTCGATTGTATGGCTGAAACGATTCAATGACGGGAACGGCCTCATCGATGATCACGCGACTAACTCCGAAGGAATCGGGTAGGTCACCGAGAGGGAAGGAGATGCCACGCTCTTCCGCGACGGTGAGCACGCGCCTCTCTCGTCTGGCGCGTTCCTGCGCGAGCGCCCACGCGATGTGATCGAGAGACGAGCGGAGGTTCGTGACGGCATCGCCGATCATCAGGCTCCAGGTCGTGGGGTCGCGGGGCTCGATGGTGACCTCATGCACCGCACGCCCGCTGAGGTCTCCCTCCCCTTTCAGATTGCCCTTAGCGGTGACGGTGATATCTGGGTCGCTCGTGTCCGAGATACTCCGGGTCAGTTCGTTGATGTGCGCTTCCGCCCGCTCGACCTTCGCAGCGGCACTGCCGAGTGGATGCTCCGGCGGATAGGCCCTAGCCATGACGGGTCACGCTGATGGCTCGCCGTAGCTTCTTGTCATCATTCGGGGGCTCCGGTGTGTTCACCACCTTTTTCACGACGTCCCAAAACGTCTCGAATGGTGTTGGTTCGCGTCTCCGCACGGCCCCTCCCTTGTCCACGCGAGCCTCCCGCTCCCGAGTTAATCACTGCACGTGCGCTGGTCGCTCGCCTAGGAAGGGGAGGCGGACGGCCCGCCTAGTTGTGGCCGCGGCGGGTGCGGCCGCCGCGCATCTTGCGCTTGTCGGGGCGG
>JBBDIC010000131.1:10746-14137 GCA_040880625.1 Dehalococcoidia bacterium | reverse complement strand
GCTGCCTCGACGGGCGGGCAGGCGTCGTCGGGTGCGGGGCACATCCAGGTGCGCTCGGACCGCGTCATCGAGCGCGAGTCGCAGGGGATGCTCGACGAGATGAAGCGCGTCCTCGTGGTGTCCGGCGTGTGCTTCGGCATGCTGGCGGTGCTGGTCATCGTCGACCGGATGGCCTAGCGGCCCTCCTCGGACCGCGGTCAGCGCAGGCGGCCCTCAGCGCAGGCGACCCCAGGCGGCGAAGATGCCGACGCCCACGATCAACAGGCCCGCGATGTCGTTGAACAGCGCGTCGATCGGGGCGCCGGCGAGGACGACCCTCGTGACGTGCGCGCTCACGAGGGCGAGCGCGGCGACGATGCCCATGCCGAGGCCGCGCTTGCCGCGTGTGACGCGCCGGATGCCCTCCGCGACGAGCGCGCCGGCGCCCGAGCCGATGAACAGCGCCAGCAGCAGGAACAGCCCGCCGAACCCGCGCACGGGGATGAACAGCGCGCCCACGAACCCCATGAGCGGCCCGAGCACTGCCGCGACGCCGAGCGCCTTCGCGTAGTCCAGCGGCCCGAGTTCGTACATGGGCGGGCGGCGCAGCCGGGCGCAGTCCGGGCAGCGGATGCCGCCGGGCGTGTGGACCATGCAGCGCGGGCAGATGGGCGTGGCGCAGCGACCGCACTCCAGCGCCGTCTCCACCTCCGGGTGGCGCGAGCAGAAGACGACGGGGTCCTCGACGTGGCCGGCACGCTCCGCGGTCATCGCGCCGCCGAGGGGATCGCGCAGCCGCGCGCAGCCGCGACGTCGAGCAGGTGCTCGACGGCAGTGTCGGGCATGTCGAAGCAGCCGGGCTCGCGCTCGTGCTCGCGTACCAGGCCGTGGAAGTCGGAGCCGCCGCTCGGCGCCAGGTCCAGGCGCTCCGCCAGCGCGCGCAGTGCGGCGACCTCCGGCGGCTCGTAGTGGCGGTAGTACACCTCGATGCCGTCGAGGCCGGCGGCGGTCAGCTCCTCCGCGACGCGCTCGTGGCCATCGGTGAACGGCGGGTGGGCGAACACGGCGAGGCCGCCGGCGGAGTGGATCAGCGCCACGGCGTCCGCCGGGAGCAGGCGCTCACGCTCGACGTAGGCGGGCGAGTTGCGGTCGAGGTAGCGGTCGAACGCCTCGTCCGTGCTGGCGACGTGGCCGGCCTCCACCATTGCCTGCGCGATGTGCGGCCGGCCGATCGAGCCCTCGCCGGCGATCTCCTGCACGCGCGTCCACTCGACGGGCACGCTCATCGAGGCGAGCGCCGCGACGATGCGCTCGCCGCGCTCGATGCGGGCCTCGCGCATCCGGCCGAGTTTGCGCGCGAAGGCTGCGTCCTCCGTGTCGACGAAGAGGCCCAGCACGTGGACCTCCGTGCCGGGCACGTCGCATGAGAGTTCCACGCCGGGGACGAGGCGCATGCCGGGGTGGCGGGCGGCGGCGCCGCGCGCCTCCTCGATGCCGGCGAGCGTGTCGTGGTCGGTCAGGGCGAGGACGCGGACGCCGTTGGCGGCGGCGAGGTCGACGAGGTCGGCCGGGGAGCGCGTGCCGTCGGAGCGGTTGGAGTGGCAGTGGAAGTCGCCGGTGCTGCGTCCCGTCATGCGCCTGCCGTCCCCTGCTCCGTCGCGGAGCCTAGTGGGCCACCGCCGATGCGCGCATCTCGCGCACGACCGTGACCTTGATCTCGCCGGGGTACTGCATCGTCTCTTCGATCTTCCGGGAGACGTCGCGGGCCAGGCGCGTCGCGCCCAGGTCGTCCACGCGCTCCGGCTTCACGATGATGCGGATCTCGCGCCCCGCCTGCACCGCGAACGACTGGTCGACGCCCTCGAACGAGTTCGCGATCGCCTCCAGCGCTTCGAGGCGCTTGATGTACTCCTCCGCCGACTCGCGGCGGGCGCCGGGGCGTGAGCCGGACATGGCGTCCGCGCAGATGACCACGAGCGCCTCGACGGTCTCGGGCGTCACCTCCTCGTGGTGCGCCTCGATGCAGTGCACGACCTCCAGAGGCACTCCGAAGCGCTTGGCGATGTCCGCGCCGAGGCGGGCGTGGGTGCCCTCCATCTCGCGGTCCACGGCCTTGCCGAGGTCGTGGAGGAGGCCGCCCATGCGCGCGATCTCCACGTTGGCGCCGATCTCGTGCGCGAGCGCGGCGGCCAGCCACGAGGTCTCGATGCAGTGGCGCAACTGGTTCTGGCCGTAGGAGTAGCGGTAGCGCAACTTGCCGAGGGTCTTCGTGACCTCCGGGTGGAGGTTTGTGACCTCCGCGTCCACGAGCGCCTGCTGGCCGGCCTGCTCGATCAGTTTATCGATCTCGGAGCGCGCCTTGTCCACGGCCTCCTCGATGCGGGTCGGCTGGATGCGGCCGTCCTGGATGAGGCGCGCGAGGGCGGTGCGGGCGATCTCGCGGCGCACCGGGTCGAAGCCCGAGACCGTGACCACCTCGGGGGTGTCGTCGATGATGAGGTCGCAGCCGGTGGCCGCCTCGAAGGCGCGGATGTTGCGGCCCTCGCGGCCGATGATGCGGCCCTTGAGTTCGTCCGAGGGGATCGGCACCACCGTCACGGTGGTCTCCGCCGTCACTTCCGAGGTGATGCGCTGCATCACGGTGGCCAGGATCTTGCGCGAGCGCGTGTCCGCCTCCGCTCGCACGGAGGCCTCCATGGAGCGCACGCGGCGCGCGGACTCGTCGCGCAGTTCGATGTCCAGGCGGTCCAGGAGTTGGGCGCGGGCCTCCTCCGCGGTGAGGGCGGCGACGCGCTCCAGTTCGGTGCGGGCCTGCTCGCGCAGGTCGCCGATCTCGGCCTCGGAGCGTTCGAGGGCGGCGGTGCGGTCGCGCAGCGACTGGTCGGAGCGCTCGAGGTTCTCGGCGCGTCGTTCCAGCGCCTCTTCGCGCTGCTCCAGGCGGCGCTCCGCGCGCCCGAGTTCCGTGCGGCGCTCCTTGATCTCGCCTTCGAGTTCTTCGCGCCGCGCGATCAGTTTCTTGTCCGCGTCGAGTTCCACCGCCTTGGTGCGGTTCTCGGCCTCCTCCACCATCAGCCGCGCCTCGTCGCGCGCCTGGCGGGTGAGGCTGTTGGCGCCGGAGCGGGTGAAGAGGTAGGTCAGGCCGGCGCCCAGGACGAGGGCGACCGCCCCCGTCGCAACCAGGATCATCGCGTCCATCTGGCGATCTCCGATTCAGGGTCGCGGCTGCGCGCCTCGTGAGGTTGACCCACGGTCGCGGACAAGCCGTCGTGTTCGTGAGCCCCGCCGGCGTCCGCCGAAGGGGGTTCTTGCAGAATCGTATCACGCCATGAAATGCCCGAACTTGACGGTTTATCGGGGCGGTTTCTAGCCGTAGGGGCGCAGCGTGCTGCGCCCTCTGCCCGCGGCACCGGAG
>JBBDIC010000131.1:3759-10736 GCA_040880625.1 Dehalococcoidia bacterium | reverse complement strand
CCCCCCCCCCCCCCCCCCCCCCCACCGGGGAGGGAGAGGACGGAGGGGAGGCCGCCTCCGCGATCGCCGCGGCCATCGCCTCGCGGGCGAGGGGGTCCGGGAAGCCGCGGCGGCGCAGGAAGTCGTACAGGCGGCGGGAGCGTCGAGGTTCCTCGATGCGGCGGAGGGCGCGCCAGCGTTTGCGTGCCGCTTCGTGCGCGGCGCCGCGCTCGTCGTGGTCCGCGATGGCCGGGGCAGCGAGGGCGTCCGGGACGCCTCGCTGGCCGAGTTCGTGGCGGAGCATCGCCCGGCCGCGCCCGGCGGAGCGCGGCGATGCGACATAATGACGCGCGACCGCCCCGTCGTCGAGGTAGCCGAGCGTACGCATGCGGTCGATGGCGTGGTCCGCCTCGGCCGGCTCGAAGCGTTTGCAGAGGTCCGTGCGGAGTTCGCGCTCCGTCTTCTGCCGCCGCGCGAGGATCTCGAGGGCGCGCCGCACGGCGAGGAGGCGGCGGCCCTCGGACTCGACCTCGCGCCACTCGTCGGCGGGGACGTGGACGCCCTCCCGGATGTGGTGCAGGGCGACGGTGTCCATGGCGAGCAGGACGGGCTCGTCACGGCCGTCCAGGGAGACGGCCGCGACGAGCCCGCGCTTGCGGGGCTTGACCTCGGTGACGAGCGGCATCGGGCGGCCGTGTCCCCTCGTGCGGCCGGGCTACGCGTCGATCGAGATGCCGGCGGGCTCGGCGACCTCGGCAGGGTCGGGGTCACGGTCAGGGGAGCGGGGGCCGTCGCCGGGGCGGCCGGCCTTGATGCCGCAGATGTCGCGGACGCGCTGCTCGATCTCCTCTGCCATGGGCAGGTTCTCCCTCAGGAAGCCGACGGAGTTCATGCGGCCCTGGCCCAGGCGGACGTCGCCGTAGGAGTAGAACGCGCCGGTCTTCTTGACCACCTCGTGCTCTGCGGCGAGGTCCAGCACGTCCCCCCAGTGGTTGATGCCGTGCATGTCGGCCGTGAACATGATGTCGAACTCGGCCTGCCGGAAGGGCGGGGCGACCTTGTTCTTCACCACCTTGCAGCGCACGCGGTTGCCGATGAAGGTCTGGCCCTCCTTGAGGGACTCCACGCGCCGGATGTCGATGCGCACGGAGGAGTAGAACTTCAGCGCGCGGCCGCCGGGCGTGGTCTCCGGGTTGCCGAAGACGACGCCGATCTTCTCGCGCAACTGGTTGATGAAGACGAGCGAGGTGTTGGTGCGCGAGACGAGCGAGGTCAACTTCCGCATCGCCTGCGACATGAGGCGCGCCTGCAGGCCGGGCAGCGAATCGCCCATCTCGCCATCGAGTTCCGCTCGCGGCACGAGCGCGGCGACCGAGTCCACGACCACGACGTCCAGGGCGCCGGAGCGGATCAGGGCCTCGCAGATCTCCAGCGCCTGCTCGCCCGTGTCCGGCTGCGAGATCAGCAGTTCGTTGATGTTGATGCCGCAGTGGGCGGCGTACTCCGGGTCCAGCGCGTGCTCGACATCGATGTAGGCGGCGGTGCCGCCCTTGCGCTGGGCCTCCGCGATGATGTGCTGGGCGAGGGTAGACTTGCCGGCGGACTCCGGGCCGTAGATCTCCGTGACGCGGCCGCGCGGGATGCCGCCGATGCCGAGGGCGATGTCCAGCGAGAGGGCGCCGGTGGGGATGGCGGAGACGTTCATCGCCGCCGCCGAGTCGCCGAGGCGCATGATGGCGCCCTTGCCGTGGTCCTTGGTGATCTCTGCGAGTGCCTTCGCGAGGGAATCGGCTCGCTGCTTGGTGGGATCGACGGCCATGTCGGTGCGCCTCTCTCTGTACGGCGGACCGTACCTGCTAGTCAGGCCCCCGCCCGACGTTCGGAACAATATAGAACGCCCGTTCTGATGTCAAACCCGGTCTGTCACTCCGCGGTCTGATCGGCCAGATGTTCAGCGTACGCGGGATGCGTCTCCGCGAACTCCGCCGCGGTCATGCCAAACAGCACGTCGTCCCAGCGCCGGCCGAGCGTGAAGACCGCCGAACGGCGGCGGCCCTCCTCGACGAACCCGAGCGAGTGGAAGAGGCCGAGCGACGCGTCGTTAAAGGCGTACACGCCCGCCTCGCACTTCATGTAGCGGAGTTCCGTGAAGTAGTAGCGCAGCAGCAGCAGCACGGCGTCGCTGCCGAGTCCCTGGCGCCAGTACGGGCGGTAGAGGGCGAGGCCGAGTGCGAACCGCCCGTGCCGCTGGTCCGCGAGCCATACGGAGATCGTCCCGACCAGGGCGGCGTCCTCCAGCCGCTCGATCGCCAGGAAGCAGCGGTCGTCCTCGCTGCGCTTGGCGCGTTCGGTCGCCCACTCCCGCTGGGCCTCGGCCGACGAGGGGAAGTGCACCACGTGGCCCTGGCGTTGCACCTGCGAGTCGTCCTGCGCGCGCAGCGCCGTGGCGTCCTCCGGTTCGACCGCGCGCAGGCGCACCAGCGCGCCCCGCCAGATGTCGAACGGTGCCTCCGAGGACGATGGGGGCGCGGTCATCCGCGCATTCTATGTCGCGCCTACGCTGCGAGCATGGCATCCGCCTCGGCTAGGGCATCGAGCAGACCGCCGCGGGCGCGCATCACGGTGCGGCTCACGCCTCGCGCCGCCCGCGAGGGGATCACGGGCGAGCGCGACGGCGCGATCCTGGTGCGGGTGACCGCCCCGCCGGTGGACGGCGCGGCGAACGAGGCGCTGGTGCGGCTGCTGGCGAAGCGCCTGCGCGTCGCACGCGGCGCGGTCCGCATCGTGTCCGGTGAGGCCGCGCGCTCCAAGATCATCGAGGTCGAAGGCCTGGACGAGGCGGGCGTGCGCGCGGCGCTCCTCGGAAGCCCGTGACGCGTGCTCCGTCAGGCGGCGCGGGTCAGGCCTGGTAGTCGCTGAGGATGCCGGCGATCAGGAACAGCACGAGCATGGCGATCATCGGTGTGATGTCGATCATTCCGATCGGCGGAATCACCCGGCGCAGTGGGTCGATGACGGGGTCCGTGACGGCGTGCAGGAACTGCACGACCGGACCGTCCTTGTCGATCGGCAGCCAGGAGACGATGGCCCGCCCGAAGATGGCGAAGGCGAGTAACTGCACCAGGAAGCCGACCCCGTGGATGATTGATTCCATGGACTACGACTCCCCCAGGTCACGCGCGCGCTCGTACGCCGCGTCAATCGCGGAGTCGATCGCCGTGCGAAAGCCCGCTGCTTCAAGTTCCGCGAGGCCGGCGGCCGTGGTCCCGCCCGGCGAGGTGACGGCGTTGCGCAACGCCGCCGGGTGCTGACCGGTCTCGATCGCATACTGCGCCGCCCCGAGCACTGAGGCCAGCACCAGTTCCTGCGCATCCGGGCGCTTCATCCCCTGCCGCACCGCCGCGTCCACCATCGCCTCGATAAAGAGGTAGACGTAGCCCGGCCCCGAGCCATGCACCGCCGTCGCGAGGTCGATCTCGTCGTCCGAGTGCACCTCGACGGATGCGCTGGCGACGGCGTCGATCACCTGGCGGGCGAGGTCGCGCTGCGCCTTGGTGACGTCCGGCGAGGCGAAGAAGACGGCGGCGCCCGCGCCGACGGCGGCGGGCATGTTCGGCATGATGCGCATCACCGCTCGATGGCCGGAGTGGCGGCGCACGGTGTCCAGCCGCACGCCCGCGGCGATGGAGATGAGCAGGGCGTCCCGGCCGTACTTGCCGGACAGCGCCTCCGCGGCGGCCGGCAGGTCCTGCGGCTTCATGGCCAGCAGCACCACGTCTGCGCCGATGCAGGCGCTCTCCGGGTCGTCCGTGACGCGTACGCCGTGCTCGCTGAGCGCGGCGCGCCGGGAGGGCGAGATGTCGGCGACGGCGATGTCGCTGGTGCTGGCAGCGCGCGCGCGGAGCAGCCCGCGCACGAACGCCTCGCCCATGAACCCACCGCCGATGATGCCGATGCGCATCTCGACCCCGTCCCCTCTTCTGCCGGTTGGCCTTTACTGCGGGCGCGCGTGACGGCGCCCTCAAACGGGCAGACTACGCGATCCGGTCCCCAAAGATCGCGCGCCCGATGCGGATGACCGTGGCGCCCTCCTCGATCGCGACCTCGAAGTCGTCGGTCATACCCATCGACAGGCCGGTCAGGCCGTGTTCCTCGGCCAGTCGCCGCAGCGCGTGGAAGACGGGGCGGGCGTCCTCCGGGTCTCGCACCTGCGGCGCGAGGGTCATCAGGCCGTCCACGCGCAGGACGGAGGAGGCACGCGCTGCCTCCAGCAGCGCCGGCAGGTCCTGCGGCGACACGCCGTGCTTTTGCGCCTCGCCGGCCACGTTGACCTCCAGGTAGCAGGGGAGGCGGTCGCCGGCGTGAGCGGGCTGGCCCTGCTCTGCGTCCGGCCAGCGCTGCTCGATCTCCTGGATGAGGCGGACGGAGTCGAGCGAATGCAGCGTGTCGATGTGCGGGACGGTGTCGCGCGCCTTGTTGCGCTGCAGGTGGCCCACGAAGTGCCAGACGGGCGTCAGGCCGGCCGCATCCGCGGCCAGCGCCTTCTCCACGAGTTCGTCCGTGCGGTTCTCCCCGAACTCTTCGATGCCCTCGCGCATCGCCTCGGCGACGGCCTCGATGGGGTGCGTCTTGGAGACGGCGACGATGCGGACATCGCCGGGATCGCGGCCGGCGCGGTCGCAGGCGGCGATCACGCGCCGGCGCACCTCGATGACGCGTTCGGCCAGGGGGCGGTCGTCCATGGGGGCGGCTCCGTGGCCGGCGAGGGCGTGGCCGTCAGACCTGACGGCGGCCGCCGCGCTCGATCTCGTCCTTCAGTTGGGCCTGCGCGCGCCGGTCACGCCGCACCAGGTACCAGATGCCGGCGGCGGCAACGGCGACAGGGATCAGGGAGAAGACGGGCTCGGTGAAGAGCGCCCACAGGAACAGCAGGAACAGCGTCAGCACTCCGAACAGCAGTCCCAGCGGCGCCGCCAGCACCAGGAACGCGACGCGCGTGATCTCCCAGACCTCGCGCCAGGAGCCCTTCGGGTCGTCGTCGGGGGGCTGATAGCCATACATGCGCCCAGTGTAGCCCCCACCCCTCGGGGTCCCCGCCGTGCGTCTTAGGCGTGCGAGCGCAGCGGCTTCCCCCCGTTGAGCGCGATCATGTCTTCGAACGCTGTCGCCGCGTCGATGCGCCCGCCGCGCGCCTCGCCGCGCTCGCCGGCCTCGAGGTCGGCGTAGGCACGGTGCAGGTTGCCGGCGAGCCGCTCCGGGTCCGTGAGGCCGCTGAACTCGCCGAGGTCGACCGAGCGGGCGACCTCCAGTGGCGCGCTCCCCGCCTCGCGGCCCCGGCGTGCGAGGCCCGCGACCCAGGTCAGGTACGCCTCGACGGCGTCGAACGCCCCGGCGCCACACACCGGGCCGTGGCCGGGGACGACCACGTCGGCGTCGAACGCCCGTAGTTGGGGGATGACGTCCAGCCAGCCGAGCACCGAACCGGCCATGGCGAAGGGCGTGCCGCCGTTGAAGACGAGGTCGCCGGTGAACAGGACGCGCCGCTCCGGGATCCACGCGATGACATCGTTGGTGGTGTGCGCGGGGCCGAAGTGGACCAGTTGCACCTCCAGGTCATCGGCGTACACGGTCAGGCGGTCCGTGAAGGTCACCATCGGAGGGACGTGGCGGAACTGGCCGAAGTCCGCCGTCGGGAAGCGCTCCGCGACGCCCTGCGGGGCGTTGGAGTGCAGGATCTCGCGTCGGGCACCCTCGTGGCCGATGACGGCGGTCTGCGGCCAGAAGGCGAAGTTGCCGTGGGTATGGTCGCCGTGCGCGTGGGTGTTGATCAGCGCCTGCACCGGGTGCGGCGAGGTCTTCGCCACGGCCTCCCGAAACGCATGCGCCCGCTTCTCCGTCCCCACCGTGTCGATCGCGACCACCGACTCCGATCCGACGATGAACCCGGCGTTGTTGAGGAACCACGACCCGTCCGGCTGCACGTAGACGAAGATCCCCTCGCTCACCTCCTGGAGGTACGGGGGCGGGACGGCGTCGGCCATGGCGGTGCTCCTCGATGGTCGGGGCGGCGAGAGGTCGCCGGCATTGTAGGCATGGCGATCGAGCGCGCATCGGGTAGGCTCGCGCGGCGGGCGGATCGCGGTGGGGAGGCCCTCGATGTTGCACTCGTTCCACGTCGGCACGGTCGAGGTGACGTACGTGCCAGAACTGACGCTACCGACCTCGGTGCGGTGGATGCTCGAGGGCGTCGAGCGCGAGGCGGTGGACGCGTGCGCGGACTGGATGCGGCCGCACTACCAGGACGCGGACGGCTACCTGCTACAGAGCATCCACACGCTGCTGCTGCGCACGCAGGCCGGCCGGGTCATCCTGGTGGATACAGGCGTGGGGAACGGCAAGGACCGCAGCGGCGGCATCCCGGCGTTCCACATGCTGGACACGCCCTGGCTCGAACGCCTCGCCGAGGCAGGCGTCACGCCCGACGACGTCGACACCGTGCTCTGCACGCACATGCACACGGACCACCTCGGGTGGAACACGCGGCGGGCGGAGGACGGCGCCTGGACGCCGACGTTCCCGAATGCGCGGTACGTGTTCGTGGAATCGGAGTGGGAGCACTGGCACCGCGTCGCGAAGGACGAGCCCGGGACGGCACGCCTCATCGAGGACAGCGTCACGCCGGTGTTCGAGGCGGGCCTGGTCGACCTCGTCGCCCCGGACCACGTCGTGACGGACGAGGTGCGGCTGACGCCGTCGCACGGCCACACGCCGGGCCACGTCACGGTCGAGGTGCGGTCCGGCGGAGAGAGCGCGGCGCTCATCGGTGACGTGATGCACTCGCCGGTGCAGTGTGCGTTCCCGGACGTGAAGCCAGCCCTCGACCGCACCGTGGAGCCGGCGGCCAGCGCGCGCCGCGCGGTCCTCGAGCGCTACGCCGGCACGGGGACGCTGGTGCTGGGGGCGCACTGGCCGTGGCCGCCCGCGAGGATCGAGCGGGA
>JBBDIC010000131.1:0-3659 GCA_040880625.1 Dehalococcoidia bacterium | reverse complement strand
GGACGCTGGTGCTGGGGGCGCACTGGCCGTGGCCGCCCGCGAGGATCGAGCGGGACGGGGGCGGCTACCAGGTGGAGGGGTTGTGATGCGAGGATGATGATGCTAGCATCAGATGTATGATAAAGAGAACCACGGTTGCAGCCAACACGGATGACCTCGCGATCCTCGAACGGGAGGCGAAGCGCCGCGGCGTTCCGCTGAACCACATCCTCCGGGAGGCCGTCACGAAGTACGCAGCAGAGATCCGCACTACGCGGAGGCCGCACCTCGGGATCGCGCATGTTGAGGCGAACGTCTCGCAGATGTCGGTGGACGACGAAGATGCGCCGTACCGGGAGAAGTTCGAAGGTCGCTAGTGTCGCTCATCCTCGACACGAATGTCACGGTTGCGCTGCTCAATGGCGGCGACCCAAATCACGAGCGATGCCGGGCCCTGGTGGAGAGCATCCGCGAGCCGCTCGTGATCCCTGCCGCAACGCTGGGAGAAGTCGACTACTGGGTTCAGAAGTTCATGGGCGTGCGGGTCTGGCGGACGTTCGTCCGGGACATCGAGACTGGCGCGTATCTCCTGGAGCCGACGACCGAACCGGACCTCTCCCGAGCCGCCGAACTGCAAGAACAGTACGAGGACCTCTGGCTCGGCTATGTGGACGCCGCCGTCATCGCGCTCTGCGAACGGTGGGGCGAGCCGAAGGTCGCGACGCTCGACCGCCGCGACTTCTCCGTCGTCGTCCCGCGCCACGTCCCCGCGCTGGAGTTGCTCCCGCACTGACCCGGCTGTCGCGCTACCTCGCGGCTACGAGCACTTCGAGTAGCCGCACGCCTGGCAGGTGAGGCAGCGTTCGAGGTACTCCAACTGCTCACCGCAGTCCGGGCACGTCAGGCCGGACAGACTCCGCTGGCCCTCGATGGTCTCGAGGTCGACGCCGAAGCGCAGGCGCAGCCAGCGGAAGACGTAGTCCAGGACGCTGGTGGCGAACGGGATTTCCGGGTTCGATGTGACGCCGTACGGCTCGAAGCGCGTCTGCTCCAACTTCGCCGCGATCCGATCGAGGCCCACGCCGTACTGGAGCGAGATCGAGGTGAGCAGCGCCACGGCGTCCGTCAGGCCCGAGACGGTGGAGCCTTCCTTGGCGATCTTCAGGAAGACCTCGCCGGGGGCGCCGTCCTCGAAGAGGCCGACGGTGACGTAGCCCTCCTGGTCGCCCACGCGGAACTTGTGGGTGATCGACTGGCGCTCGTCCGGCAGCCGCCGGCGATACGGCTCCGGGACTGAAGCGGCCGTTGAGGGCGGCGCGGGGCTCGTGCGCGCCTCGTGCGCGAGCACCTGCACGGCGCGCGAGCCGTCGCGGTACACGGTGACGCCCTTGCAGCCGAGGCGGTGCGCCAGCGCGTAGACGCCGCGCACCTCCTCGGCGGCGGCGTCGCGCGGGAGGTTCACGGTCTTGGAGACGGCCAGGTCGGTGTGCTCCTGGAAGGCGGCCTGCATGCGGACGTGCCATTCGGGCGCGATGTCGTGTGCGGTGGCGAAGCGCCCGCGCACGTCGCCGGGCACCTCCTCGCGGTCGCCCAGGCGGTCCCCGTGCGCGAGGTCGTCCATGAGGGCGTCCGACCAGAAACCCTGGTCGCGGGCGACCTGCTGGAACGCCTCGTTGACCTCGGGCAGGACGGTGCCGTCGCCCATGCGGCGGTAGTGCGCCAGCGAGAAGTGCGGCTCGATGCCGGAGGACGCGCCGGCGATGATCGCGATGGTGCCCGTGGGCGCGATGCAGGTGCGGGTGGCGTTGCGGAACTTGCGGCCGGTGCCCGCGGGCCCGTAGCTCGAGCGCTCCCAGTTCGGGAACACGCCCTTCTCCTCTGCCAGCGCCTCGGACGTCTCGTCCGCCGCCTCCTGGATCGCCGCCATCACGCGGCGGCCGAGGGCGAGCGCTTCTTCCGAGGCGTACGGAATTCCGGCCGCGACGAGGAGGTCCGCGAACCCCATCACACCGAGGCCGATCTTGCGGTTGCCGCGCACGGCATCCGTGATCTGCGGCACCGGAAACACGTTCGCCTCCACGACATCGTCCAGGAAGCGCGTACCGATGCGCACCGTCTCGCGCAGGGTGTCCCAGTCGAGGTCGCCCGTGGCGGCGTCCCAGAACCGCGCGAGGTGGACCGAGCCCAGCGTGCAGGCCTCCCACGGCAGGAGAGGCACCTCGCCGCAGGGGTTCGTCGCCTCGATCTCGCCGACGGCGGGGGTGGGGTTGGTGCGGTTGATGGTGTCCAGGAAGACCAGGCCCGGGTCGCCCGTGCTCCACGCCGACTGCGCGATCTCGTCCAGCAGCGCGCGGGCGTCGATCTCGCCTCGCGGGGCGCCGTCGCGGGGGTCGCGCAGCGTGAAGCGGTGGCCAGCCTCGGTGTCCGCCGTGGCGGCAGCCATGAACTCGTCCGTAACGCCGACGGAGATGTTGAAGCGGACGGCGGTGACGCCGTCATCCTTGGCGTGGACGAACTCGCGGATGTCCGGGTGGTCCACGCGCAGGATGCCCATGTTCGCGCCGTCGCGCTTGCCACCCTGCGTCACCAGCCGTGAGACGTCGTCATAGTGGCGGAGGACGGAGACAGGCCCGCAGGCGGCACCGTGGGTGGTGCGGATCGCTTCGCCGCGGCCGCGCAGCCGCGAGAATGCGAAGCCGGTGCCGCCCCCGAACTTCTGGACCATCGCCGTCGCCTCGGCGGTAGCCATGATCGATTCCAGCGTGTCCTCCACGGGGAGCACGAAGCAGGCCGCGAGCGTGCCCTGGCCGGTGCCGGCGTTCATCAGGGTGGGGGAGTTCGGCAGGAAGCGCAGCGCCGCCATCTCGTCGTAGTAGCGCTGCGCCCACGTCCGGCGTGCGTCCTCCGTGGCCTCCACAGCCGCGACGGCCGTGGCGACCCGCGCGAGCAGCCCCTCCGGCGTCTCGACGACCTCGCCGGCCGCGTCCTTGAGCAGGTACCGCCGTCCGAGGACCGTGCGGGCGTTCTCGGTCAGCGTGACGGGGCTGGTGCGCAGGTCGTCGGTCGCGACCACCGATGCTTCCTTCCGAGCGCCAACGCGCTCCCTCGGACGGGACAGGCCATCCAGTAGAACACACGTTCTCCCGGCGTCGCAACATCTGCGGCACGACGACGAGCGCCGGAGCGTCCACCTCGATCGTACCGAGCGGCGAGGCGGCGTGGGGGCAACCGCCGAACTTCAGGCGCCCGGCTCGTCGAGCCGTCGCGCGCGGTCGAGGGTGACGCGGACGACGGCGACGATGTCGTCGCTGCGGTCGGTGTGGGTGTCGGGGCGCCAGGTGAGCGCCCAGGCGATGAGGGACGCGCTCGGCTCGCCGAGGATGTGGCGCGCCCAGGCGCCGGCCTCCGGCTTCGAGGCGACGCCGCCCGCCTCGAGCGTGTAGAGCGCGCGGCACATCGTGAGCACGACGTACGGCTGGTATCCGCCGCGCGCTCGCGCGGGGAGGTCGCGCCCGGCGTCGCGCAGCGTGTCACGCAGCGCGGCCGGATCGTCGAGGTGAATCGCCCACGCCTCGAGCGACTCGCGTACGGCGAGGCGGAGGTCCGCGTCGCTGACGGGGTCGACGAGGTCGGCCGGGGGCGGGCCGGCGACGGTGATGCCGCGCTCGCGCAGGATGCGG
>JBBDIC010000130.1:0-14316 GCA_040880625.1 Dehalococcoidia bacterium | reverse complement strand
GCCCCGCCTGCGATCCGCTGCTGCGGGCCATCGAGGTAGGAGGGGCGCGCTTCGAGGTTCAGCGTGAGCGGATGTGGAGACGGCGGGGCCCCCTCCTGCCCTGCCGCCCCATACGCGGCGCGCCACGTAGGATGGGCGTGTGGACCAGTCGCACATCCGGAACTTCTCCATCATCGCGCACATCGATCACGGCAAGTCCACGCTTGCCGACCGCATGATCGAACTCACAGGCGCCGTGGAGGCGCGCGAGATGCGCGAGCAGGTGCTCGACTCCATGGACCTGGAGCGCGAGAAGGGCATCACGATCAAGGCGCAGGCGGTGCGGATGGACTTCACCCCTGCCTCCGGAGAGCCGCACCAACTCAACCTCATCGACACCCCGGGCCACGTGGACTTCGCCTACGAGGTGTCGAGGGCGCTCGCGGCGTGCGAGGGCGCGATCCTGGTGGTGGACGCGACGCAGGGGATCCAGGCGCAGACGCTGGCCAACGTATACCTGGCGCTGGACCTGGACCTGACGTTGATCCCCGTGGTGAACAAGGTGGACCTGCCGTCCGCGGAGCCGGAGCGCGTCAGCAAGGAACTCCAGGACGTCATCGGCTTCCGCGCGGACGAGGTGCTGTACGCCTCCGGCAAGAGCGGTATCGGCGTCCTGGACGTGCTGCAGGCGGTGGTGGACCGCGTGCCGCCGCCGAGGGGCGACGTGGAGGCGCCGCTGCGCGCGATGGTGTTCGACTCCAAGTTCGACGTGTTCAAGGGGGTAGTGGCCTACGTGCGCGTGTTCGACGGGCGGGTCGACGGCGCATCGCGGCTGCGGTTGATGCAGAGAGGGACGCGCTTCGAGCCGGTAGAACTCGGCTACTTCAAGCCGGCGCTGCACAAGACCGCCGGCCTTGCCGCCGGCGAGGTGGGCTACATCGCCACCGGCCTGAAGGGCGTCTCCGAGAGCCGCGTGGGCGACACGATCACGATCGACCGTGATGGAGCGGCCGAGGCGCTGGAGGGCTACCGGCCGGCCAAGGCGATGGTGTTCGCCGGCATCTATCCGACCGAACCGGACGACTACTCGGACCTGCGGGACGCGCTGGAGAAACTGACGTTGAACGACGCGGCGCTCCAGTGGCAGCCGGAGACCAGCGCCGCGCTGGGCTTCGGGTTTCGCTGCGGCTTCCTGGGCCTGCTGCACATGGAGATCGTCCAGGAACGCCTCGAACGCGAGTTCGACCTCGACCTGATCGCCACCGCGCCGTCCGTGGAGTACGAGGTCACGAAGACCAACGGCGAGGAGATGACGGTGGACTCGCCGTCGGAACTGCCGCCCTCCACGGACATCGGCGAGATCCGCGAACCGTGGGTGTCCGTGTCGATCACCGTGCCCGCGAGGTACATCGGCGCGGTCATGGGGCTGGTGGACGAGCGCCGCGGCGAGTTCGAGAAGACGGAGTACCTCGATCACTCGGAGGACGAGGGCGACTCGCGCGTGCTGGCGACGTACCGGCTGCCGCTATCCGAGATCCTGGTGGAGTTTTACGACCACCTGAAGTCGCGCACCTCCGGCTACGCGGCCATGGACTACCAACTGGAGGGCTACCGCGCGGCGCGTGTCTCGCGCCTGGACATCCTCGTCAACGGCGACTCGGTGGACGCGCTGTCGGCGATCGTGCCCACAGAGAACGCGGCGGCGCAGGGCCGTAAGTTGGTGGCCGCGCTGAAGGAACTCATCCCGCGCCAGATGTTCGACGTGCCGATCCAGGCGGCCATCGGCGGCAAGATCGTGGCGCGCGAGACCGTGAAGGCGATGCGCAAGAACGTGCTGGCGAAGTGCTACGGCGGCGACATCACGCGCAAGCGGAAGTTGTTGGAGAAGCAGAAGGCCGGCAAGAAGCGCATGAAGATGCTGGGCGCGGTGGAGGTGCCGCAGGAGGCCTTCATGGCCGTCCTGAAGATGCATGATTAGCGTTCCTTCTGTCGTTCGGGGCCGAGAGAGAGAACCCCACCCCCGCCCTCCCCCTCAATGGGGGAGGGGGTCGAATGAGAGGGGGAGGGTGCGCGTGCGGCGGTTCGCGTCGATGGTTCAGTGAGGTAGAACGCGGGAAGCGGGGAGAGATCTATGAACAGGCGAATGTTGTTGGGCGTCCTTTCGGGCGCGGTCCTGACGCTGGCCCTCGGGGTGGCGGGGGCATCGACGGCGGGGGCGCAACTGGCGGCGCCGTTCACGGCGTACGGCGTCGGCGTGCCGGCAGGCGCGACCGTCGAGGCGTTCGTGGCCGGGCAGTCCTGCGGGACGGCGGTCGCGGACGCCGCCGGCAACTGGCTGCTGCCGATCGCGCCGACGGCGCCATGCGCGCCCAAGGACGGCAGCGCGATCACGTTCCGCCTCAATGGACAGGCGACCACCGGCGAAGCCACGTTCTCCACGGGCGGCGCGCCCGAGGACGTCGTCGGCGGGATCCCGCTGGAGGTGGTGGCGGGCGGCAGCGGCACGTTCCTGGGGCCGATCGGGCCGGGCGTGAACCTGCAGGTGTTCACCGGCGGCACGATCGAGGAGGCGGTGGCGGCGGCGCCGAACGCGCAGTCGTTCTTCATCTCCTCGGGCGGTGTGCTCGTCTCGTACGTGGTGGGTGCGCCGTCGTTCGTGAACGCGGCGTTCTTCGAGGTGTTCGCGGGCGGCGTGATCGCGGCGAACACGCCGATGCTGGTCGTGGCCTGAGTCCGGGCCGGAGCCGAGCAGAGGAGAACCCCACCCCAACCCTCCCCCTCGATGGGGGAGGGGGCCGGAACGGTCGGGGGAGGGGTCACGGAGGTCTGACCGGGGCGGGGTCGGTTGATACACTGGGCCTTCGGGCGCGCGGAGTCCCCACCAGCGCGCCGGGGGTGCCGTGGCTCAGGAAGTCCTCTACCGCAAGTGGCGGCCACGGCGCTTCGGCGACGTGTCCGGCCAGGATCCGGTGACCACCACGCTGCGTAACGCCGTGGCCAACGGGTCGCCCTCGCACGCCTACCTCTTCGCGGGGCCGCGCGGCACGGGCAAGACCAGCACCGGGCGCATCCTCGCGAAGGCCGTCAACTGCCCTCAGCCGGTGGAGGGCGAGCCCTGCGACGAGTGCGTCTCGTGCGTCTCCTACGACGAGGGCCGCGCGATCGACCTGATCGAACTGGATGCCGCCTCGAACCGCGGGATCGACGAGATCCGTGACCTGCGCGAGAGCGCGGGGTACGCGCCGGCGGCCGCGCGCTACAAGGTGTACCTGATCGACGAGGTGCACATGCTGACGGAGGCGGCGTTCAACGCGCTGCTGAAGACGCTGGAGGAGCCGCCTCCACACGTCATCTTCATCCTGGCGACCACGGAGCAGCACAAGATCCCGGCCACCATCACCTCGCGCTGCCAGCGCTTCGACCTGCGCCGTATCCCGCTGGACGCGGTGATCCGCCGCCTGCAGGTGATCGCGCAGGGCGAGGGGTTCGAGGTGGACGACGGGTCGCTGGACCTGATCGCGCGGCAGGCGACAGGCGCGCTGCGCGACGCAGTAAACCTGCTCGACCAGTTGGTGGCGTACCACGGCAAGACGCTGACCCTGGACCAGGTGCGCAGCGGCCTGGGCCTGATCGTGGACGACCGCGCGGCCGGCCTCGCGAGGGCCGCCGTGGAGCAGGACCTGAAGACCGGCCTCACGCTGTTGGCGGCTGCGCGCGACGACGGCGTGGAGATCCGCGCGTTCGTGCGCACCGTGGTGTCGGTGCTGCGCCAGTTGCTGCTGGTGAAGGCGGGCGCGGCGGAGCAACTCGGCCTCTCGGACACCGAGGTGGAGGCGATGAACGAGGTGGCGTCGCGCGCGCAGGTGGGGGACATCGTGGCGGCGCTGCGGGCGTTCGGTGACATCGACTTCGCGGGCGACGCGTACGACGCGCTGCCGGCGGAGATCGCCTTCGCCGCGCTCGCCACCGGCCTGACCACGGCCGCACCCGCCGAGGCGGCGCCCGCGCCGATGCCGCAGGCCGCACCCCAGCGCGCCGCCGCCGCATCCAGGCCCGCACCCGCGCGGCAGGCCGCACCGGCGCGGCCGTCCGCGCCCGCAGGCCAGCCACAGCAGCCCCAACAGCGTCAGCAGCCGGCCGCGCGTTCCGAGCCGTCGCGGGCATCCTCGGGCAGCGGGAACGGGGCGCCCTCGCAGCCGTTCGCGCCGCCGGACGCCGGGGAGGTGAGCGCGGAACTCGCCACGCTGCGCGCGCGCTGGCCGGAGGTGCAGGACCTGGCGCGCAAGAAGGACAAGCGCGCCGGCGCACTCCTCGGCAGTGCGAGCAACGCATTTCCGAAGGCGATGGACGGCCAGCGCGTAGTGGTGGGCTTCCAGTTCGAGCCGCACCTCAAGAAGTTCGAGACCCCGGAGATCCATCGAGCGCTGATGGAGGCAATCGCGGAGGTCATTGGCCACGAGGTGACGCTGGGCGTGGAGCACTGGCGCGAACTCGCCAACGCCGGCACGGCCGCGCCTCCGAAGAACGGCGGCGGCCACCTCGTCGAGGAAGCCCTGAAGCAGGGCGCGCAGCGGATCGACGGCTAGCGCGTGGTCTTCGACCCGCGCGACTCGGATCCCCGCGGCGGCGACTCCGAGCCCCGGGGCGGCGACTGGGGCGCCGGCGCCTCGCCGATCCAGCGGCTCGTGGATGCCTTCCACCGCCTGCCCGGCATCGGTCCGAAGTCCGCGCAGCGCCTCGCGTACCACGTGCTGCGCGCGCCCATCGAGGAGGCGCGCGACCTCGCGGGCGCGCTCATCGAGGTGAAGCAGTCGATCGTGCTGTGCGAGCGCTGCCAGAACGTGACGGACCGCAGTCCGTGCCGCGTCTGCGCGGACACCTCGCGCGACCGCACCGTGATCTGCGTGGTGGAGGAGCCGCTCGACGTCGTCGCCATCGACCGCACGGGTGGGTTCCGAGGGCTGTTCCACGTGCTGCACGGCGTCGTGTCGCCCTCGGACGGGATCGGCCCGGAGGACCTGAAGATCGCGGAACTCCTGCGCCGCCTCGGGGACGTGGATACCGACGTCTCGGAGATCATCGTCGCGACGAACCCGAACCTCGAGGGCGAAGCGACGTCGATGTACCTCGCGCGGTTGTTGCGACCGATGGGGCTGCGCGTGACGCGCCTCGCGCGCGGCCTGCCCGCCGGCGCGGACCTGGAGTACGCGGACGACGTGACGCTGGGCCGTGCGATGGAGTTCCGCCAGGAGGTGTAGCGTGCCCTCCCGCCTGCCGCGCATCACCAAGACCGAGGCGATCGTGCTGCGCTACCGCCGCCTGGGCGACGCGGACCGCATCGTCACGCTGCTGACGCCGCACAGGGGCAAGGTGGACGTGGTGGCGAAGGGCGTGCTGCGCTCGCGCAGCAAACTCGCCGGCCACCTGGAGCCCGCCACGCACCTCGAGGTCGTGCTGGCGCACGGCCGCAACATGGACGTGGTGACGCAGGCACAGGGCCTGGAGGGCTGGCCGGCGATCCGCGCGGACTTGGACCGGCTGAGCGCGGCCATGTACCTGCTGGAACTCGCGGACCGCCTGACCGTGGAGCACGCCGAGGCGGGCGCGGTCTACCGCCACCTGCACACGGGCCTGGCGCGCCTCGCGCGCGGCGACGGCCAGCAGGTGGTGACGCGCACGTACGAACTCGCGCTGCTGGAGGCCACCGGCTTCCGCCCCGAACTCGCGGTCTGCATCGCATGCTCCGAGGCGGTCGAGGCGTCGCACGCCTCGTGGTCGCCGCTGGAGGGCGGCGTCTACTGCGCGGACTGCGCGGGCCGCCGCCCCGGCGTGTCGCCGCTGGACGGCACGGTGCTGCGGGTGCTGCGCGCTTACCAGTCCCAGCCCTACGAGGAGGCGGGCCGCATCCGCCTCACCGACGACCTCGCGGCCCGCCTCGAACACGTCATGCACGCCCTGATGCACGCCGTCGCCGAGCGCGAGATCGGCAGCGCCGCCTTCGTGAGCGCCGCGCGCCGCGCCCGGGTGAACGGCGAGGCGCGGGCGGCGGAAGCAGCGGAGGCAGAGGCGGACTTCGAGGGGTAGCGTCGGGCGTCTCAGGGACGCACTGCTGCCGCGGGCGGCCCGCGCTCGCGGAGCGCTACCTGTGGCACGAGTTCGGCGGCGTGCACCCGCGCGGGAGATTCGTGCGCGCCGTTAACAAAGTTCCAATATTCGTGTCGTTATGGACGTGTGAACCTTGGTAGAGTCCTGCGGACGGGCGGCACCCCTCGGAACCGGCGCATGCGCCGGCGAGTCGAGTTGGAGGCCGAGAGTGGACGAACATGCGCTGTCCGAACGTGAGCAGGAGGTCTTCCGCCTGCTTGCGACCGCCGCATCCTCTGCGGAGATCGCCGCCGCGTTGAGTATCCGCGCGTCGACGGTCCGGTCGCACATCATGCACATCCAACAGAAGTTGGGAACCCGCTCGATGCCGGAAGTCACCCGGCTGGCGGTATACCACCACGAGATCTGGAAGTGCTGCCCGGGGGAGGGATCAACAAAATAATGATGCCGGACTCAACGCTGCGTTGAGGTGGAGCACGAACCCGAGAGGTAATGCCTCTCCGTGGGTCCGGCGACAGGATCGGGAGGGTGCCATGAAGGTCTCCGCGCGCTGGGTAGTCACGGGAATCGCCTCTGTTGCGATTATCGCGGCCGGGCTCTTCGTTGGCGAACGCACGGAGGCGCACGAGCACCTCGCGAACTTCCTGTTCGCGCCATCGGAAGAGGACATCCAGAAGGCTGAAGGAGATGTCTTCGTCCCCGACCGCGATCAGCCTCCTCAAGCCAGCGACGTTCCCGTGCGCTACGGCCCGTACCTACTGGTCCCTCGCGGATGGGTGGGGCCCCTTGAGGATGCTGCGGTCATTCCGGATCCACCCCCGTTCCCAAGTGACGCAACGTCCACCCGATCACTTTCCGAAGTGAGAGGTTCGGTAGTTTGGTCGGAGCCCGATCTGCCTGTGGGGTTCGAGGTCTTATCTGCTGGCTCAGAGCACGTGGAGTACAACGCGTTCATCACGTTCGGGAACGAGCGCGGCGATGTCGCCCAGGTGAGCGCCTGGCGTGTCCCTGTCCGTCCGATCCACGTGAATGTCTGGGGCGGCGACGAGGAAGAGCCCCGGTTCGAGCAGATCGAACTCCTGGCGCTGCCGGGGCTCCTGCTCGTGAACCCAGCGGTCAACGGATCCGAGGAATATCAGATACGCGCCTTCGACGATTCGAGTGGAATCGAGTACGCGATCCTGAGCAACGGACTTACGCGCTCTGAAGTGATCCGCGCGATCGAAGGGATGATCCGATGACCCGTGCCATGCTCATTCTGGGTTCGATCGTTTTGCTCGTCGTGGCGGTTGGTCTCGGCGCTCGGGCATTCGCGCCTTCACCCGTGGATGCAGCCTCCGCAGTCCATCGCGTGATGCTCGGACTCACCGATTCGAACGTCCAGATCACGAGAGACTTTCCGCACGACGATAACCCGAGCGATTGGAGGGCGATCGACCAAGGGAAAATCGGTGGATCGTCGGGGCTCTGGGCCGCTCACCGAACTCGTCTGCACTCAGGTTCAGGGACAATGACAGCCACAACCGCGAACCTCACGGCGACAACCTGTTCAGGTGTCATGGTGAACAGCCGATCCCCGTTGGGGCAGCTCAAAGGCACGCAGCGGTATGTGCACATCTCTCCAACTGTCAGCATCCCCAGCAGCTGGACAATGGTGAGTTCTCCCTTGGCAACTGTGCAGTACCTTGGACAGGTTTCGACGGGTCAAGACGCCGGCTGTCCATGGGATGCTCCGCACCTTCATCAGGCCGAGTCCATCATCGGCGTGACGTACAACGCAAACGGGTACACGGCCTGGTCGACTTACGATGCTCTCTCGAGCAGCAACTGGCTCTTTCAGTACTTCTACGCCGAATAGACTACCCGCGTCTTCGGTTCGCGCTGTCGCTAGCGGAGCGCCGGAAGTGCTACGGGAGCGTCGAGCCGCACATTCGGCACTCGGAGCGCGGTTCGGCTGAGACGGCGCGCGGATGACATCGAGGACCTAGTCGCGAGCGCAGACTTGCTCATCACAGCGGTCGTGGTGTTTGTGCCTGAACCCACTGCGAGCCGACATGTGGTCGCACAACGATCACATCCGCCTGCGGAAGCGTACCGGCGCCCCTAGTTCTGCCGCTCCAGCACGTAGTCCACGAGGGCGTCGAGGGTGTCGCGGACTTCGCCGGGGGGGAGCGGGGCGAGCGCTTCGCGGGCCTGGGCGCCGAACTGGCGGGCCGTGGCGCGGGACTCCTCGATGACCGTGGAGTCCAGGATCTCGCGGATGGCGCGGTCCAGGTTGGCCTTGCGGCGGACGCCCTCGAAGGCCTTCTTGATGGGGTTGTCCTCTGAGCGCTGCTGCATGTAGAGGATGGCCGGCAGCGTGAGCGTGCCGCCGTGCAGGTCGGAGCCCACGGGCTTGCCCATGACCTCCGGGTCGCCGGTGAAGTCCAGGATGTCGTCCACGATCTGGAAGGCGATGCCGAGGCGCAGGCCGTACAGGCGCATGGCCTCGATGGCCTCGGGCGCCGCGCCGGCGGCCATGGCGCCGCCCTCTGCGGACGTGCCAAAGAGGGACGCAGTCTTGCCGGTGATGCGGTCCAGGTAGCGCGTCACGTCTTCCGAGTACTCGAAAACGGTGATGTCCTGGGTCAGTTCGCCGCTGGCGAGGCGCATGAGCGTCTGCGCGAACAGGCGGACGACCTTCGGGTTGTCCGTCTGCGCGATGAAGTCCGCAGCGTGGGCGAACATGTAGTCGCCGAGCATGACGGAGGCGGCGTTGCCGAAAAGCGCGTTCGGCGTCTGCTCACCGCGGCGCGTCTCGGCCTCGTCGATCACGTCGTCGTGGACCAGCGTGGCGGTATGCAGCAGTTCCACGCTGGCCGCCAGCGGGACGAGCCTGCCGAGGTCGTAGTCGCCGAGGCGTCCGCCGAGCAGCGCGATGGCGGGCCGCATCATCTTCCCCGACCCCGCGAGGGCGCTCGCGAGCATCTTCTGGAGGAAGGCGAACTCGGCCGCCTGCGCGATCGACTGGATCTTGTCGGACACCAGCGGCAGGTCGCCCGCGACCGGCCCGTACAGCCGCTGCATCTCGGCCGAGACGGGCGTCGAGGTGGTGGTGGCCGCCGCGGGACGGGCGTCGACGGCCGGTACCGCATCGATGGCGGGGGGCTCGGCGACGGCGGTGCGGGGGCCGCCGACGGAGGCGGGGAGCACCCGCCACAGGGCAAGGTAGGCGATGCCGCCGAGGCCGGCCGTGGCGACGAAGAGTGCGACGACGGCGGCGCGCACGGCGGCGAGCGGGTAGCGGTGCTCGCTGGCAATGCCGGCGCAGACGCCGCCGAACATGCGGTGGTCCATGTCGCGTGTGGTGGCGAGCGCCATGCGCCGTCCCTCCGCTCCCGCCGGGCTAGCCGCGCGTCGCGGCGCCGGTCTCGCCTCGATCCACGGGGATCTCGAACCCGAACAGGCGGGCGGCGTTCCGGGCCGTGACGCGTGCGACGTGCTCCGGCGCCTCGCCGCGCAGTCGCGCCACGAATCGTACCGTCTCCACGACATAGGCGGGTTCGTTGCGGCCGCCGCGCCAGGGTACGGGCGTGAGATACGGGGAGTCCGTCTCGGTCAGCAGGCGCTCCAGCGGCAGCGTGCACGCGACCTCCTGCCCGCGGGCGTTTGCGGGGTAGGTGACGGTGCCGGGCACGGAGATCAGGAAGCCCAGCTCCACGTAGCGCGCCGCGAGTTCGGCGTCGCCGGCGTAGCAGTGCATCATGCCGACCTCGCGGTCCGCGCCGAGGTAGCGGCCGGTGCGCCGCCCCCACGCCTCGATCATCGCGAAGCACGCCTCGTCCGCGTCGCGCGAGTGGATGACGACGGGGAGGCCATGCTCGCGCGCGAGTTCGAGTTGCCATTCGAACGCGGCGGCCTGCGCGTCGCGTGGGGAGAGGTCGCGGTAGAAGTCCAGCCCGATCTCGCCGACGGCGACGAAGTCTCCGCCCGCCACGAGCGCGGCGAGGGCGTCCCGCTCCTGGTCGAGGCGTGACGCCTCGTGCGGGTGCAGGCCGGCGACGGCGTGGACGCGCGCGTCCGCCGCCGCGAGGGCGCGCGCCTGCTCCGAGGTGGTCACGTCCGTGCCCACCTCGACGATCGCGGCGAGCCCGGCGCCCCAGGCGCGGGCCATGACGGCCGCGTGGTCGCCCTCGATCTGGCGGTCCCAGGTATGCGCGTGGGCGTCGACGGCGCCGGGCAGCGGCGCGGGAGGCGGTGCGGTGCGCTTACGGCTCATGGAAGGAAGTCACCGAACGAGCCGGGCTTCCTCCTCGGCGACGACGGAGTCGTCGAACTTGCGGAAGAGGGGGGCAGGCTCGGGGAGGGGTGTGCCGGGGTGGACCTCCGTGCGACGCCAGCCGGCGGCCTGCACCTCGTCGGGGTGGGCCAGCAGCGACCACACCTGCTGCGAGGTGAACGGGAGGACGGGGTTCAGCAGCGAGGCGAGCCCGCTGATGACGTTGAGCGCCACGAACAGCGTTTCCGCCGCGTGCTCGCGGTCTTCCTTCACGCGCACCCACGGCGCGCGCGCGTCCAGGTACTGGTTCGCGGCGCCGGCGACCTCCATCGCCAGCGTCAGCGCGCGGCGCAACTGCACGTCCTCGAACGCCTCGCCCACGGCGTCGAAGGCCGCATCGACGCGGTCGAGGAGGGCGCGGGACTCCTCGGAGAGGGTCGCCGGCGGGGCCGGCACGCGCTCGTCGAAGTTGCGGCGGGTGATCGTGAGGACGCGGTTGACCAGGTTGCCCCAGCGCGCCACGAGTTCGTCGTTGTTGCGTCGGACGAACTCCGCCCACGTGAAGTCGGCGTCGCTCGTCTCGGGCGCAGCCGCGGTGAGGTAGTAGCGCAGGGGGTCGGGGTCGTAGCGCTCGATGGCGTCCGGGGCCCAGACGGCGCCGCCGCGGCTCTTGGAGGCCTTCGCGCCGGACATGGTGAGGTACTGGTTCGCCGGCACGTCGTACGGGAGCGCCAGGTCGCCGGTGCCCATGAGCATCGCCGGCCAGATCACCGTGTGGAACGGCACGTTGTCCTTGCCGATGAAGTACAGCGTCTTCGACTCCGGCACCTCCCACCACAGGCGCCAGTCCTCCGCGTCGCCGGTGGGGTTCAGGTCGCTCGCGGCCCACTCCTTCGTGGCGCTCAGGTAGCCGATCACCGCCTCGAACCAGACGTAGATGCGCTTCGACTCGTAGCCCTCGAGGGGGATCGGGACTCCCCAGGTGATGTCGCGGGTGATCGCGCGGTCCTTCAGGCCCTCGCGCAGCATGCCCAGCGTGAAGTTCTTGACGTGCGGCCGCCAGTCGTCCTTCGACTCGATCCACTCCACGAGACGCTCGTTGAACGCCGACAGCCGCAGCAGGAAGTGCGAGGTGCGTCGACGCTCCGGGGTGGCGTCCGAGAGTTTCGAGCGCGGGTCGATGAGGTCGACGGCGTCGAGCGTGGCCCCGCAGGCGTCGCACTGGTCGCCGCGGGCGTTGGGATCGCCGCAGTTGGGGCAGGTGCCCTCGACATAACGGTCCGGGAGAAAGCGGCTGGCCTTCGGGTCGAAGAGGAGTTCCTGCTCGGCTTCGTACAGGTAGTCGCGCTCCAGGAGGCGGAGGAAGATGTCCTGCGAGACGGCGGCGTGGTTCGGCGTGTCCGTGGAGGTGAAGAGGTCGAACGAGATGCCGTACGCCTCGAAGGTGCGGAGGAACGAGGCGTGGTAGCGCTCGAAGATCGCCTGCGGGGTGGTGCTTTCCTCCTCGGCGCGGACGGTGACGGGGGTGCCGTGCGAGTCGGAGCCGGAGACCATGAGGACGCGGTTGCCGCGCATGCGGTGGTAGCGGGCGAAGATGTCGCCCGGCAGGTACGCCCCCGCGAGGTGCCCCAGGTGCAGGTGGTTGTTGGCGTACGGCCACGCGACGGCGACGAGGATCGTCTCGGGCGCGGCGTCGGCGGGGCGGCGGGGAGGCTCGGGCGTCTGGTCGGGCATCGAGGGCGGAATCGTAACATGGGGGAAGGGAACCCCACCCCGCCCTCCCCCTCCTTCGACAGGCTCAGGATGAGCGGGGAGGGCGGCCAGAGGCCCGACGTTGACCGTCGTCGGGGGAACCTCGTACGCTATCGGGAAACCCGACGAGCAGCGATTCAGGCTGAGCAGCATGCGTCGAGTCCTTATTCGTAAGTCCGCTCCGTTCTCCCCGGACGAGCGTGCGCCCAGAAATGACCCCCTCGCCTGAGGGGGTCTTGTGTTTGTGTGACGAAATCTTGAAGCAACAATGAAGCCGGTATTGGGGTGGGGTGAAGCGTGGTAACCAGCGAGCGAACAAGCACCGATCTCACGACGTCTACCGTCCGTCCGAAGACGCTGGAGCATGCCTACGGCTATGACGATGTGGCCATTGTCCCGGGCGCCGTGACAACGAACCCGGAGATGGTGGAACCCACCTTCACGCTGGGCGACCAGACCTTCGCGATCCCCGTGCTGGCATCCGCCATGGACGGCGTGGTGGACCCGAAGTTCGCGGTGCGCCTCTCCAAACTCGGCGGCTTGGGCGTCCTGAACCTGGACGGCCTGTGGGCGAAGTACGACGACGCCGACGCCGTCCTGGAGGAGATCGCCTCCGCGGACCTGGAGGAGTCCACGCGCATCATCCAGCGCGTCTACCAGGAGCCGAGCAAGGACCACCTGGTCGCGGAGCGCATCGAGTGGATCAAGCGCGAGGGCGGCACGGCGATCGTGGCCGTGAACCCGCAGAACACGAAGCGCTTCGCCCCGATCACGAAGGAAGCCGGCGTCGACTACCTCGTGGTCGCGTCCACGGTCACCACCGCCCGCCACGTCTCACGCTCCCTGAAGGGCCTGCAACTGGACGAACTGGTGGAGCAGATGGCCGGCGTCCCGATCCTGGTGGGCAACACCGTGGACTTCGAGGCGACGCTGGAACTGATGGAGAAGGGCATCCACGGCGTGCTGGTGGGCGTAGGCCCCGGCGCCGCGTGTACCTCGCGCGAGGTCCTCGGCATCGGCATGCCGCAGGTGTCGGCGACGATCGAGACGGCGTACGCGCGCGACGTGTACTTCGAGCGCACCGGCCGCTACGTGCCGATCATCACCGACGGCGGCATCCGCACCGGCGGTGACGTGTCCAAGTCCATCTGCGCCGGCGCCGACGCCGTGATGATCGGCTCGCCGTTCGCCAGCGTGGAGGGCGCCCCCGGCCGCGGCTACCACTGGGGCATGGCCACCCCGCATGCGGAACTCCCGCGCGGCGTGCGCGTCCAGGTGGGCCAGAAGCACTCGCTGGAGACGCTGCTCTTCGGGCCGACCTCGAAGACGGATGGCACGGAGAACCTCGTGGGCGCGCTGCGGACATCGATGTCCACGTGTGGCGCGCAGACCATCCGGGACTTCCACTCGACGCGGATGATCATCGCGCCGTCGATCAAGACGGAGGGCAAGATCTACCAGTTGGCACAGACGCGGCCCGCCGGGATCTAGCCGTCGGCCGCCGCTGCGCGGCGGTCACCCCCACCCCAGCCCTCCCCCGTAAAGGGGGAGGGGGTCTGAGGCCGGAGGGCAGCGGGGGCGTCCTTCTGCTATACGAGCACGATGACGCACGCCCTTGAGCCCTGGCAGTTGCACATCATCGGCCCGCAGGCCGTCGGCAAGATGACGGTGGGGCAGGCGCTGTCCCGCCTGACGGCCGCGCCGCTGTTCCACAACCACCAGGTGATCGACCTGCTGACGGAGTACTTCCCCTTCGGCACGCCGCCGTTCAACCGCCTCGTCGAGGACGTCCGTCGAGGGGTCATCGAGGAGGCCGCGGGGGCCGGGCTGAACCTGGTCGTCACGGGCGCGTTGCCGTTCGACGACCGCTATTGGCTCGCGATCTTGGAGCGCTGGACGGCTTCCGTGCAGTCGCGCGGCGGTCAGGCGTACTTCGTCGAACTGAGGGCGCCGCTCGATGTGCGGCTGGAGCGCAACCGCCACGAGCACCGGCGCGCGCACAAGAAGACGGACTGGGCCACCGACGAGGCGCTGCGTGCGTTGAGCGAAGAGCACCGCTGGTACAGCGACGGCGACTTTCCGTGGCCGGAGCGCCACCTGGTGATCGACAACACTTCGGTGACACCGGAGGAGGCGGCACGCCGCATCGTGGAGCACTTCGGGCTGGGCGCGCTGGGGTGATTTTCTGTCCCCCTCCCCCTTCACGGGGGAGGGTTGGGGTG
>JBBDIC010000129.1:0-2365 GCA_040880625.1 Dehalococcoidia bacterium | reverse complement strand
ATGGTCCTCGGCGCCCGCAGCCGCGCCGTGGAGTTCGCCGTCCTGCGCGCCGTGGGCGCGTCCCGGCGGGAGATCCTGCGCGCGCTGCTGCTGGAGTGGGGCGTGGTGCTCGTCGCCGGGGCGGTGATCGGCGGGCTCGTGGGCCGTCGAGTGGCGACGGTGATGCTGGACTTCCTGAACGTCACGGAGACCGGATCGCCCGTCCTGCCGCCGTTCGTCCTCCAGACGGACTGGACGATGCTCGGCCTCGGGCTGGGCGTCCTCGCCGGCGTCGTCCTGGCGAGCCTCATCGCCGCCTGGGCCGTCTCGATGCGTCGGTCACCGACCATCGAGTTGCGCCTGACGCAGTAGGGCAGGGTGCTCCGCTGCTAGCGCGAGTCGCCCTCGCGCAGGTCCGGCGGCACGCGCAGCACGGCGGCCGCGCCGCCGTCCTCGTCCGTCCGCACCACCACCAGGTCGCCCGCTGCCAGCGCCGCATCCGCCGCCTCGATGTGGAAGAGCCGCACGTACGACGTGGTGCTGACGCGCATCGAGGCGGCGCCGGTGACGACCTCGAACGTCTCGCCGCCGCCGGGTGCAATCTGCCCGCTGCGGGTGACTGTGCCTGCGATCGCGCTCGGCTCGAAGCCCGTGAAGCCGCCGGCGGAGCGGAGCGCCGGATCGCGCGCCTCGGCGCTGGCGGGCGCGGCGAGGACGAGCGTCTCCACGCGCTGCTCGTTGGCGCGCTCGGCCAGGCCGAGCCCGGCGAACACGCCCGCCACCGAGGCCAGCACGAGTCCGGCCATGGCGCCCAGCGTCACCAGTCGCGACGAGGCCATCAGTTGCCGCCTTCGACCGCGACGACGCCGGTGAACACCTGGCCGAAGGCGGTGTTGTCCACGCCCACGTTCACGCTGGCGCCGGCAGGCAGCGCCTCCTGCGCCCGCACGAGGTCCTCGATGGGCGCACCCGGCGCGAGGGTGAGCGTCACGCGGCCGCCGTCCGCCGTGGCGAGCACCAGTTCACCGCCCTCGATGCTCACGATGGTGCCGGCGACGGTCGTGGCGTCGGGTACCGGGGTCGCCTGGACGTCGAGGACGAGCGCGTCGCGCGGGGGCTCGTGCGCGTAGACATAACTACCGAGCGTAGTCGCGGCGAAGAACGCGAGGGCGAGCGTGGCATAGAGCAGCAGGGGACCGGCACGCTGGATTCGCTGGGGCATGCGTTGGATCAGTCGCCCAGCAGCGTGTCATAGCCCAGGGCGCGGATCTCCTCCACGTACTCGCTGCGCCACCCGGGCGCCGGGACGCGGTGCTTCCGGTCCCGGAACTCCTTGTGGTAGCGCACGTACTCCTCCTCCAGTCGCTGCCGCCACTGGGTCTCTTCCCGGAACACGTCCGGGTCGATCTCCTCCAGGTTGGAGTCGACCTCCTCGGGGGAGAGTTCGTAGTCGTCGCGCCAGTACTCCGCGAGGTAGTCCAGCGACTCCTCCAGGTCCCGCCGGCAGTCCAGCAGGTAGGTCTCCAGCGCTTGCAGGGCGTCCCCCACGGAGCCGTGAAGGCCCTCCGCGCGCGAGCAGTCCTCGCACAGTGTGATCAGTTTGCGGGCGTCGCACTCGTCGCCGCGCGGGCAGTTGCGGTGGCGCGGGGCGTAGGCGTTGAGGCCCGGCTTGCGGGAATAGCCGATCAGCAACGCCTCGTAGTCCCGCCCACAGCGAGGGCAGGCGAGCACGTCGCCGAAGATTCGGTTGATGGTGTCTTCCCAGTCGATCTGCACCGCGACAGACCTCCTTGTGTCATCGATCCTAGCCGGGAGGGTATGCCTGTCAAACCGCCTCGCAGGCGACGTTCAGCCCGCCGTCAGGCCGTCGAGGCGTCGCCCTCGATGTCCCGCGCGTAGCCGCCGGACTGGCCCGGCATCTCCTCCACGTCCACCGCGATGCGCCGGATGTTGGCGTGTCCGTGCTCGCGCAGGCGCGCCGCCACCGTCTTGGCGATGTGCTCCGCCAGCAGTTCTGCCGTGGTGTTCTCGATCGGCAGCGCGACCACGTCCGAGGCGGGGAAGCGGTACTCCCGGTCGCCGAAGCGCACGGTCCACGCGCTGTCGCCTTCCTCGATCTCCAGCAGCGACGAGTTGCGCTGGAGGAGGAAGCGGTGGTCCAGGGAGTCGCACACGTCGCGCGTGTATCGCTTGAGTGCGGAGAAGTCGATCACCCAGCGGTCCGCCGTCAGGTCGCCCTCGACGCGGCAGCGCACGAGGTAGTTGTGTCCGTGGAGCGGCTCCAGGTCGTCGCCCAGCGTGGCCATGTGCGATGACGCGAACTTCAGGCGGATGCCCTGCACGGTGACGTGGCGTTGGACGCTCATCCCGGCTCCTCTGCTCTCGC
>JBBDIC010000128.1:9964-14452 GCA_040880625.1 Dehalococcoidia bacterium | reverse complement strand
TGGGGGCCGCCCGGCTGCGGGAAGACCACGCTCGCGAACATCATCGCCAACCACACGGAGCGGCACTTCGAGGAACTCTCCGCCGTCAGCAGCGGAATCGCGGACGTGCGCCGCCTGGTCAAGGAAGCGGACGAGCGCCTCCGCATCTCCGGCCGCCGCACGATCCTGTTCATCGACGAACTGCATCGCTTCAACCGCTCGCAGCAGGACGGCCTGCTCCCGCACGTGGAGGCCGGCACGGTCACGCTGATCGGCGCCACCACGGAGAACCCGTCGTTCTACGTCGTCGCGCCGCTCCTCTCGCGCTGCCGGGTGTTCCGCCTGGAACTCCTCGATCCTGCGGTGATCGAGGGGCTGATGAGGCGCGCGCTGGGCGACCGCGAGCGCGGGCTGGGCGACGTGCCGCTCGTCATCGAGGGCCGCGCGCTGGACGCGATCGCGCACGCCGCGGCCGGTGATGTGCGCTCCGCGTACAACATCCTGGAGGCCGCCGCCTCGCTGGCGACGTCGGACGAGGAGGGGCGCGGCCACGTCACCGAGGAGACGGTGGAGCAGGCCGCGCAGCACCGCACGATCCTGTACGACCGCGAGGGCGACGCCCACTACGACACGATCTCCGCGTTCATCAAGAGCGTGCGCGGGAGCGACCCGGACGGCGCGCTCTACTGGCTGGCGCGGATGCTGGAGGCCGGCGAGGACCCGATGTTCGTCGCGCGCCGCATCGTGATCCTGGCGTCGGAGGACGTCGGGTTGGCCGATCCGGCGGCGCTGCCGCTGGCGATGGCGTGCCAGCAGGCCGTGCACTTCCTCGGGATGCCGGAGGGGCGCATCCCGCTGGCCGAGGCCACCGTCTACCTCGCGCGGGCGCCGAAGTCGAACAGCGCCTACGCGGCCTACGGGCGCGCGCTGGAGGACGCCCAGGCGACGAGGAACGACCCGGTGCCGCTCCACCTGCGGAACGCCTCCACCGGGCTGATGAAGCAGATGGGCTACGGCCGCGGCTACCAGTACGCCCACGACTACGAGGGCCACCGCCCGCCCGACCAGGCGCACCGCCCCGACGCCGTCGAGGGCCACCGCTACTACATCCCGGGCACCCTCGGCGACGAGGCACCGGATGACGACTCGCCGGATCGATAGCCCTCCATCGGCCCGAGACGCAGAAGAGGGGGGGCGCGCCTCTTCGTGTCGGACCGCAGGATCGAGGGCTACTCGACCGTGAAGCCGGTGGCCATGCCGCCGGAGTAGTGCCCGGCGATGTTGCAAATGAGGACGTAGGAGCCGGCGTCCAGGTTGACCGTCAGGGACTCGCTGGTGCCGGCGTCGAACTCGTCCGTCTCGTCGACTACCTCGACGCCGTCCGCGTCCAGGTCGGCCTGCGCGCCGTCCATCGGCAGTTCGGTGGGGCCGAGGTCGGTGCGGATGACGATCAACTCGTGCGGCAGGGCGCCGTCGTTCGTCGCCTCGAAGGTCACGTCGCCCGCGGACGCGCTGGAGGCGGAGGGATCGATGGCGAACTCGGTCAGGCCGACCGTGATCGGGCCGCCATCGCCGCCGGTGTCGCCATTGTCGTCGGCGTCGTCACCGCCATTCGCGTCGCCGTCCGTGCCGCCATCCGCCGCGGTCGCCGGTGGGTCACCGGTGATGCCGCCGTCGCCGTTGCCGTTGTCGTCGGCGCACGCCACGAGCGCGAACATCGCGAACGCTCCAAGGAACAGGCCGAGCACGCGAACCCTGCGAGACATAGATCCTCCTGCTGATGGGACAGTGTGGTGGGTTACCGCTGCGTCCTTCGGCCGCCCGTCGTGAGCGCGTCGAAGGGCCGCGGGGAGGCGCGGAACCCTGACATCCACGCTAGGCCCGATCCCGATAAAGAAACAGGATCCTCACGCCGCACTAACATGCACGTGTTGTGACAACGAGAGCGTCACTTCAAGGTGATAACAGGGAGCATGCCATGGGCCTCAAAGACCGCACCCCGACCACGCTGGAGGAGTACCAGCAGTACCCGGCGCGCTTCAGCAACTGGGGCCGCTGGGGCGCAGAGGACCAACTGGGCACCCTGAACCACATCACGCAGGGCGTCCGCCGCGAGGCAGCCGCCCTCGTGCGGGACGGCCGCACCGTCTCCTGCGCGAACCCCCTGGCGACGAAGGCCGTGGTGGCGGACGAGCGCCGCAACGGCCGCCCGGCGGACCACCGCATGAGCGTCAGCCCGTGGTCCTCCAGCGACTACATCGGCGTGTCCTACCACGGCTTCGTGAACACGCACATCGATGCGCTGTGCCACATCTTCACCGGCCCCAACGGGCGCCTCTACAACGACCGGCCCAGCGACCTGGTGACGGAGGACGGCGCGCACACGAACTCCGTGGAGCACTGGCGCGACGGCATCGTCACGCGCGGCGTGCTGTACGACGTCCCGCGCATGCGCGGCCACGACCACGTGCGCGACGGCGAGCCCGTGGAGGGCTGGCACCTGGAGGACTGGGCGCGCGAGGTAGGCGTGACGCCTCGGCCGGGCGACGCCGTGCTCGTGCGGTCGGGCGCGGCGCCGTTCTGGGACGCCCACGAGGGCTTCGAGATGACGTTCCCGCCCAACACGCCCGGCGTGGGCGTGTCCGCGCTGGAGTACCTCTTTGACACCAGCGCCTCGCTGCTGGGCTGGGACTTGCAGGAGGCCGGCGGCCAGGAGCACTACGGCGAGCGCATCCCGATCCACTCGGTCGCCATCCCGCACATGGGCCTGCCGCTGCTGGACAACGCCAACTTCGAGCGCCTGGCGGAGGTCTGCGCGGAGACCGGCCGCTACGAGTTCATGCTCGTCGTCGCGCCGCTGGTCGTGATCGGCGGCACCGGCTCGCCCGTCAACCCGATCGCGACCTTCTAGGCGCGCTTCTGGGCGCGGACGTCCGTTCCAGCGCGCGACTCGCGCGGTAGACCGCGAGCCAGCGGTCGAACGACGCGTCCGAGGGCGCCCCGCGCAGGTCCAGCCGCAGGTCGCGGCGCAGCCGCTCCACCTGCGCGCGCGTGAAGATGCGCCCCAGCACGTCCGCCAGCGTGCGCCCGCGTCCCACCGTGCCATCGAGGAAGCGCCGGTAGCCCTCGCGCTCACGGTCGCGCAGCAGTGGCGGGTCGCGCCGAGCGAGCCAGAGCAGCACGGCGTCCACGGCAGGCGGCGGGTCGAAGTCCGTGGGGCGCAGCGCGCGCAGCACCTCGATGTGCCACCACGGCTTGAGCGCGAGCGACGCCATGGACTCCGCGCCCCACGGACTCCCGGCGAACTTCATCGCGGCCTCGCGCTGGACGATCAGGTGCGCGTCCGCCGCGCTGGAGGCCGTCACGTGCCTGAGCGCCGCCGCCGTGATGCCGAACGGCAGGTTCGCGACCACTCGTGCGCCCCGAGGGATCTCGAAGCGCAGAAAGTCGCCCGTCACGACCTCGACGGACGGGACGCCTTCGAAGCGTGCGCGCGCCGCACGCGCCAGGTCCGGATCGACCTCGACGGCGACGACGCGCCCGCCGCGAGCGACCCGGGCTGCGAGGTGTTCCGTGAGCGCACCACGCCCCGGCCCGACCTCGACGACGAGGTCCGACGGGACGATGTCCATGCAGTCGACCAGGGTGCGGGCGAGTGCTCGGCTACGAAGGAAGTGCTGCGAGAACTCGGCGCGCCGCCGCGGCTCGGCGGCGGACACGAAGCATCATGCCCATGAGACGGATCTCCTGTGTCTTCAGGCCTGTGTCAGGAGGGACGGTACCGCACTCCGCCGCGTGAGCGCACCACGCCCGTGCTAGATTCCGCGCGGGGGTACCGTGGACCGACCGCTCGAGGGCATCCGCGTCCTGTCGATGGAGCAGGCCGCCGCGCTGCCCTTCGCCGCGCGCCACCTCGCGGACCTGGGCGCGGAGGTCATCCGCGTGGAGTCGCACGCGCGCACAGGCCGCAGTTCGCTGAGCGAGGCAGACCTCTTCCGCAACAAGCGCCGCCTCGGCCTGGACCTCGCCACCGAGGGCGGCCCGGACCTCTTCCGGCGCGTGGCGGCGCACGTGGACGTGGTGGCGCACAACTTCACCCCGCGCGTGATGCGCAAGTTCGGCATCGACTACGACAGCATCCGCGAGGTTAACCCGGATGTCGTCTACCTCTCGATCACCGGATTCGGTACCACCGGGCCGTGGGGCGAGCGGCCGCTGTTCGGGCCGGGCTCGGAGGCGGTGTCCGGGCACAACCTGCTGATCGGTGAGCCGGACGCCTGGCCCGGCCGCCCCGGGACGATCGTGTACGCGGACAACAACACCGGCCTCAATGCGGCGTTCGCCGTGCTGGCGGCGCTCGACCATCGCGACACCACGGGCGAGGCGGTCCACATCGACCTGTCGCTCTACGAGGCGTCCATCGCGCACGTGGGAGTCGCGGTCACGGAGCGCGCATTCGGGGGCGGCCTGGCGGGGGGCACGCCCGTGCAGTCCCGTCCGGCGATCAGC
>JBBDIC010000128.1:8505-9954 GCA_040880625.1 Dehalococcoidia bacterium | reverse complement strand
GGCGGCGGCCGGCGGGTGCGCACCGGCAACGAGGATGCGCGGTTCGCGCTTCACGGCGTCTTCGCCACGCGCGGACACGATCGCCACGTCGCCATCACGGCCGGCGATGACGACCGCGCGGCCTTGGCGCGCGTGCTCGGACTGCCCTCGATGGGCGAGGTGAGCAGGGCGGCCGTCGCCGAGGCCGTGGCGGAGCGCGACGCGCTCGAGGTGGCGCGCGCCCTCCAGGACGCCGGCGTAGCCGCGCACCCGGTCTCGGACGCCGGCGACGTGGCGGGCGACGAGCACCTGTGGGCGCGCGGGTTCTTCGGCCTGCTTTCCGGCCGCGAGGACATGCGACCACACGGTGGGCCGGCCTTCGGCGGCGGCGCGGACATCCGCATGACGCCGGGCCACCGCCCCGGCGAGGACAACCGCGCCGTCCTGCGCGACATCGCCGGCCTCTCCGACGCCGAGATCGACGCTGCCGAGGCGGTGGGCGTCATCGGCGGCGGGCCGTCCTCGACCGAGCGCCCGAGGGCGACCGCCGCGGAGTACGCCGTCCGCATCGAGCGCGGCGAACTCTCGCGCGTGGACGACGCCTTCGACGGCTGGACGCACGCCCGATGAGCGCCTCGCCCGCCGTCGCCGCGGGCCTGCTGGATGCGATCGTCGCGGCTACCGGCGCGCCGGCGACCTACATCGAGCCCCCGCGCGCGCTGACCGGCGGGCGTGACACGGAGGTCTACGCGCTGCGACTCGATGCGACGGGGGCCCTCGCCGGCCCGCTCGTGGCGCGCGTGTTCGCGGCCGGCGAGGAGCAGCGCGCGGCGTTCGAGGAGGCCGTGCATCGCACGCTGGCGGAGGCGGGGGCGCTCGTGCCGGCGGTCGTCCTGCACGGGACGGTGGAGGGCCGGCCGTTCCTGCTGATGGAGCGCGTGCCGGGCAAGCCGGCGGCCGACTGCATCGTCCCGCCCGGCCGCGTGACGCTGCGCCTCCCGCGCCTGCTCGCGGAGGCGCACGCCGCCATCCACGCCGGCGCCGCCGCCGTCATCGAGGCGCTCGTGTCGCCCTCGGCGGTGCGTCCGCTGCGGCCGGCCGGGCTGCTGGCGCGCACGGTCGAGGCGGGGCCGCTACTGCCGGAGGTGGTGGCGTGGCTCGCGGCGCACGAGCCGCCGTCGTCGCCGGAGGTCGTGTGCCACGGCGACTACCACCCGATGAACGTGCTCGTCGATGGCGGGCGCGTGGCGGGCGTCATCGACTGGCCCAACCTGCAGTTCGCGCCCCCGGAGTACGACGTGGCGCGCTCGATGATCATCACGGCGGACGCGCCCATGGACGCGCCGGCGGCAGTGGCGCCACTGATCGCCGGCATCCGGCGGCTGCTCGCCGCGCGCACCCTGGCGGCCTACCGGCGCATCCGGCCCGTCGACGCGGCCCGCCTCGACTACTACGAGGTGCTGAACTGCG
>JBBDIC010000128.1:0-8405 GCA_040880625.1 Dehalococcoidia bacterium | reverse complement strand
CGCATCCGGCCCGTCGACGCGGCCCGCCTCGACTACTACGAGGTGCTGAACTGCGTGCTGATGCTCGGGCAGGCGCGCCGCCACCGGCTGAGCGGGCGCGGCTACCCGTGGAGCGACCCGGCCGCGTCGCGCCGCCTGCACGCCCGCATCCGACGGGTCACCGGCATCGAGGTCGCGCCCGACGAGGAGGCATCGTCGTGAGGTTCCGGGCGCGGGCGCTCGACGTCTCGACGGGTGTCGGGGCGGCGTACACGTCGCGCCTGCTGGCGGAGGTAGGCTGGGACGTGGTGAAGGTGGAGCCGCCCGGCGGCGATCCGCTGCGTCGGGAGCCCTCGCGCTGGGGCGGCGGCGAGGGCGGCGCGTTCGCCTTCGCCAACCACGGCAAGCGCGGCGTGGTGGTGGACGAGCGTGGCGTGGAGGCGCTGGCGAGCGAGGCCGATCTGGTGGTGGGCGACTTCTCGCCGGCCGGGTGCGCAGCCTCGGGTGTGTCGGCCGGCATGTTCGCCGCGCTCGCGCCGCGGCTGGGCGTGCTGTCGGTGACGCCGTTCGGCATGACCGGCCCGAAGGCGGGGTGGGCCTCTAGCGATGTGGTGGTGCAGGCCGCGAGCGGCATGATGTTCCTCACCGGCGAGGCCGATCAGCCCCCGATGCAACTCCCGCCGTACGCCGCCGCCATCACCGGCGGCGTGGCCGGCGCCGCCGCAGCGCTCGCGGCCGCGAGGAGCGCACGGGCGGACGGCATCGTGCGCCGTGTCGACGTCTCGATGGTGGAGGCGCTGGCGGCGCACACGTACTCGCAGACGAGCGCCTACGTGTATCGCGGCGAGGTGCCTCGACGCGAACAGCGCGTAAAGCAGGCGCTGCGCATGGTCCCCGCCGCGGACGGCTTCGTGTACTGCGCGCCGGGCGCCGTCGCCAACGTGGACATGCGAGGCGTGGCGCAGCTCATCGATGAGCCGCGTCTCCTCGAGGACCGCTTCCAGACAGCGGAGGGGCGCATGCAGCACTACCAGGAGTACGTGGACCTGTTCGCGCCGCCATTCCTCCGCAAGACCGCGCAGGAGTGGTTCGTGGAGGCGGAGCGCCTGCACCTGACGTTCGCGCTCGTGCAGACCGTGGACGACCTGTTTGCGTGCCCTCAACTGGACGCTCGTAAGATGCTCCGGCACGTGCCCGGCCCGGACGGGGCGCCCGTCCCGATGCCGGGACGCCCGTTCCGCATGGAGGGCGGCCCGCCCGAGGCGTCCCGCCCCGCGCCCGCCGTCCCCGGAGAGCACACCGCCGAGGTGCTGCGCGAGTGGCTCGGCAGCGAGGAGGCCTGAGATGACCAGCAGTTCCGCTTCCGAACGCCGCAGCGCGGAGATCCGCCTGACGGCCACGCTGGACACGCCGGACGAACGCGAGGCGATCGGCAACGAGATCCACTCGACGGACGGGGCGCGCGACTACGGCTACCAGGCGGCGCTCGTGGGCGGCGCGACGGTCTTCGGCTGGGCGACGCCGGCGATCCTCGATGCGCTGGGCGAGGGCTGGCTGGCGCGCGGCTGGGCGGAGGCGGCCCTCCGTCGCCCCACCTACCCCGGCGAGGACCTGTCCATCACCGTGGCGCCCGAGGGCGACGCGTGGACGCTGCACATCACCGGCCCGGACGGCCATGACCGCATCTCCGGCTCGACCGGCCTCGGCGATGCGCCGTGGCTTGCGGACGTGCAGCCGCCGCCGCTGCGCGCCGCGGACGCGCCCCTGGACGACCTGTCGCACCTCACGATGGAGGTCGCGCCGGTGGGGCAGGAGATCCGCGCGCTGGGCGGCGTGCTGTCGGAGGAGGAGGCGCGGGAGTACGCCCGCACTCGCGAGCGGGCGACCGAGCCGATGTTCATGGGCGCGCGGCCGTTGCTGCACCCCGGCTGGGTGGCGATGCGCCCGATCCGCGTGCTGCACCACTCCTACCACTACGGCCCCGCCATCCACGCGAAGAGCCACATCCAGTTCCTGGCCCCGGCCCATGCTGGAGGCGAACTGGTCACCACCGCCCGCTTCGTCGAGGCGTACGAGCGCAAGGGCCACCACTACGCCGTCATCGACTGCTCCACCTTCGACGCCGAGGGCCGCGAGGTGGTGCGGCAGCGCCACACGAACATCTTCGGCGTGGCGAAGCGGCCGGCCGCGGACGGCGAGCGGTAGCGTGGCGCGCGCGCTGGAGGACATCCGTGTCGTCGACATCTCGCTGAGCGCGGCCGGTGCGTGGACCTCGCGGCTCCTAGCGGACGCGGGCGCCGACGTCATCCTCGTGGAGCCGCAGGACGGCCACCCGCTGCGCGCGCTCGCGCCGTTCGACGCGAAGGGACGCAGCATCCCGGCGGCGAACTTCCTGGCGAACAAGCGCGCCGTCTCGCTCGACCTCGATGTCCCGCGTTCACGCCGGTACGCGCTGGACATCATCAAGAAGGCGGACGTGGTCGTCTCCAGCCGCTCGCCCGCGCGCCTCGCCGAGATCGACATGACCTACGAGGACCTCGGACGGCCGTCGCTGGTGATGGCGCACGTGACGGCGCACGGGATGACCGGGCCGCTGGCGGAGACCGCGGGCAACGACCTGACGAGCGCCGCCCGCTCCGGATGGGCCTCGATCAACGGGAACGCCGACCGCGAGCCCCTGAAGCCCGCCGGCTGGGCGTCCTCCTACTGCGCTGGCGTCGTCGCCTATGCCGGCGTCGTCGCCGCGCTGCGCTGGCGCGACCTCCACGAGGGCGAGGGCCAGGAGGTCGACGTCGCGGAGGCAGAGGTGATGGCCGGCGCCTTCGCCCCGGCGTTCCTCGGGGCGCAGTACCGCGGCGCGGCCGGCCGGCGGCGCGAGAGCGCGGACCTGATGGGCGGCCCCGTGGAGGTCGCGGACGGGCACTTCGCGCTCACGTTGAGCCGCGCGCACTTCTGGCGCGACGCCATGAACGTGCTGGGCCTGGCCGACCTGGCGGAGGACGAGCGCTTCGGCACGTCCTGGTACCGCCAGCAGCACAAGGACGAGTACACGGACCGCGTGCAGGAGGCGATGCGCGGCTGGGAGAAGATGGCGCTGTTCGACGAACTCGCCGTGCGGCGCGTTGTCGCCGGCCCGGTGCTGACCATGGCCGAACTCCACGGCCTGGACCACCTGCGCGAGCGCGGGTTCTGGAGGCGCCCCGACAACCAGCAGGACGGCCCGGACTACCCCGGCCCTGCCTATCGCATGACCGAGACGCCCTCCACGCTGGGCCGGCGGCCACCGCGGGCGGGCGAGCACACCTTCAACGTGCTGCGGACGCTCAACAACGTGACGGACGACCACCTGCTGACGCTCGCCGAGTCCGGCGTCATCGGGCACCGCTACCCGGAGGACGCTCGATGAGCGGGCCGCTGGGCGGGCCGCTGGCCGGGACGCGGGGCATCGTGCTGACGCAGGCCTGGGCGGGCGCCTACTGCACGAGCCTGCTGGCGATGCTGGGCGCGGACGTGGTGCAGGTGGAGGTGAGGAAACGCCCGGACTCCTGGCGCGGCGATTACGCCACGCCGCTGCCGCCCGCGCTCGCGGACGTCGAGACGGCCGAGCACTCGTGGAACTGCAACCCGCTCTACAACTCGGTGAACCTCGGCAAGCGCTGCGTGACGCTGGACCTGGCTGACGCGCGCGGGCTGGACACGTTCAAGCGGCTGCTGACGCACGCGGACTTCTGCGCGGAGAACTTCTCGCCGCGCGTCATGGGCAACTTCGGCCTGGACTACGAGCGGATGCGCGAGGTGAAGCCGGACATCATCCTCGCCAGCCTGTCCGCGTACGGTCACACGGGCCCGTGGGCGAACGTGCCCGGCATCGGCGGCACCATCGAGCCGTCCTCCGGCATGTCCGCGCTGCTGGGCTACGAGGGCGGCCCGCCGCTGAACTCCGGCCAGATGTACCCGGACGCCGTGGCCGGCTTCAACGCCTGTGCCGCCATCATCACCGCGCTCCGCCACCGCGACCGCACCGGCCAGGGCCAGTTCATCGACCTGTCGATGCAGGAGGCGAGCCTCGCGTGGGCGGGCGACGCCTTCCTGGAGTACGCCCTGACCGGCGAGCAGCGCCCGCGGATGGGCAACCGCCACCACACCTTCGCCCCGCACGGCGTCTACCCCGCCGCCGGCGACGACCGCTGGGTCGCGCTGGCGTGCGAGACCGAGGGCCAGTGGCGCGCGCTCGATGCCCTCGCCGGCGCGGGCTGGGCGGACGACCCGCGCTTCGCGACGATGGGCGACCGCAAGGCGCACGAGGACGACCTGGACGCCACGATCCGCGCCTGGACCGTGCCGCAGGAGCGGGACGCCCTCGCCGCGCGTCTCGTCGAGGCGGGCGTGGTCGCCGCGGCCGTACACGACGCGCTGGAGGTGGCCGCCGACGCGGCGCTCCGCGAGCGCGGCGTGGTCATCGAGGTGGAGCACCCGGAGACGGGCCGCTGGCCGCAGGTGGCGCTGCCGATGCACTTCTCGCGCACCCGCACGGAGCCGCCTCGACATGCCCCGCTCCAGGGCCAGCACACGCACGAGGTGCTCGCGGAGTTGCTCGGCATGGACGCCGCCGAGGTGGACGAACTGGTGAGCGCCGGCGTGTCCGGCATGGGCCCGCCCGACTAGCACGAACGCAGCGCCGAGGAGGACGAGACGATGCCCGAGTACGACACGATCCGCTACGAGCAGCACGACCGCGTGGCGCGGCTGATCCTCAACCGGCCGGAGGTGCGGAACGCGCAGTCGCGCCACCTGACGGAGGAACTGGACGCCGCCTTCGCGCACGCCGCGGAGGACGACTCCGTGGGCGTGATCGTGCTGGCCGGGGAGGGCGACCACTTCTCCGCCGGCCACGACCTCGGCAGTCCCGAGCAACGGGCGGACATGGCCGCGCGCCCTCGCGAGGAGGGCGTCCGCGGACGCTACCGGGGCATCTGGGACCTGAACATCGAGGTGAACCTACGCTGGCGGAACCTGCCGAAGCCCACGATCGCGGAGGTGAAGGGCTACACGATCTTTGCCGGCGTCGCGATCGCGGCCACGTGTGACCTCGTGTTTGCGGCCGACGACACGATGTTCCTGCCGACGAACTACCAGTACTTCCACGTGCCGTGGGACCTGGGCGTGCGCAAGTCGAAGGAGATCCTCTTCGAGTCCCGGTTCGTGGACGCGCAGGAGGCGCAGGGCCTGGGCTTCGTAAACCGCGTCATCCCGCGCGAGCGGCTGGAAGCGGAGACCATGGAGTACGCCGCGCGCGTGGCCCAGAACGACCCGTTCCAGTTGAGGATGATCAAACTGGCGATCAACCAGGCGCAGGACGCGCAGGGCTTCTCGCCGCACATCGTCGGATCGTTCGCGCACTACATGCTGTCGCAGGCGGGCGAGTCAGACCCCGGCTACGCCCTGGCGAAGCCGCAGGACTCCGGCCAGCGTCGCCGTCCCATGGTGCAGCGCGCCGTGGAGCACTACGAGTTGGAGCAGGAGCGCCGCGCACGCGAGGCGTAGAGGGACGGCTACGACCTGGCGGCGGGACGCTCGACCGGCACGGACGGCGCGAGGGGCATCGTCACCACGAAGCGCGCGCCTCGGTCGGGTGCCTGCTCGACGGAGATCTCGCCGCCATGCGCCCGCACGATCTCGCGGCTCACGTAGAGGCCGACGCCCAGTCCGGACGAGGACGAGCCGCCGCTGCCGCGCGTGAAGCGCTCGAAGACCTGCTCTGACAGCGAGGGGTCGACGCCCTCGCCGAAGTCACGTACGGACAGTTCGAAGCCGGCCTCCGTGGCCTGGAGGCGGACCTCCACGGGCTGGTCCGTCGGGCTGTACTTCAGCGCGTTGTCCAGCAGGTTCACGACGACCTGTTCGAAGCGGAGCGCATCGATGGTGGCGACGAGGCGGTCCGGGGCGTCCACGCCGATCGGACGGCCGGTGGTGAGGCGGAACTGCCGGACCACGTCAGACACGATCCCCGTCACGTCCGCATCCTCCGCGTCGATCGAGAAGCGGCCCCCATCCAGGCGGGACGCCTCCAGCAGTTGGCGCACGAGACGGTTGAGGCGGTCCGCCTGGGCAACGACCTGGTCCAGCAGCGACCGTGACGCCTCCAGGTCGGCGGGCTCGCGTTTGAGCACCCGGAACGCCAGTTGCGCCGCTGCGCGGAGCCCGGTGAGGGGCGTCTTCAGTTCGTGCGCCGCGATCGCCATGAACTCGTCCCGGAGGCGGGCACTCTCCTGTGCCGCGAGCGACTCGCCGCGCGCGCGTTGCTCCGCCTCCACCGCCCGCGCGTGGTCGATGGCCAGCGCCATCCGGTCCGCGGCGATGGTCAGCAGCGTCTGGTCGTCTGCCCGGTAGCGTCGGAACCGGCGGTTCCCCACGGTCACCACGCCGATGACCTGCTCGTCGATCTTCAGCGGGACCGCCAGGAGCGACGTCATCTCTGTCAGCGCTTGTTCGCCCGGCGCGAACTGGGCGACGGCGCTCTCGTCCACCACCGCCGGCGCGGCTGTCTGGCCGACACGGCCGGTGAAGCCCTCCCCCATCTGGACGGAAGTCTCGACGGAGGTGTCCACGGAGGCGCCGACCGCAGCCGATCGGACGAGACGGTCGTCCTCGCGGAGCATGAGCCACACCGCGTCGCACAGGAGCAGGTCGCCCACGCGGGTCAGGAGCGACTCGAGCAATTGCTCCAGGTCGAGGTGGATCAGGCCGGCTTCCGTGATGCTCTGGATCGCCTCCAGCCGCGCCCGCGCCGTCTCCGCCTCGACGCGCGACGCGCGCTCGGCGGTGAGCAGGATCTCCCGCTCGTCCTCGGCATGCTTCCGTTCGGTCAGGTCGCGCGTGACCTTGCCGAAGCCGACGAGGTTGCCGGAGCGGTCGCGCACGGCGGTGATCACCACGTTCGCCCAGAAGGGTGTGCCGTCTTTGCGGATGCGCCAGCCCTCGTCTTCGAATCGCCCCACCTCGGTGGCGACGCGGAGTTCGTAGCCGGGCTTGTCCGCGCGCACGTCCGACGGCGGGTAGAAGATCGAGAAGTGGTGGCCGATGATCTCGTCCGCCTCGTACTGCTTGATGCGGTGCGCGCCGGTGTTCCAGGTCCGGATGTGGCCCTCGGGGTCCAGCAGGAAGATGGCGTAGTCCCGCACGCCCTCCACCATCAGGTGGAACAGGTCATCAGGCGGCGGCGTCCCGGTGTTGCGTGCGGCCCTCGTGCCCCCGTTGCTTGCGGGACGCTCGTCGCGCTGAGCCTCCTCCGGTGCGGGCCGCTGCGGATCAGACGTCATTCGGCACCGCAAGGCAGGCCTCGACCCCCGCCACCAGGTCATCGAGGTCGAACGGCTTGCTGATGAAGCCGGCGGCGTCCACATCGCCGGCGGAGCGCTCGGGATGCTGGGCCGCGGTCATGACGAAGAGCGGGATATCGAGCGCGCGCTCGGTCATGGCGGCGTGGAAGCCCCAGCCGTCCATCACCGGCATCCGCATGTCCAGCACGATCAGGTCTGGTCTCAAGCCGCCCTCGATCTGCTCAAGCGCAATCCGCCCATCGCTGGCGGTGGTCACGGCGTGCCCGGCTTCTTCGATGAGTTGGCTGACGAGCCGCAGGATCAGCGGATCGTCATCGACTACGAGGACGCACGCCACGCTAGCCCCGCTCCATAGTTGGGAATCTGCTTCAGCCCGATGTTGCGCTCCAGACCGCGCGCCGACAATGCGAAACGAGCGCCCCCGCCCGCTTTGCAATGCTATTGATAGCCGAAGTAAATCCGGGTCTCCGGCGACATCGGTTCGCCGCCCTTCGGCCGCACCCGTCGCCCATCGCAGCCACGCTCCGCTACGCTCGCCCCGCCACATCGAGGGCGTCACCGAGGGGATCGCCGCATGACCACCGAAGCAGGACCTGCGTCGCGACCGGACGTCATCGTCGTGGGTGCGGGGAACGCGGCGCTCTGCGCCGCGATCGCCGCGCGGGAGGCGGGCGCCTCGGTGCTCGTGCTGGAGAAGGCGGAGGAGGGCGAGCGCGGCGGCAACACGTTCTTCACCGGAGGCGGCTTCCGCTTCCCGTACAACGGCCTGGACGACATCCGCACGCTCATCCCCGACCTGAGCGACGACGAGGTCGCGCGCATCGAGGTGGGCGCCTACCCCGCCTCGAAGTTCAAGGAGGATCTGGTCCGCGTCACGGAGGGCCGCGCCGACGAGACGCTGGTGGACCACCTGATCGCAGAGGCGTTCCCCACCGTGCAGTGGATGCGCGACGTGGCGGGCCAGCGCTGGGTGCTGATGTACGGCCGCCAGGCCTACGAGGTGGACGGCAAACTGCGCTTCTGGGGCGGCATGATCACGGAGGCCGTGGGCGGCGGCGAGGGCCTCTCCGAGAGCCTCTTCGCGCA
>JBBDIC010000127.1:13133-14490 GCA_040880625.1 Dehalococcoidia bacterium | reverse complement strand
GGGAGGAACTCCGTCACCGCCTGGACCGCGCCCAGCAGCACCGCGCGCAGGTAGTCGGCGAGTTCGGCTTCCACCGGGCGAGGCTAGCCCCCAGCGGCACCGTGGTCGAGGACGACCGGCGGTGCAGCGCGCACGTCCCCCCGACGCCGCCCGGCCGTACGCTGGCCCTCGATGGATGCGCTCGACCTGGTGCTGGCGGCCGACCGGATCGGCATCGTGGCGTTCGCCGTGTCCGGCGTGGCGGTCGGCATCCGCGCCCGCATGGACCTCTACGGCCTGCTCGCGCTGGGGATCGTGACCGCGATCGGCGGCGGCGTGACGCGCGACGTGGTGATCGGCGACATCCCGCGCGTCTTCCAGAACGTGGACTACCTGCTCTTCGCCGTGGGCGCCACGACGCTCGCCGTTGGCGCCGGCGCGCTGGGCTGGAGGGCGCCCGGGGCGATCCTCAAGGCGGCAGACGCCATCGGCACGGGCGCGTTCGCGCCCACGGGCGCGCTGCTGGCGCACGAAGCGGGCCTGGCGTGGCCGGCCGCGATCATCCTGGCGATCCTCACGGCCACCGGCGGCGGCATCCTGCGCGACGTACTGGCCACGCAGTCGCCGCAGGTGCTCCACGCCGGCCTGAACGCGACGGCGTCCATCCTCGGCGGGGCGGTGACCGTGCTGCTGATCGCGGACCCGACGCTCGCCGTGGTGTCCGGCGGCCTCGTCGCCGCCGGCGTCACGGCCCTGGGACACACCGGCTGGGTGAGCCTGCCCCGCCTGCAGCCGGACGACGAGGGCTGACCGCGTGACCTCGATGGCCGGCGCGCCTCGGCAGCCCCGCGATGAGGAGAGCCGCCGGCGCGGGCGCTGCGTACGATGTCCGGCATGCGTCCACGCGAGATGGCGGACTGGCTCGCCCACACCTTCCCGGGCATCGACCCGTCCCACGAGTGGGGCGGCGACCCGTGCTGGGTCGCGTTCATGATGACCCGTGAGGCCGAGCACAACCCGCCCTTCTACTGGCTGGGCCGCGCGCTGGACGCGGTGGAGGCGGGAGGCGCCACCACCCTCTTCGGCGAGCGCCTGCGCGCGGCGCACGGCGCGGCCTCCTGCGGCGGCGACGGCGACCGCGACGAGCGCGTGCAGGACGTCCTGTCGGAGGCGTGCGCCTATGCATGGACGGCGCAGCACCTCAGCGTCCCGGACGTGGAACCGGCCACCGAGGCGGCGAGCGAGGAGGTCGGCCCGATCCGCCTGCGCGTGCCGGGGCAGGGCGTGTCCGTCACGCCTCGACGGCTGCGCGCGCAGCCCACCATGGAGCGCCTGATGTACCAGGTGGCAGCGATCGCGGAGGAAGCGGCGGGCCTCG
>JBBDIC010000127.1:9078-13033 GCA_040880625.1 Dehalococcoidia bacterium | reverse complement strand
GGGCGCAGCCGAGGCGCGCGTCCTGTACGTGGACATCTGGCACGAGCGCATGTACGCGCAGAACGTGGGCTACCGCCTGGAACTGACGGAGCCGGTGGAGGCGGCGCTGCGCCACTTCGCGCAGGAGCACGGACTCGGCTACGTCCTCACCCGCCCGTTCGAGTGGGGCCGGCCACTGGTGGCGTGGTACTAGATGACCGTGACCAACCCACAGGACGGCGCACCGATCAACCTCGCGGAGTTCGAGGCGCTCGCGCGCGAGCGCCTGTCGCCGCTGGCGTGGGACTACTACGCCTCCGGCGCGCTGGACGAGATCACGCTGCGCGACAACCGCGAGGCGTTTGAGCGACTGGCGATCCGCTACCACGTGCTGGCCGGGACCGCGGAGCGCGACCTCTCGACGCAGGTCCTGGGCCAGACGCACGACCTGCCGCTGCTGATCGCGCCCACCGCCTTCGCACGCCTCGCGCACGACGGCGGCGAGAGCGCTGTGGCCCGCGCCGCCGCCGCGGAGGGCGTCACGCAGGTGCTCTCCACGCTGTCCACCATCAGCCTGGAGGACGTGGCGAAGGCCGCGCCGGGCGGCTCGCGCTGGTTCCAGTTGTACGTCTTCAAGGACCGCGGCCTCACGGCCGACCTGGTGCGGCGCGCGGAGGCCTCCGGGTACGAGGCGATCGTGATGACCGTGGACGCGCCGCTGCTGGGCCGCCGCGAGCGCGACGCGCGCAACCGCTTCGCGCTGCCGGAAGGGCTGTCCGCCGCGAACCTGGCGGCCAACCTCGGTCGCGTCGCCTCGGACGGGACGGACTCCGGGCTGTTCCAGTTCTTCGCCTCCGTGCTGGACCCGGGGCTGACCTGGGACGACGTGGAGTGGCTGGCATCCCTCACGACGCTGCCGATCCTGGTGAAGGGCGTCGTGCGCGGCGACGACGCGGAGCGGGCCGTGGAGCGCGGCGTGGGCGGCGTCATCGTCTCCAACCACGGCGGGCGCCAGCTGGACACCGCCGTCTCCAGCATCGACGCGCTGCCGGAGGTCGCGGAGGCGGTGGACGGCCGCGCCGCGGTGCTGCTGGACGGCGGCGTGCGTCGCGGCACGGACATCGTGAAGGCGCTCGCCCTCGGCGCCAGCGCGGTGCTCATCGGTCGCCCGGTGCTGTGGGGGCTCGCCGTGGACGGCGAGGACGGCGTGCGGCGCGTGCTGCAGATCCTGCGCGAGGAGTTCGACCTGGCGATGGCACTCTGCGGCGCCTCCAACGTCGGCGAACTCTGGCCGGACCTGCTGGTGTAGCGTCATCCTGCTGCCTCGGGTGGCTCGTTCGAGGGCGCTCGGGGCGCGTCCCAGCCCGGACGCCACATGAGGCGGTGGGCTCGCCGATCGGGCGCGTCGAAGGGATCCCACGTGGCCGACATCGCGGACTCGATGTCGAGCGCGAAGAGCCAGTCCTCGTCCGGGAACGGGTACGGGCACACCTCGCGCACGGCGCTCCAGACCGCCGCCTCGGAGGTGGGGACGCGGCGCGCCGTGCCGGTCACGGTGAACTCGAACTCGCTGAAGGCGGGGTCGGGCTCGCCCGAGTCGAGCGCGTGCAGCGCGTAGCGGCCGTTGTTCGCCAGGTCGTACCGCTTGGGCGAGGCCGACGTGACCACCACGTAGAGGCGGCCGTCCGCCAGGTGCGGACAGACCGGGTGGATCCGCGGAGATCCGTCACGCCGCACCGTGGCGAGGTGCGCGACGGGCATCTGCTGCCAGCCGCGCCGCGCACGCTCCGCGTGCGGATAGACCGCTTCCATCTCGCGCCATGTGGCCATCGATCTCCCTCGATCCGTACGTTCGCGACGCGAGTCTGGCATATTGCGCGCGCAGCAAGGAGGGGCATATGGCACCCCAGACGCGACGGTTCGAAGGCAAGGCGGCGCTGGTTACCGGCGCCGCGGGGGGCATCGGACGCGCCGCCTCCGTCCGGTTCGCGGAGGAGGGCGCGCGCGTCGCCCTCGTGGACCTGCCGGGCACGCCCATCGACGTGACGGCGGAGGCCGTGCGCGCCGCCGGCGGCGAGGCCGTCATCATCGAGGCGGACGTGACGAAGGCCGCGCAGGTGAAGCGCTACGCGGAGGAGGCGGAGCGGCAACTCGGCGGCGTCCACGCGTTCTTCAACAACGCCGGCATCCTGGGGCCCGTGCGGTCGCTCTTCGACTACCCGGAGGCGGACTTCGACCGCGTGCTGAACGTGAACGTAAAGGGCGTCTGGCTGGGCATGCGCGAGATGGCGCCGGTCCTGATGCGCTCCGGCGGCGGGGCGATCGTGAACACCGCCTCGGTCGCCGGCCTCAGCGGCACGCCCACAATCTTCGCCTACGGCGCCAGCAAGCACGCCGTGGTCGGCATGACCAAGTCCGCCGCCATGACCCTCGCCGGCCGCGGCGTGCGCGTGAACGCCGTCTGCCCGGCCGTCATCGACACCCCCATGGCCGTAGACCTCGCCGGCACCGACGACCCCGACAAGATCGAGGAGCGCAAGCGCCAGTTCGGCGCCATGTCCCCCATGGCGCGCATCGGCCAGCCCTCGGAAGTGGCGGCGCTGGTGGCGTTCCTCTGCTCGGAGGACGCCTCGTTCATCACCGGCGGCATCTACACCGTGGACGGCGGCAGCCGGGCGCGGTAGCGATGTACCGCTACGCGAGTGGCTGCTCCCACAGCGACTCGCGCCTCTAAGGGGGAGGGGGCCGGAAGGAGGGAGCCTGCTACGCTCGCGCGGTGATCCTCACGTACATTTCTGTGCTCGGCGAGGCACCGCTGGCGTTCGTCATCCTGATGGCGGCGTTCGTGTTCGCGCTCCTCGAGGGGTTGATCTTCCACGAGTTCTGTCACGCGTGGGTGGCGGACCGGCTGGGCGATCACACGGCGCGGCGCATGGGGCGCCTGACGCTGAACCCGAAGTCGCACTACGACCCGATCGGCACGTCGCTCATCTTCTTCGTGGGGTTCGGGTGGGCGAAGCCGGTGCCGGTGAACCCGGCGAACACGAGGAACCCGCGCCAGGCGATGGCAATGATCGCGCTCGCCGGGCCGGCGTCGAACCTGGTGGTGGCGGGACTGGCGGGGATCCCGATCAAGATGGGGATCCCGTTCCATCATCCCTTCGTGGGGGCGAGCAGCGTGGACTTCTGGGTGGCGCAGTGGACGAGTTCCGCCGCGGACATGCTGGGGCTCTTCCTGGGCACGGTGCTGTTCCTGAACGTGCTGCTGGGCGTGTTCAACATGATCCCCATCCCGCCCCTCGATGGCTCGCGCGTGCTGACGGGCATCCTGCCGCGCGACCTGGCGCGGGAGTACGCGAAACTGGAGCCGTGGGGGTTCGGCATCCTGATGATCCTGATCTTCGCGCCGTTCCTGACCGGCGGGGCGTTCGGGCTGCTGTCCGTGATGGCGCCCGTGGTGAACCTGCTGCTGGACATCTTCGCCGGCCCCGTCGGGCCTCGATACGGCTAGGCCGGCCGTGAGCGACCGCGTCCGGTACCGCGTGCGGCAGTTCCTCCGCGGCCTGCGCCCGCACCTCTCGCCCGCCGAGGTCGCCGAGGCCCGCGCACGCCTGTCCCAGCGCGAGTTCTCGCTCTTCCTGCACGAGGCGCCGCGCGACCGCCGGCACTCCATGGACCTGTTCCTCCTCCTGCGCCGCGAGTGCGGGCCGGACGGCCAACCCGCCTCCGACGACCTGCTGGCGGCAGCGCTGCTGCACGACGTGGGCAAGGGACGCCTGCGCGACTGGCATCGCGTGCTCTACGTGCTGCTGAACGCCGCCTCGCCCGGCTTCGCGCGCCGCCTCGAATCGTCCGAGGGCCCCGGATGGCAGCAGGCGCTGTGGCGGCTGCGCTACCACGCGCGCATCGGCGCGGAGTTGCTGGCGGCGGAGGGGTCGTCGCCGCGGGTCGTGGAGGTCGTGCGGCAGCACACGGC
>JBBDIC010000127.1:0-8978 GCA_040880625.1 Dehalococcoidia bacterium | reverse complement strand
GGGGGAAGGCTGTCTCTATGCGTATCGCGATCCTGGGCACGGGCCTCATCGGCGCCTCGATCGGGCTCGGGCTCCGCGAGCGGATGTCCGACCTCGACATCGTGGGGTACGACCGCGACTCGGCGGCCACGAGCACGGCGCAGAAGCGCGGGGCGATCCAGCAGGTCGCGCGTTCGCCCGAGCAGGCCGTGCGCGAGGCGGACCTCGTGATCCTCGCCGCGCCGGTGCTGGCGATCCAGAAACTGCTGGGCGAGATCAAGGACGACGTGCGCCCGGACGCGATCATCACCGACACCGGGTCGTCGAAGACGGACATCCTGCGCTCGGCGCAGGAGCACCTCCCACGCCACCAGGGCTTCATCGCCGGGCACCCCATGGCCGGCAAGACGGACTTCGGCCCCACCGCCGCCGACGGCGCGCTGTTCGAGGGCGCTCGATGGGTGCTGTCGCCCTCGGTGACGGCGAGCGAGGCGGCGATCGGCATGGTGACGCGCATGGTGGAGACGCTGGGCGCGAAGCCGGTGCTGATGGACGCCGCGGAGCACGACGCCTACGTCGCCGCCGTCTCCCACCTGCCGATGATGGCCGCTACCGCCCTGTTCTCCATGGGCCGCGCGTCCGAGGCGTGGCCGGAGTTGTCGCTGCTGGCGGCGGGCGGCTTCAAGGACATGACGCGCCTCGCCGGCACGGACCCGGCCATGTCCTACGACATCGCCGTCACCAACCGCGAGAACATCGCGCACTGGATCGACCGCTACATCGTCACGCTGCAGGAACTGCGCCGCCGGCTGGTGGACGTGGAGGCGGAGGACGACCTCTACAAGTTGATGGCGGCCACCGAACTGGAGTACTCGCGCTACCGCAGCGGCAAGGTGGGCCGCGAGGAGGGCGACGAGCAGCCGAGCGACATCGGCGGGTCGTTCCAGGACTTCGTCGCGGGGGCGTGGGTGCGCGAGAAGTTCACGCAGATCATGGCGGACTCCGAGCAGCGCTTGCGCGAGATGGACGAGGAAGAGCGCTCCAAGCGACGGGTGTAGGCCCCCGGCCGGCGAGCCAGAGGCGGGCGGCTGGCATCGTCGACGTGGGCGTCGGTTCGTGAACTCCGCGGATCACCCCCATCCCAGCCTTCCCCCCTCAAGGGGGAAGGGGCCTGACGGGAAGGGAGCAGGGGAGCGCGATGGGCGTCGGGATGGTGCTGGGCAGCGGGTCTGAGACGCAGGCCGTCACGGGCGCGGCGCGGCTGCGCGGCGAGGTGGCGGTGCCCGGCGACAAGTCCATCTCGCACCGCGCGCTCATGTTCAACGCCCTCGCCCGGGGCAGCGCGCGCGTCGATGGCTTCCTCGACTCGGCGGACACGCGCTCGACGATCCATTGCCTGCGCCTGCTGGGCGCGCAGATCGAGGAGGTCGAGGGCGGCGGCGTGCTCGTCCACGGCGGCGGGCGCGGGAGCCTGCACGAGCCGGACGACGTGCTGGACTGCGGCAACTCCGGCACCTCCATGCGGCTGCTCGCGGGCATCCTCGCCGGCCTGCCCGTGCTCAGCGTGCTGACGGGCGACGCCTCCCTGCGGCAGCGCCCGATGGACCGCATCGTGCGGCCGCTCTCGCAGATGGGGGCGCGCATCCAGGGCCGTCAGGGCGGGCGGCTGGCGCCGCTGGTGATCGAGGGCGGCTCGGTCCGAGGCGGTCAGACCATCGAGACGCCCATGGCGTCCGCGCAGGTGAAGTCCGCCATCCTCCTGGCCGGCCTCGGCGCGGACGCGCCCACAACGGTCATCGAGCCGGACAAGAGCCGCGACCACACCGAGCGCATGCTCGCCGCGATGGGCGCGGACGTGCAGGTGGACGGCCGGCGCGTGACGCTCACGCCGCCCTCGGACGACCTGGAGGCCGTGGACGTGCGGGTGCCGGGCGACATCTCCACGGCGGCGGCGTGGATGGTGGCGGGCTGTGCGCACCCGGACGCGGAGATCCGCCTGCGCGGCGTCGGCACGAACCCCACGCGCACCGGCCTGATCGACATCCTGCGCGCCATGGGCGCTGACCTGTCGCTGGAGGAGGAGCGCACCGTGGGCGGCGAGCCCGTGGCGGACATCGTCGTGCGCTCCTCGCGCCTGCAGGGCGTCGAGGTCGGCGGCGACCTCGTCCCGCGCGCGATCGACGAACTGCCGCTCGTGGCCCTCGCGGCCGCGCTCGCAGAGGGCGAGACGGTCATCCGCGATGCGGCGGAACTGGTAGCGAAGGAGTCCAACCGCGTCGCGACGACGGCCGAGACGCTGCGCGCGCTGGGCGTCACGGTGGAGGAGCGGCCGGACGGCATGGTCGTCCAGGGCGGCGCGCACCTCCGAGGCGCCTCGGTGGACTCGTACGGCGACCACCGGCTCGCGATGCTGGGCGCGGTGGCGGGGCTGATCGCGGAGGGCGAGACGGTGGTGCACGGCGCGGGCGACGTGGTCGTGTCGTATCCTGCCTTCTGGAGCGACCTGCGGCGTCTGAGCGAGTCCTGAGGCGCCGCAACCGCGGGGAGGGGGCGCGCCATGTCCGCAGAACTCATCCATGTGGGCTTCGACAACTACCTGACGCTTGACCGCGTCCTGGCGGTGGCGTCGCCTGCCTCGGCGCCCATGAAGCGCATGGTGCAGCGCGCGAAGGAGCAGCATCGCGCGATCGACCTCACCAGCGGCCGCCGCACGAAGGCGGTGGTGGTCCTGCACGACGACTGGGTGTCGCTGATCGCCATCACGCCGGAGACGTTCCACAGCCGCGTCTCCCAACTGAGCGCTGCCCACGTCTCCCACTCCAGGGCCGCGGCGGCGGAGCGTTGACGCCACCGGCGCGCGAGACCACGGACAGCCCGCTCGTGGTCGTCCTCACCGGCCCCTCCGGCGTGGGCAAGGACGCCGTGCTGGACCGCGCCGCGGAGCGCGGCTTCCCCGTCGTCCGGCCGCCCACCATGACCACGCGCGCACCTCGACAGGGCGAGGAGGACGGCGTCCACCACCACTTCGCCACGCGCGATCAGTTCCTGGCCCACGTGCAGGCCGGCGAACTCCTGGAGCACGCCGAGGTCTACGGCAACCTGTACGGCGTGCCGCGCCGCTCCGTGCGGGACGCCCTCGAGAGCGGCGGCCACGTCGTGGTGCGCGTGGACGTGCAGGGCGCCGAGTCGCTGCGCCGAGTCCTGCCGGACGCGCTCTTCGTCTCGCTCGAACCCACATCGATGGACGCGCTGCGCGCGCACCTGGAGTCCCGCGCCAGCGAGACCCCCGAGCAGATCGCGCGCCGCCTCGCCATCGCCGAGGACGAGGTCCAACGCGCGCGCCAGTTCTGCGTCGCCCTCGTCAACCTCGAGGGCGACCTCGACGGCACCGTGGACGCCCTGATGTCGCTGATCGCGACGGAGCAGGCCCGCGAGGGACGGACGCCTGTGCGGGTGTAGCCGAGGGGTCGCCCGCGCGCTAGATCTGCTTGCCGCGCTGGCGGTCCTCGATGACGACGTACGGCTGCAGGGAGAGTTCGTTGCGGGCGGCGACGAGGGCCTGGAGGCAGGCGCCGGGGGTCTTCCAGCCGTTCTGGCGCACCACCTGGACGATGCCCTCGCCGTTCTCGGCGGCGACGGGGAGGCGTTCGCGGAACTGGTCGCGCAGGGGGGCCCAGAGTTCTTCCGGGTGCTCCAGTGTGAAGCGCGCGTACTGGAGCGCGGCGAAGGCGTTGCCGGGGTGGCCCACCTGCTCCCACTCATCCGGCGCACCGCGCAGGAGGTCCTTCAGGCCGGCGTGGCGCTGCTCCACCTCCCACTCGACGTCGAGTTCCAGCGGCGCGAGGCGCATCTCCGCCTCCGGGCCCATCACCAGTTCGCGCAGCGCGGAGCGCACCAGCGCACCGCCCTCCACGTCGCTCGGGCCGCGGACCACGGCGGGGTAGAGTTCCAGGCGCTGGCGGACGTGCTGCAACGCCACGCCCAGCACGTGCGGCAGCGCGTGCGTGGGGACGCCGTTGTGAAGCGAGATCACGACGGTCTCGTCCGTCCAGTCCACGTTGGAGAAGGAGTTGCCCTCGAACGGGACGACCTGCAACTCGCGCCCGGCCTCCGTCTTCGCGCGCCGCTCGATCTCGCCCTGCATGGCGGCGAGCGCCGTGCCGATCTCCTTGCCGATCACCTTCATGTGTCCCGCCCTGTCCGTTTCCGATCGTGTCGCGTCAGCCGAAGAGCGGCTGGCACGTCACGCAGTAGTTCGTCTCGCTGCCGCCGCGCGTCTGCCCTCTAATCTCGCCGCCGCACCTGGGGCACGCCTCGCCCTCGCGACGGTGGACCTTCAGATGCTGGCGCCACTCCTCCTTGCGGCCGAGGCCCTCGTCCTGAACCGTGCGGTCCACGACGGCGATGGAGTCTTCCAGCACGGTACGCGTCGCACGGAACACGCGCCGCCAGTCCTCCTCCTCCAGGGTGGAGCCCTTGCGGTGAGGATGCACGCCCGCCTCCCAGAGGATCTCGTCCGAGTACGCGTTGCCGATGCCGGCCAGCGCTTCCTGGTTCGTGAGCGTGTTCTTCACCTGCCCTCGACGGGTGCGCATGATCTTGAGGAACGCGTCCTCGTCCAGGCCCATGACGTCCGGGCCGAGTTTCTCCATCTGCGGGATCGTGGCGATCTCGGCCTCGCCGGCCACCAGGTACCAGCGGCCCATGCGGCGCTGGTCGGAGTAGCGCATCTCGTGGCCGTCATCGAAGCCGATCGTGACGCCCAGCATCCCGGGCTTCCTCGCGCCTTCCTCCACCCAGTGGAAGCGGCCCGTGAGCATGGGGTTGACCACCAGGATGCGGCCGTCGTCCACGAAGAACAGGAGGAACTTGCCCAGCCGGTGGATCTCCCCAAAGCGCCGCCCCTGCAACGATCCGAGGTCGGACGCGCCGGTGCGGATCAGCCACGGGATGGGCGCGTTGGTGCGCGTGACCGTGAGGCCGTCCAGGCGCGGCATCAGGTAGTGGCGGATCGCCTCCAGGTCCGGTATCTCAGGCACGCCTCACCCCCTTGCCTGTTCGCGGGCGGCGCACGGGCGCGCTCAGGCCGCCCCGGCCCAGCGAGGATACGACCCCAGCACCCGCATCCAGTGCGTGATCGCGCCGGTGGCGTCCAGCGCCTCCGCCAGCGCGGCGTCGCTTCGGTGGCCCTGCACGTCCAGGAAGAACACGTACGTGCCCAGTTGGCGGCGGGTGGGGCGGGACTCGATGCGGGTCATGTTGATCTGGCGCGCCGCGAAGAGGCCCAGCACCTCCACCAGCGAGCCCGGACGGTCGTGCTGCGTGGTGAACGCCAGCGACGTCTTGTCGTCGCCCGTGGGCGCCGCGTCCTCCCGCCCCAGCGCCACGAACCGCGTCGCGTTGCCGGGCTCGTCGCCGATGTCACGTTCGAGGATGACCGCGCCGTAGAGGTCGGCCGCGCGCTCGTTGCCCACGGCCAGCGCGCCGCGCTGCTGCATGGCCGCCTCGATCGCCCCGGACGTGGAGAGCGCGGCCACGGCCTTCGCCTCCGGCGCCAGGCGCGCGAGGCTCTGGCGGCACTGGAGCAGCGCCGAGGGGTGCGAGTAGACCTTCGTCGCGCTCGCGGCGTCCGCGCCCGGCGCGCCCACGAGCATGTGCCGGATCGCCACCACGGCCTCGCCGCAGATGCGCAGCGGGAAGTCCTCGCCGATCAGCAGGTCCAGCGTCTCGATGGAGGCCGTGCCCTCGATGGAGTTCTCCATCGCGCAGACGGCGGCGTCCGCCTCGCCCTCGATGACGGCGGCGATCGCGGCGGGGACGGAGGGCTTCGGCGCCAGCGTCGCGTCCGGGCGCCAAGCGCTGGCGGCGACCTCCGTGTACGTGCCGCGCGGGCCGAGGTGCGAGACGCGCATCTCAGCGATCCTCGTCGTCGAAGACGGCGGTGACCATCTGGCGCAGGGCGTCCTCGGCTTCTCGCGGGACCACGGCGATGATCTCGTCGCCGGGGTGCAGCACGGTGCCGCCGGCGGGGGTGGCCGCGCCGTCCGCACCGACGACGAGCGTGATCAGGCAGCCGGCCGGGAACTCCACGTCGCGCAGCGTCTGGCCGTCCACGGCGGACCCCGCCTGCACGCGCATGGTCACGATCTGCAGGCCCGCGCTCTCCAGCGCCATGAGCGGGATCAGCGTGTGCTCCGGCAGGGTCGCCTCGATCTGGGCCATCACCGCCCCGGCCGCCGAGACGATCGAGTCGACCCCGAGGCGGCGGAAGAGCGCCTCGTTGCGCGGGTCGTTCACGCGGGCGATGACGCGGGGGACGTGGAACTCGTGGTGCGCCACCTGCGCCGTCACCAGGTTCGCGCCGTCGTCCGCCGTCACGGCGATCAGCAGGTCCGCGCGCGCCGCGCCCACGCTCTCGAGGAAGGCCGTCTCGCTGCCGTCGCCGTGGACGACCATCTCGCCCAGTTCATCGCGCAGGGCGGCGGCGCGGCTGCTGTTCAACTCGACGATCGTGACCTCGTAGTCCGGGAGGCGCTGCAGTTCCAGCGCCAGGCCGTAGCCCACGTTCCCGCCACCCACCACGATGATGTACACGGCTAGCGCTCCGCGCCCGTGGCGATGTCGGGCGGCGCCAGCATCGAGTCGTGCGCCAGCGCAATGCCCACGCTGGTGGGGCTGAACGTGCGCAGGCCGAGTGTCTTGAAGAGGTCGGCGCGCCTCGGGTCCTTCACGCGCGTCACCACCGTCTCCACGCCGTAGATCTCCTTCGCCTTCTGCGAGGCGAGGATGTTGCGGTTGTCACCGGAGGCGACGGCGACGAAGACGTCCGCCTGCTCGATGCCGGCCTGGAGCAGGATGCGGTCGTCCGTGCCGGAGCCGGCCAGGCGCCGGCCGGCGAACTCCGGCAGGAGGCGGCGGAAGGCGAACGTGTCCGTGTCCAGCACGGTCACGTCATGGCCCTCGCCCAGGAGGCGCGCGGCGAGGCCGGCGCCCACGCGCCCGCAGCCCATGATGACCACCCGCATCGCGCCCCCCGCCCTACGCGCCGGCCTCGGGCGCGCGGATGATCCACACCTGGGCGGCCGCGTGCTCCAGGACGTACTGCGGCACGCGCCCGAGTTCGAAGTGGCCGTACGGCCGGGCGTACCCCACGCCGATCATGATCGCATCCACGCCGCGCTCGGCGGCCTCATCCACGATCGCGTGGCCGGCCTGGCGCGCCTGCACCAGTTCGCCCGTGACGGACAGCCCGTGCTCCTCCACCAGGCGCTCGGCGCGGTCCAGCACGCGCTCCGCGCGCTGCAACTGCGCCTCCAGCGCCGCATCGAGCGCGATCGAGCGCGGCACCTCGATGACGTAGAGGACGTGGAGGCCGGCGCGGGTGCGCTTCGCGGTGTCGCTGGCGACGGCGAGCGCCTCGTATGCGGCCGGTGTGCCGTCCACCGGGACGAGGATCGAGCGGACGCCCGCCGGCGATGGCACGCCTACGCCCTCCGGGCGATCTCGAAGCGGACGGCGGCGCTCAGGAGGAGCAGGATGCCCAGCACCCCGCCCGGGGAACTGAGTTCGTCCGTGGAGATGACGACGGCCAGGATGGCCGCACCGGCGATGGCGCTGAGGGCAGCGCTGACGGTCGAGCCTCGCATGTGCGGCCTCCCCGCCCGCCAGTCAATCGGGCGGACGGGGACTGACGCTAGGCCGCGCCCTGTGGAGTGTCAACGCTGCGGGCGTCCTCGCGTCCGAGCCGCGGCCCGAAGCGCCGCCAGGCGATGAGCGCCACGATCAGCACCGGCACGAGCCACCACGACCAGACCGCCACCACGACGACCCCGGTGGCCAGCGACTCGAGCGTGTCCAGCGAGGACTGCCACGCGTCCGCCACCTGCCCCTGGAAGCCGGGCTCCGTCGTGCGGGAGATGGGCGCGCCCTCCGGCGACAGCGAGACGCTGAGCGTCGCGAGGTCCGAGAGGTCCTCCAGCAGGTTCAGCCGCCCCTGTGTGCGCTCGATCTCCAGGCGCACGCTGTAGAGGCGGTCCTGCACCTGCAGGATGTCGCCGATCTCCTCCGCCTCGCCCAGCAGGCGGAGGTACTGCTCCTCCACGGCCTGCAGGTTGCGGATGGTCGCCTGGAGGTCCGTGAACTCCTCGGTCACGTCGTTCGCGCTCGTGGAGACGGAGTTCACCTCCACGGCCAGGTCCTGGAGGTCCGCCACCACCTGACCGAACGCCTCCGCCGGCACGCGCACGGTCATGCTCGCGGACTGGAACTCGCCCGAGCCCCGGAACGTGGAGTCCGCGACGAACCCGCCGGCGGCCTCCGTGAGACGGCGCACTTCCTCGAACGAGTCGGAGACCGACTCGACCGTCAGGTCCACGGAGCCGTTGCGGATCACCGTGCGCCCCAGGAGTTGCGCCGATCCGTCGCTGCCGCCGCCCGCGCCGGGCGCTACCGCGCCGAAGTCGCCCGAGGAGTTCTTCGGTGGGAGGGCTCCCGACTCCTCGTCGCGGTCAAAGGCGCCGGGCGCCGGCTGCACGTTCGGTGACCCCAGGTCGAAGCCGCCCTCGGTCGTCATCTCGCCGCTGGAGGCGCTCGTTCCGCCGGCGCGGACGTCGTTGCTGCCGCTGTCGTCGCCACCGGTCGCAACGAGCGATGCCGCCGCGGCGAGCACGAGCGCGACGACGCCGAGTGCGGCGAGCCAGAGCAGGCGTCGCCTCGATGCGGGAAGTCGAGGACGGGTGTTGGTGATGGCCATGGTGGGGCTCCCTCTCTCCCGCCGACATCCGGCCGCCGGGGATGCTGCTATTACGTCCGCGGAGGTCCAGCGGTTCCCGCGAGGGTGCGCGCGGACACGGAGCCGGAGGACGCAGCACGCTGCGCCCCTACGAGGGAAGCAGGGCGGCACGCCCCTCCCTTCCCCCTCCGCTCAGACCCCCTCCCCCTCGAGGGGGGAGGGTGGGGGTGTGTGCAACCGGGGACATGGGTAACGCTTTAGACCGGGG
>JBBDIC010000126.1:12629-14506 GCA_040880625.1 Dehalococcoidia bacterium | reverse complement strand
CGGCCGATCACCAGGACGTGGTCCGCCGTCTCCTCCATCTCGCTCATCAGGTGGCTGGACACGAAGACCGTGCGGCCCTCCGATGCGAGCCGCCGCAGCAGCGTCCGGATCCAGCGGATGCCCTCCGGATCCAGCCCGTTCACCGGCTCGTCGAACATCAGGATGCGCGGGTCACCGAGGAGCGCCGTGGCGATCCCGAGGCGCTGCGACATGCCCAGCGAGAAGCCGCCCACCTTGCGACCGGCGACCTCCGTCAGGCCCACCAGGTCCAGCACCTCGTCCACGCGCCGCTTCGGGATGCCGCCCGCCTTCGCCACCCACGAGAAGTGCCGTCGGGCCGTGCGGCCGCCCTGCACCGCCTTCGCGTCCAGCAGCGCGCCCACCTCGTGCGTCGGCGCGGCCAGGGAGGCGTAGGGCTGTCCGTCCACGGACACGGTGCCTGAGGTGGGGTGGTCGAGTCCCAGGATCATGCGCATCGTCGTGGTCTTGCCGGCGCCGTTCGGCCCCAGGAACCCGGTGACGATGCCCGGTTGCACGGTGAACGACAGCCGGTCCACGGCCACCGTATCCCCGTACTTCTTCGTGACGTCATGTACCTCGATCATCGAGCCTCCCTCCGAGGCGCCCTGCGGACAGTTTCCGCGTACAACTACCGTCGCACCTTAAGCGGTCTTATTGCGAATCGGCGTGTCGCGCACGACCAGCGCGCGATCCCCTCAGGGGGCGGCATCGAGATGTACGGGGGCATGGCTACAGCCGGCCGGTGTCGAACTCCACGATGCCGCGGGCGACCGTCAGGCGCAGGATGTCGGAGGCGCCGCCGGCGAGGCGCATCGAGCGCACGCGGCGGTAGAGGCGTTCCAGCGGGTGGCCCTCGATCAGCGCCTGGCCGCCCACGAGTTGCACCGCCGCGTCCACCACGCGGCCGGCCACCTCGGTGCAGAACACCTTGGTCGCGGCGCCCTCGTTGATGGCGTCGTTCCCGGCGTCCACGAGGCGCGCCGTGCGGTACAGCATGGAACGCGCGGCGTAGGTGTCGATGCGCATATCGGCGTAGCGCAGGCGGACGCCCTCGCGGTCGGCGAGGCGCTGGCCGGAGCGGTGGCCGCCGGTGATGTGCGCCGTGGTGTAGTCCACCGTCCACATCGCGATGCCGCACGCCATCGCCGCCGACATCAACCGTTCCTCGCCGATGTTGCCCATCGCGCGCGGCATCCCCTCGCCCACCTTGCCCAGGACGTTCGCGGCCGGCACGCGCGCGCCGTCGAACGAGAGTTCCACGTGGCCGCCGCCCTCCATGCTGCGGAAGGAGCGCGTGACCTCCACGCCCGGGGTCGCGCGGTCGATCAGGAGCATCGCGGGTCCGCCGGGTTCGGCCTCCGCGTCAGCGCCGGCGTCCACGTTCACGAGCGCGGCATAGAAGTCCGCCGTCGCGCCGCCGGTGACGAACGCCTTGCGGCCGGTCACCAGCAGGGCGTCGCCCTCGCGCGTCGCCCATGTGGGCCGATCGGGCGCGCCGGGGCCGCTCGGCTCCGTGAAGGCGAACGCCCACGTCTTCTCGCCCGCGAGCACCGGGTCGAGGTACCTCGATCGCAGGTCGCCGTCGGCGCGCCGCAGCAGGCCGGGGTCCGGCCCGAAGACGAACCGCGCGAGCGGCGTGTTGGCCGCCGCCAGCGTCTCGCGTGCCACGGTCATGGCCAGCGCGCCGGCCTCGCTGCCGCCCGCGGAGCGCGGCTGCGTCATCCCGAAGAACCCGAGTTCCTTCGAGCGCTCTCGCACCTGCCGCCGCACGTCCTCCGGCGCCGGCCCCTCTTCGTCCAGCCCGCCCTCCAGCGGCCGCACCTCCTCGATGAACGCGCGCAGGCGTTCGCGCAGGT
>JBBDIC010000126.1:10857-12529 GCA_040880625.1 Dehalococcoidia bacterium | reverse complement strand
CGCTAGTCCAGCGCTTCCTCGATCTGCTCTGCGAGGTCGACGAGTTCCTGGGCAGCGTTCAGGGCCAGGACGTTGCCCTCGCGGCTGCTCACGCCCTCGAAGTCCTGGGCGTGGCGGCGGAAGGCGGCCGCGTCGGGCTCGTCCGCGTCGCCGCGCAGGCGCTCGCGGTTGACGACGCGCGCCAGCGCGGCGTCGTCCGTCATGCGCAGTTCCACCACCAGCGAGGGCGCCCCCTCCTCGCGGGCGACGGCGAGCGCCTCCCGCCGGTCGAGCGCGCGACGGTGGGTGCCGTCCAGGACCACCGGCCGGCCGGCGCGCAGGTGGGCGCGCGCGCGGCGGCGCATCTCCTCGTACACCAGGCGGTCCATCTCCGCCGAGTACGCGCCCGCCTCGTACTCCTGCCACATGGCCGTGGACAGCCCGCGCGCACGGGCCAGGTCGCGGCGCACGGCGTCCGTGGACACTACCGCCGCGCCGATGCGGCCCGCCAAGACGCCGCCCACGGTGGACTTGCCCGTGCCGGACAGTCCGCACAGCACGATCAGCGCCGGCCCGCGCCGCCGGGACGCGAGCGTGGCGGCGAGCGCGAAGTAGCGCGATGCCGACGCCGCGAGGGCGTCCCGCTCCGCCCGCGGGATGCCGGCGTCACCGGCGCCGATGGACTCCACCTTGCCCCGGATGAACGCGCGGTACGCCCGGTGCAGCGGCTGCAGGACGCCCATCGTCTCGTCCGAGGTGGCGGCGATGTAGCGGCCCACCACCTCGTCGCCCAGGTCGCGGCGGCCGCGCGCCTCCAGGTCCATCGCCAGGAACGCCGCGTCGAAGCCGGCGTCCAGGTAGCGGAAGTGGAACCACTCCGTGAACTCGATGCAGTCCACGATCACGAGGTCCTCGGGCTTCGAGCCGAGGACGTACACGTGCTTCGCGTGCAGGTCGCCATGGCCCTCCACGATGCGGCCCTGCGCCAGCCGCTCGTCGAAAAGCGCGCGTTCGCGGTCCAGCGTGTCGTCGACGAACGCGCTCAGCGCGGCCGCGTCCTCCGCGCGCCACGTCCCGCCGATGTTGCCCTCCGCCTCGCCGACCTCGCGCGTCCACCAGGCGCGCTCCGCGCCGGCGCCGGCGAAGGCGCGGTCGTCCTCCACGGTGCGCGCCTCCGCGTGGAACGCCACGAGTTTCGAAGCGAGCCGCTCCGCGATGTCCCATGGCACGGCGTCCGCCTCGATCAGTCGATCCAGCGTGCGGTCGTCCGGGAGGCGGCGCATCTTCACGGCGGACTCGACGCGCTCGCCCTCGATGCTGGGGGGCGCGTCGATCAGGAAGCGGCCGTCCGGCGTGCGGATGATCGCGACGACCTGCAGGTAGACGTCCGGCGCGAGGCGGCGGTTGAGGTCCACCTCCAGGTGGCAGTGGCGGTCGCGGGCCGCCGGTGACACCTGGTCGATGAACCCGAAGTTGACGGGCTTCTTCGCCTTGTAGACGTAATCGCCGGCGAGCCATACGTAGGAGATGTGCGTCTGGACCAGCGTCACGGCCTCGGGCCGGTGCGGGTAGGCCGCCGGATCCAGGAGACCGCGCACGAACGGCGGCAGCGCATCCGAATGGTCCGAGGGGGCGTCGTCCGTCACGCACTCGACGGTACGGATCGCGAGGATCGAGGGTCAAGCGAGGCGGT
>JBBDIC010000126.1:3362-10757 GCA_040880625.1 Dehalococcoidia bacterium | reverse complement strand
TCGAGGGTCAAGCGAGGCGGTGTTACGCTCGCTGCGACCTGACTCCGACCGGCCCTGGCGGGAGATCTCCGTGTCCGAACCGTGGCAGCACTACTACCAGTCGCAGCGCCTGAAACTCTCCTACTGGACGTGGGGCGACGCCTCCAAGCCCCCGCTCGTCCTCGTGCACGGCGGCCGCGACCACGCGCGCAACTGGGACCGCGTCGCGGAGGCGTTCCGCGACGACTACCACGTCCTGGCGTGTGACCTCCGAGGGCACGGCGACTCGGAGGCCGCCATCGGCAGCACGTACCCCCTCGTGGAGCACGTGCCGGACCTGATCGCGCTGATCGACCTCGTCGGCGGCCGCGCGCCCGTGATCGCGCACTCCTTCGGCGGCGCCGTCGCGCTTCTGTCGGCGGGCGCGTTCCCGGAGAAGTTCGACAAGATCGTGGACATCGAGGGCGCGGGCGCGCGCCTGGAGGGCGAGCCGGCGCTCACGCCGTCACGTCTGCGCGAGTGGACGATGCAGGCTCGGGCGCTGGAGGGCCAGTCGCCGCGCGTCTACCCCTCGTTCCGGGCGGCCGCAGACCGGATGCGCGAGGCAAACCCGCAACTCACCGTGGAGATGGCGGACCACCTCGCGCGCTGGGGCTCGAACGCGATCGACAACGGCTGGGTGTGGAAGTTCGACCCGTGGGTGCGCGGCCGCACGCCCGTGGAGATCCGCCCGGAGGACATCGATGGCGTCTGGGCGAACATCGAGTGCCCCATCCTGCACCTCGTGGGATCGAAGTCGCACTTCCGGCGCAGTTCGTTCAGGGAGCGCCCGCTGGACGGCTACTTCAAGGACTCCCGCACGCAGGTGATCGAGGACGCCGGCCACTGGCTCCACCACGACCAGTTGGAAGCCACCGTCACCGCCATCCGCGCCTTCCTCGGCACGCCGCCCCCGCCACGTCCGGTGGACTAGCGGCCCGGTCGAGTCGCACGCACCCTCTCCGCCGGACGAGAGGGCGCAGCACGCTGCGCCCCTACGGGGATCCCTCTCGAATGGCACAGGATCGCAACGGAACGCGGGGGCGGTTCACCTCGATGACGGCCGCGCGCGGGTACGGTTTCAGGAGTGGCGACTCTCGTGAGGCGCCCCTGTGGAGGTGTTGTTCGCATGGTCGGACTACTGGTCTTGCTGTTGATCCTGGCGCTGCTCTTCGGCGGCCTGGGGGTCTTTGTGGCGAAGACGTTCCTGTACGTGCTGCTGATCGTGGCGCTGGTTGCGCTGCTCACCGGCGGATTCGCCTTCCGAGGCGGGCGCAGGTCCTGAGCGGCCGGCGGCGCGCCACGCACACGAGCCACCTCGCTCGAAGGAGGTACATCATGGCGATTGGGCTGAGCCTGATCATGATCGCGGTCGGAGCCGTGCTGGCGTTTGCCGTCACGGCGACCGTGCAGGGCATCGACGTGACGGCCGTCGGCGTGATCCTGCTGGTGGTCGGGGGCATCGGCCTCGCGATCTCGATGCTGTTCTTCGCGAGTTTCGCGCCGTTCGGCCACACGCGCGGTCACTACCGCGACGAGGTCGTCCACGACGAGTTCTAGCGGCCCGAGAGCCGCCCCGCCGTATTAGTAGCCCTCGCATGATCGTTGGACGACGAACGCGCCCCCTGCGGGGCGCGTTTGTTACATTGGAGCGGCTTTCGGCGACACGCCGACCCTAAAGATCGCTCCATCCTCAGATGCGCCGAGGCGACGCCATCGCCCCGCGCGTGAACGGCAGGCAACGCGCGTGACCTCTCCCGGCGCCCCGCTCCGCACCGGCCCGATCCTCCTGGTGGAGGACGAGGTGGCGATCCAGCGCCTCGTGCAGGACACGCTGGAGGCCGAGGGCCACGAGGTGGTCGCCACGGGTGACGGCGAGGACGCCTTCCGCGCGCTGGAGTCCATGCAGCCGGCGCTGATCCTGCTGGATATGCGCCTGCCGACGATGGACGGGACCGAGTTCGTGCGGCGCTACCTGAGCGACCACCCGGACGACGCGGCCCCCGTGATCATGATGACGGCGAACCGTCCCGAGGACGGCCTGCCTGACGGTGTGGCCGGGTACGTCGCCAAGCCGTTCGACCTCGACGACTTCGTTGCGACGGTCGGGCGCGTGGTCAGGCCCGGCGCAGCCCCAGGCTGAGGCGTCGCGTTCGAGGGCCTCGCGCAGCGTCGCGGCTCTACCGAGCGCGCAACTCCCGCCGCATCAGCAGCGTGCCCACCACGAACAGCACCACCGTGGCCACGAGGAGGACGACCAGGTCCTCCGGATGGCGCAGCAGGCCGCGCAGCATCACGTCCTGCAGCGTCCGCAGCCCGAACGTGGACGGGAAGAGGTAGGAGAGCGCTCGGACGGGCCACGTGATGCGGTCCAGCGAGAAGGCGAAGCCGCTGAAGAAGATCGAGCCGAGCAGGATCAGCATCGCCACCTGCGTCGCCTGTTGCGCGCTCGATGACAGCAGCGAGACGACGAATCCGATGCCGAGCGAGCACAGGATCAGCAGCACCACCGTGGCCAGCACGAGCCACCAGGCGCCGAACACCGGCACGCCCAGCACCCCGACCAGCAGCGCCACGAGGGCGGCCGCCGCGATCCCGGTCAGCACCGTGTACGACAGGTAGTTGCCCAGCATCACCTCCACCGGCCGGATCGGCGCGACGCGCAGCATGTTCACCACGCCCAGCAGGCGCATGCGCGAGAGCGTCAGCGCGCCGAGCGTGATCGCGAGGTGCTGCACGAGGAGGGCGAGCACCCCCGGCGAGTAGAACGACGTGAACGTGGGCGCCACGGGCGTCACGTCCTCCAGTTCCAGCCGGAACGGTGCGCTGATCACCTGCGGGGCGATGCCGAACAGCGGCCCCGCCATGCCGTCGATCTCGTCCAGCGATCCGCGGATGCTCGCGATCTCCTCCTCCGTGGGCAGGCCGTCGTCGCCACTGGCCGTCGCCAGGCGGCTGTCGATCTCGTCCACCGACGACTGGAGGTCCGTGACGGCGTTGCGGAGGCGCTCCGTCTGCTGCTGCGTGCGCGAGAGGCCCGGCACGAAGAACGTCAACTGGCTCGCCGTGTCATCGATGTCGGCGACGGTCGCGGACAGCGGCACGAGCGCGTCGCGCAGTTCGCCCACGTGCGTGCGCGCGTCCTCGAGTTCGTTGCGCGCGCCGTCCAGGACGTCCACGTAGCCGCGCGCGTCCGCCGTGATCTGCGGGACGTCGCCCATGCCGGCCTGCGCCTCCTCCAGCACCTGCTCGATGGTGCGCTGGTTGAGGGCGGCCACCTGGTCGCGCAGGTACGCCCGCGCGTAGCTGCGGCGCACCGGGTCCACCTCGCCGATGAGCACCTGCAGGGGCACCTGCGTGCCCTCCTCCAGGAACGCCTGCGGGTTGTCCGGCACCACCACCACGGCGTCGATGTCGCCGCGCTCCAGGGAGCGGCGGGCGAGCGGCAGGCTCTCCGTGATGCCCTCGATCAGGACGTGCTGCTCCAGGTCCGCCAGCAGCGGCTCGATCGAGACGGGCGCGTCCGGCGACTGCACGACGAGGGTGTTGGGGCGCGGGCCGCCGAGTTCCACGCCGGCGCCGAAGGCGAAGAGCAGCAGGAACGGCGCCACGACGAGCGTGAACATGAGCGCCGGCTGGCGGATCACCTCCGCACCCCACTGCTCGAAGAAACTGAGCGAGCCGAAGACGAGGCGCTTCACGTCCGCGACTGCTCCACCAGGCGCAGGAAGATCTCCTCGAACGACGCCTGGTGGGCGTCGATGGAGGTGACGCGCCGGTCACGGGCGGCGAACTCCTCCGAGATCGCCGGGATCGCGCTGGCGCCCTCGTCCGTGCGCACCAGCAGGCGGTTGGGGCCGGCGCGGCGCACGTCCTTCACGCTCGCCAGGCGCCACAGCGCGCGGATGTCGTCCGGCGTCAGGCCGTCCACCTCGATGTCGATCGTGTCGCTGATGTCGGCGCGCTGGCGGAGGTCCGCCGGCGATCCCAGTGCGGCCATGCGGCCGCCGTCCAGGACGGCGACGGAGTCGCAGCGCTCCGCCTCCTCGATGTACTGCGTGGTGAGGAAGATCGTGGTGCCCTGCTGCTGCACCTCGCGCAGGTGCTCCCAGATGTGCGCGCGCAGGTCCGGGTCCAGGCCGGCGGTCGGCTCGTCGACCACCAGCAACGAGGGCCGGTGGAGCATGGAGCAGGCGAGGCCGAGGCGGCGCTTCATGCCGCCCGAGATGTGCTCCGCGAGGCGGCCGCGCGCGTCCCAGATCTCCAGGAACTCCAGCACCTCGCGGATGCGGCGCCTCCGCCGGAACCACGAGAGGCCATAGAGCCCCGCGATGAAGCGCGCGTTCTCCTCCACGGTGAGCATCGGGTAGAGGCTGAACTCCTGCGGCAGATAGCCGATGCGCTGGCGGTCGCGCGGGGCGAAGTCGCCCGGCGGGACGCCACGTACCAGCACCTCGCCCTCCGTGGGCGTCAGCAGCCCGACGATGAGCCGCACGAGCGTGGTCTTGCCGCACCCGCTGGGCCCCACGAGCCCGAAGAGTTCGCCGGAGTGTGCCGTCAGGTCGATGTCCGCGAGGACGGGCTGGTCGCCCAGCACGCGCGTGACGTCTCGAAAGGTGACGTGGGCGTCGGTGGGCCGGCGCCCGGCCGGACGCGGCAGCCCGGCGCCCGGAGAGGGGTCGTCCTCCGGGCCGCCGGCGGGGGATGAGGGCGAGGACGCCGGAGCGTCGCTGGTGGGTGAGTCGGGCACGCGGCGCTCCGGTCGTCCTCGCAGGTTCCTATCGGTCGAGGACTAGCGGGGGCTGTCAGGCCGCCCCGCTAGCCGCACTCTGCCGGCAGAGTGCTAGCCACACTGGGCGAGTTCGGCGCCCTGTGCGTCCACGATCACGATCGACAGGCCGGAGTCAGAGATGGCCGTGCTCATGTCCTGGCACAGCGCCTCGGCGTCCTCCAGGCCCTGGATGTCGCCGCTGGTCGTGACCGTCAGTTGGCCGTCCTGGTAGTTCACGTCCGTGACTACGTCCCCGCCGAACGACGAGGAGCCCGCGGCGAGCATCGCCTGGACCTCCGAGAGTTCGTTCAGGATCGTGTCGCGGTCGATGGTGTCGGAGCCCTCGGTCATGCCGCCGTCGGTAGCGGGGGTGGAGACGCCGGTGTCGCCGCCTCCCAGGAAGGGGTCGTCGCCGTTGGCGCCTTCCTCCGCACAGGCGGAGAACAGCCCCATGGCGAGGATCGCGACCGGGATCGCGACGAAGTTGCGGATCGGATGGTTCACAGTTGGCCTCGGTTTCTGCGGTTATCTGCCGAATAACCCCCCAATAACCTTGGATACCGACTGTGAGGGCGCACCGATCACAGGGGCGTCACCCCTCGCAACCTGCGCTTGCAATTTCATCCGAACAAACAAAGGCGGGGAAGCGCCCACACTCCGCTCACCCTGGACCTGTCGAAGGGCTCCGGCGCCGTGGAGACGGCCTACCGGCCGCCCGGCTCCGGCAGCGGCGGCTCGACGCCCTCCGGCACCGACACCTCGAAGATGTTCAGCGTCATGGACACGAGGCCGTAGTAGCCCACGATGCCGACGACCTCCACGACCCCACGCTCGCCGAGGGCGTCCACGGCCTGGCGGTACGTCCCGTCGGAGACGCGGTGCGTCTCGAAATACTCGGTGACCAGCGTGTAGATTGCGCGCTCGGAGTCGTCGCGGAAGGCGGGTTCGCGGCCGGTGCGGATCGCCTCGATGGTGTCCTCGGGCAGGCCGGCCTCGCGGGCCATGCGGGCGTGCGCCCAGAACTCGTACTGCGCGGCCCAGTGGCGGCCGGTGATGATGATCGCGAGTTCGGACAGGTGGGGCGGCAGGCCCGTGTTGAAGCGGCAGAACTCGCCCAGCCGCTGAGCGCGGTCTGCCAGGATGGGGCTGCGCAGCCAGGGCTCGAACGGCCCGCGAAGGCCGCCCCGCGGCCCGGCGATGATCGCCTCCGCCGTGCTGCGCTGCTCCGCCGTCATCTGTTCCATGTCCAGGGGTTCCAACCGGCCCATCGTCGTGCTCCCGTCCCGCGTGCTTGCTGGTGGCGCGCCCCTCGATGCCGCGCGCAGCATCGACCCGCACGCGATGGATCTGCAACTCCGCAGCGTCGAGGCGTTACCCGCGGGCCGTCCGGCGCTGCGTAGCGTCTGGCAGGCAGCGTCCGACGCGCGCGCCCGGGAGACCGGGGCGGCGCAGCGCGGACCGAAGGAGGCATCCCGTGAACTGGGACCAGATACAGGGCAAGTGGAGCCAGGCCCGCGGCCAGGCGAAGGAACGCTGGGGCGAACTGACCGACGACGACCTCGACCGAGTCGACGGCATGAAGGACCAACTGGTCGGCCGGATCCAGGAGCGGTACGGGATCGCGAAGGAAGAGGCCGAGCAGCAGGCCGACGAGTTCGCCTCGTCGCTGAGTGACGAGGAGGCGCACGCCCGTCGCTAGCCCCTGACCCCACGCCACACGCAACGCAGCGAGGCCTCGCGAGGGGCCTCGCTGTTCGTCGTGCGTCGCAAAGAATACTTACGGCATCCCCAACTACCGCCGCCCGTCCTGTTGTAGAGTCCGTGCATCCGGCCGCGCCTGCGACGCCCATGTGCGCACGCGGGATCCGTTCGAGCGCTGCCCGGCCGCCGAGCCTCGGGAGGTCCGTCATCCCACCGGGTATCCCCACCATCACGGACGTGGCGCGCGCGGCGCGCGTGGACAAGTCCACCGTCTCGCGCGCGCTCAACGGCACGGGCCGCGTCGCGGAGGACACGCGCCTGCGCGTCCTGTCCGCCGTGGAGACCCTGGGCTACCGCCCGTCGAGGCTCGCGCAGGGCTTTCGTACGGGGTCGACGGCCACCATCGGCATCCTCGTAGGGGCGCTGCCGGAGCCGGGCGTGGCGGAATTCCTGGCCGGCGTGCTGGAGGTCGCGGGGCCCGCGGGCTATTCCGTGCTCATCGCGGAGGACCGCGGCGACGACGTCCCGCAAGCCCTCGACTTCCCCATCGACGGGCTGATCTGCGCCGCGCGGTTGCCGCAGGAGCGGCGCGCCGCCCTGCGACGCGGCGGCGGACGCGAAGTGCTCGACGCCACGGCGTGCCTCCACCAGGAGGCGCACGGCGCCGCGTCGGAGCGGGCCGCCGCCATCGAGGCCGCCGCACGCTTGGCCGCGCTCGGGCATCGTAGCGTGGGCCTCGTCGAACGCACGGGCGGGGCGAGCGATGTGCGTCGCGCGGCCCTCGATGGTGCGTTCGCTGTGCACGCCGTCGAGGTGGAGCCGGACGGGGCGTACGACGCGGCGCGGGCGCTGTGCGCGGACGGCGTGACGGCGCTCGTCCTCGGGTGCGACGACCTGGCCGCCGG
>JBBDIC010000126.1:0-3262 GCA_040880625.1 Dehalococcoidia bacterium | reverse complement strand
GCGCCCGCTCCTATACTGACGGTCGCGCCACCCCTCGGCGCGCTCTCGCCGAGGCGCCATGGTCTCCCTCCCCAACGCACGCCCGCGCTACCGGCCGGACGCCCCGAAGTCGCGGACACCTCGGTCGCCCGGCGTGCGAGGCGGGTCGCCGGGCGCCGGGGACGACCTGCGGCTGTACGCGATCTCGTTCGCGGTGTTCCTCGCGGCGGCGGTGTTCTTCTTCTATGGCCTCGGCGTGTTCAACCAGGACGCGCTCTCGCGCACGCTGGACGCGCACAACGTGCTGTCCTCGCGCGATCCGCACCTGGGCGCGATCGGCCTGGCGTGGCCGCCGATCCCCACGTTCATGCGCGTAGTGCTGATGCCGGCGTTCGACGCGGTGGGCCTCACGGAGTTCGTGGGGCCGTTCACCTCCGTGATCGCGGCGGCCGGCTGCGTGGTGGTCCTGAACCGCATCCTCGCGCGCTTCGGGTTCTCCGCCGCCACGCGCGGCGTGTGGATCGTCGCCAGCATGGCCAACCCGGTGCTGCTGTACCACTTCGTGAACGGCACCGCGGAGAGCCTGTTCGCGCTGCTCTTCCTGTTCGTCCTGCACTCGTCGCTGCGGCTGCGCGAGGCGCCGGAGCGCGCGGTGATCGGCATGGGCCTCGGCGCCGGCGGTGCGCTGTGGGTGCGGTACGAGGCGCTGGCGATCGTGGGCACGGCCGTGCTCGGCTTCCTGCTCATGGCGTACCTCTACCGCCGCGAGCGCGCATGGCGCGGTGTCTCCCGCATCGAGTCGCTGCTCGTGACGCTCGCCTTCCCCTCGGCGTTCCTGGGGGCGTTGTGGCTGCTGTTCAACTGGACGGCGCAGGGCGACCCGCTGTTCTTTTACCACGGCCCCTACAGCATCAACGCCGCGCCGGACGTGGCGAAGAACGCCGCGGACCACGCGCTGACTTATGCCTACGGCAGCGTCACCGGGACGCTCTCGTACGTGGCGGAGCGCACGATGCAGGTCGCGTTCGTCTTCCCGTTCGCGGCGGCGGCTGCGGCCGCGGTGGGACTGCTACGGCGCGACATCACGGGCACGGTGCTGGCGCTGCTGACGGTGTCCACGCTGCTGCTCCAGGCGTACCAGACGTACACCGGCACGATCGCGCCGTGGTTGCGCTACTGGGTCTACCTGCCGCTCTTCACGCCGATCCTGCTCGCGTGGCTCACGAGCGCGTACCCGTTCTGGCTGCGCGGCGCCTCGATGGCGAACCTCGTGCGGAACGGGGTGGTGCCGGGACTGTTCCTGCTGTCCGCCGTGATCTCGTTCCAGGTGATGGGCCACGACGACGTCGGCGCGGACGAGCAACTCGTGTTGGACGAACTCGCCGGCAACGAGCAGCGCATCGAGGAGTTGCGCGCGTTCTATCCCGACCGTGACGTGCTGGACGAGGTGCGCCGCCACCTCGCGACCACGGAGGGCCTCGTGCTCGTCGACGTGCAGAAGGCGGCGGTCCTCATCCTTGAGTCAGACGACGCCGGACGCCTCGCGATCAACACGGACCGTGACTTCGACTCGCTCCTGAGCCAGCCGATCGGCCAGGTGGACTACGTGCTGCTGCCCGACCCGCGCGGGACGGGCGTGGAGGTGCAGCGGGACGCCATCTACACTCGCTACCCGGACCTGTACGACGGCGCCGCGTGGCTGGACCTCGACCGCCACTTCGAGGGCGAGCACCTGGACTGGCGCCTCTACCGGGTGATCGACCCGGCCGACGTGGACGAGGACGCGCCGGACTGACCCGCCGCGAAGGACGCCCGTTAGCCCCTCGATGCACGCGTCGAACGACGCAGGGCAGGCTTCGCGAGCAGCGTGAGCACGACGCCCGCGATGAAGCCCGCGACGTGCGCCTCCCACGCCACGCCCGGCGCATCGACGGCGAACTGGCCGAGGAACCACACGCCGATGAACAGCAGCGCCGGCACCGGGAGCACGAAGAGGCCGAGCAGCGCGAGCACGGGCCTCAAGGGGAACAGCACGAGGTAGGCGCCCAGCACGCCGGCGATCGCGCCGGACGCCCCGATCAGCGGCACTGTCTCCGTGGGGTGCAGCCAGACGAAGCCCGCCGTGGCGGCGATGCCGGACAGGACGTACACGAGGATGAAGCCCACGTGGCCGAAGGCGTCCTCGACGTTGTCGCCGAAGATCCACAGGAACCACATGTTCCCCAGCAGGTGCAGCAGCCCCGCGTGCAGGAACATGGAGGTCAGCACGGACAGCCACAGGTTCTTCTCCGGGAAGAACGCCTGGCCCAAGGCAGCCGGCGCACACTCGCCGAGGGCGAGGTCCGCCGCGACGATCGGGCGCTGCTCGGTCAGTTCGCACGGCACGGCCGCGCGTTCGTAGAGGAACTCCGTCTCCGCCTGCACGCCCTGGCCGAAGGGCTGCCAGAAGAAAAACACCGCCACGTTGGCGGCGATGATCAGCAGCGTCAGCACCGTGGCCGAGTGCTTCGGGTTCAGGTCGCGGATCGGGAACATGGGATGGCGCCGCGGGCGGCTAGACGTCGATCCAGATCTTGCGCGCCACCTCGAGGGACATCGCCACCTCGTTGCCGGGTGCCCCGGCCGTCCCGTCGCCGGCGACGCGCACCGTGAACGTGCCGGCGCCGCGGCTGATGTCCACCGCCTGCACGTCCACGCCCAGCCGGAACCCGTGGTCGCCGAGGAACTGCAGCAGGTCGGGCACCTCGTGCTCCGCGACCTCCGAGATGCGCCGCACCCGCGAGGTCTCACCGGGGTTGAGGGTAACCAGCGAGCGCTCCGCACCCGGCACCGGCTCCGCGCCGGGGATGGGGTTGCCGTGCGGGCACGTGCGCGGACGGCCGATCATCTCGAACAGCCGGTCGGCTACCTCCTGCGAGAGCGCGTGCTCGATGTGGCTCGCCTCCTCGTCGGCCTTCAGCCAGTCGAAGCCCAGCACGTCCGTGAGCCAGCGCTCCGCGATGCGGTGGCGGCGCACGATCTCCGCCGCGATCTCGCGGCCGCGAGCCGTGAGCGCGATCTCCTTGCCGGCGGAGACCGCGATCAAGTCATGCTCCGTCATCCGCCGCAGCGCCGCGGCCACCGTGGCCTGCGACACGCTGAGCCAGTCCGCCAGCCGCGAGGCGCGCACCGGCTCGTCCTCCGCGTTGATGTAGTAGATCGCCTCCAGGTAGCGCGAAACAGCCTCGGAAGGCATCGCCAGCGCAGTGGCCTGCTCGATGTTCGTCACGGCGCTCCTGTCGTC
>JBBDIC010000125.1:4167-14649 GCA_040880625.1 Dehalococcoidia bacterium | reverse complement strand
ACGGCATCAGGATCGGCCGGAGTGTCGACCGCATACTCGCGGACCATCCAGCGTGCGCGGACGTGAGCCAGCAGCGGGCGTCGCACGAACCCCATGAGGCCGCAGGCACCGAGATCGATCCGTATCCCGCGTATCTGCCGCCGGGTGCCGAGGGCGAGCAGTTCGCGGCGACCATCTGCCGCGACACGATCATCAACGCGGGAGTCGAGTTCTCATTCGAGGTAGGTACTGCCTCCGCCTGGGGCGGCACGTTCTCGGTCGTCCGAATGCGGGGCGACCACTCGGTCCCCGCCATATGGACCACTGACCGCCTCCGGGCGATCGAAGTTGATGGCCGGCGCGCGGTGCTGGTCGAGCCCCTGACTCAGGACGGCTGGGGCCGGGCAGCACTCTACGTCCATGAGGCGTGGGGAGTGACGCTCGTCCAAGCGGCAAACCTCACCAGCGACGAGATGATCAAGATCGCCGAGTCTCTTTCGCGAAGGTGATCCCGCGAATCGGACCCGCTGTGATGCGCCCCGGTGCCTATGTGCTCCCCTCACTCCCACTCGATCGTGCCCGGGGGCTTGGACGTGATGTCGTACACCACGCGGTTGATCTCGCGCACCTCGTTGGTGATGCGGTTCGAGATCTTCGCCAGCAGGTCATAGGGGAGGCGCGCCCAGTCCGCGGTCATGGCGTCCTCGGCAGTCACGCAGCGGATGGCGACCGTGTAGCCGTACGTGCGGAAGTCGCCCTGGACGCCCACGGACTTCGTGTCGGTGAGCACGGCGAACGCCTGCCACAGGTCGTAGTAGACGTTCGCCTTCTTGATCTCGTCCATCACGACCCAGTCGGCGCGGCGCAGAATATCGAGTTTCTCGCGGGTCACCTCGCCGATGACGCGGATGCCGAGACCGGGGCCGGGGAACGGCTGGCGGAACACCATCTCGTCCGGCAGGCCGAGCGCCTTGCCGGCGCGGCGCACCTCGTCCTTGAAGAGGTTGCGCAGCGGCTCGATGAGCGTGAGGCGCATGTCCTTCGGCAGGCCGCCCACGTTGTGGTGCGTCTTGATCTTCACCGCGGCGTCGTTGCCGGTGCTCGCGCTCTCAATCACGTCCGGGTAGGTGGTGCCCTGCACCAGGAAGTCCACCTGGCCCAGGGACTTCGTCTCGTCTTCGAAGAGGCGGATGAACGTCTCGCCGATGCGCTTGCGCTTCGTCTCCGGGTTCGTGACCTCGGCGAGTTCCTTCAGGAAGCGGTCGGAGGCCTCCACGTGGCGGAGGTTGATCGCCATGTGCTGCGTGAACGTCTCCACCACGCGCTCCGCCTCGCCCAGTCGGAGCAGCCCGTTGTCGACAAAGATGCACGTCAGCTGGTCGCCCACGGCGGCATGTACGAGGGCCGCCGCCACCGCCGAGTCCACCCCGCCGGACAGCGCGCAGATCACCTGGCCATCGCCCACCGCGCGCTTGATCGACGCCACGGACTCCTCGATGAAGTTGCCCGCGGTCCAATCGCCGGCGCACCCGGCCACCTCGAACAGGAAGTTGCGGATCAGGCGGTCGCCCTGTGCGGTGTGGACCACCTCCGGGTGGAACTGGATCGCCACGCGCCCGGCGTCGTCCGTCATCGCGGCCACGGGGGCGTTGTCCGACTGGCCGATGACGCGGAAGCCCGGCGGCAACTCCACCACGTGGTCGCCGTGCGACATCCACACGGGCAGGTCACCCGGCAGGTCACGGAACAGCGGGTGCTCCGCCTCGGAGACGCGCATCACGGCGTGCCCGTACTCGCGGCTGTCCGCCGGGTCCACGCGCCCGCCGAGCGCATGCGCCAGCAGTTGCATCCCGTAGCAGATGCCCAGGATCGGCACCTCTGCGTTGATCACGTACGGCAGCAGGTACGGGGCGCCCTCTGCGTATACGGAGGACGGGCCCCCGGAGAGGATGAACGCCTTCACCTTCAGGTGGCTCAGGTCTTCCGGGCGCGTTTCCCACGGGACCATCTCGCAGTACACGCTCGCCTCGCGGATGCGGCGCGCGATCAGCATCGAGAACTGGGAACCGAAGTCCAGCACCACCACGGCCTCGGGCGCGTTGGGCGCGGGTGTCAGCGCCTGCCCCGGTTCGCGCGCCTCCGCAATCTCGAGGTAGGTCGCCACCTCGCTGTCGCCGGAGGCGCGGATCCGATCCGCCGCGGCGGAGGTCTCGGTGGTGTCGACCATGGGTGTCGGAGGGTCCTGCCCGGGGGAGCGCGGCCGCTAGGCAGGGATCGTATCGGCGGGTAGATTGCGGGTCAACGAACGCCGCCGCCCGCGCACCCCTCGGAGCCGCCTTCTGCCCATCCTGGGGCCCGACCAGATCGATCAGGTCGTCGAGCGCATCCTCGGCGGCGGTATCGTCGCGATCCCGACGGACACGGTCTACGGCCTCGCCGCGCTGCCCACGCACGAGGGCGCCGTGGGCGCGCTGGCCGACCTGAAGGGCCGCGACCGCGACCAGCCGATCGCCGCCCTGATCGACTCCGTGGCGGACGCCATCCCGTACCTGGACGACCCGGCCAGCGTGGACGCCTTCGTGCGCTTCTGGCCAGGCGCCCTGACGCTCGTCGTCCGCGCGCGCGCCGCGGGGCTCCAGCCGCCCGTGGTCACCGCCGAGGGCACCGTGGGCATCCGCAAGCCGGACGACCGCTTCGCGCGCATGGTGATCCGCGGCTGCGGCGGCATCCTGGCCGTTACGAGCGCGAACCGCCACGGCGACGCCCCCTGCACCTCCGCCGCGCAGGTCGCCGCCGAGTTCGGTGACGCGCTGATGGTCCTCGATGGCGGCCCCCGCACCGGCAATGTTGCCTCCACGGTGGTGGACGTGACCGGCGCCCAGCCGCGCATCCTCCGCGAGGGCGGCCTGACGGCGGCGGATCTGGGGATCGCGCCCGCGCCCGAGGCACCGCCGCTCGGATAGGGGCGGGAGCAACCATGTCCCATCCACGATCCGGCGGCGAGGCTGGCTGCGCGGCTCCGCGTGTTGCTCTATCGCAACCGGCGGCGCGTGCAGCGAGACCCGCGCGCAACGGCCGGGTCGCCACACTCGGAGGGCATGGGAACAGCGCGCACGCCCTCCACCTCCGCGCCTGCGGGCGCCCCCTCGCGCCGGTCGCGGCTGCGCCACGTCAGCGACGAGGCGCCCGGCTACACGCGCGTCCGCCAGGGCAAGACCGGCTTCGCCTACCTCGATGCGGAGGGGCGCGAGGTGACCGACGAGGAGGCGCTGGCGCGCATCCGTTCGCTCGCGATCCCGCCGGCGTGGGAGGACGTGTGGATCTGCGCGTCGGAGGCGGGACATCTCCAGGCGACGGGACGCGACGCCCGAGGGCGCAAGCAGTACCGCTACCACCCCGCCTGGAGCGCCTCCCGCGACGAGACGAAGTTCGGGCGCATGGTCGCTTTCGGGGAGGCGCTGCCACGCATCCGGCGGCGCGTGGAGGCGGACCTCCGCCGCCGCGGCAGCGCGCAGGAGCAGGGGCTGCCTCGGGAGCGGGTGGTGGCGCTGGTGGTGCGCCTGCTGGACACCACCGGCATCCGCGTGGGCAACGTGGAGTACGCGCGCGACAACGACTCCTACGGCCTGACGACCTTTCGCAACAAGCACGCTCGCGTCGAGGCCGGCGGCGTGGTCTTCACCTTTCGCGGCAAGAGCGGCAAGCAGCGCGCCATCGACGTGCGTGACCCGCGCCTCGCGAGGATCGTGCAGCGCTGCCGCGACCTGCCGGGCTACGACCTCTTCCAGTACGTGGACGAGGCCGGCGAGCGGCGCACCGTGGGCTCCGGCGACGTGAACGACTACATCCGCGAGGCCGCCGGCGCCGAGTTCACGGCGAAGGACTTCCGCACCTGGTGGGGCACCGTGCTGGGCGCCGCCGCGCTGGCGGAGGTGGGCGAGTTCACCTCGCAGACGCAGGCCCAGCGCAACGTGAAGCAGGCCATCGAGCACGTCGCGGGCGTCCTGGGCAACACCGTCACGGTCTGCCGCAAGGCCTACGTCCACCCGGCCGTGGTGGACGCCTACCTGGAAGGCTGCACGATCCGCGCCGCGACGCCCTCGAAGTGGCTCAGCGCGGAGGAGCGCGCCACGCTCGCGCTGCTGCGCGAGGCGCTGGAGGGCTGACCGAACGCCGGTGAGCGAGGCCCGCGAGGCGGCGCTGCGGTAGCATGTGGGCGGACAGGGGTGCCCTCATGCGCGTCGCCATCGGATCGGATCACGCGGGCTTCGAATTGAAGGAGATCCTGCGCGCGGAACTCGCGGACCTGGGCGACGAGGTCTGCGACTACGGGACGGACTCGCTGGAGTCCTGCGACTACCCGGACATCGCGCTGCCGCTCGCCCGCGCCGTCGCCGCCGGGGAGCACGACTTCGGCGTCCTGATCTGCTCGAACGGCGTCGGCCCCTCGATCGTGGCGAACAAGGTCCACGGGGTGCGCGCCGCCGTCTGCCACGACACCTTCAGCGCCCGCCGCGCCCGCGAGCACACCGACGTCAACGTCCTCTGCCTCGGCGCGTGGGCGATTGGCCGCGGGCTCGCCGGCGACGTGGTGCGCGCCTTCCGCGACGCCTCGTTCGAGGGCGGCCGGCACGAACGCCGCCTCGCGAAGGTGAAGGCCATCGACGACGACATGCACGCCCGCGGCGAAGCGCCGTCCGGCCGCTAGCCGTGTCGCCCGCGCCGTCGAGGACGATCGCCGGAGCGCGCCCCGCGTGAACGTGGACGCCGCCGCCCGCACCGCGCGCGATGCCGCCCGTACTGCCGCTGCCCTCGGGCGAGCCGCCGGCCGCATCGCATCCCACGCGTCGTTCCCGCAGACCTCCGGCCGCATCGCCGTCACCGGCGCGGACGGGCGCATCGAGGTGGTGCGCGACCGCCACGGGGTGCCGCACATCCTGGCCACCACCGACGCGGACGCCGCCTTCGGCCACGGGTTTGTCCACGCGCAGGACCGTCTCTTCCAGATGGAGGGCGCGCGCCGCCTCGCCGCGGGCCGCCTGGCCGAGGTCTTCGGCGCTCGTTCCCTGGCGAGCGACCGGCTGATGCGCCGCTGCGGCCTGAACCGCGCCGCCGCCCGCGACGCGGCAGCCATCGACGGCCGCGTGCGCGTGCTGATGGAGGCGTACGCGCGCGGCGTGAACGAGGGCGCCCGCAGCCTCAGGGCGCTCCCGCCGGAGTTCGCGCTCCTCGGCGACCGCTTCGAGCCGTGGCGCGTGGAGGACACGATGCTGGTGGGGCGGCTCGTGATGTTCGGGTTCGCGGGCAACTGGAACACGGAACTGGTGCGGGAACGCCTCGCGGCCGCGCTCGGGCCGGAACTCGCCTCCGCGGTGGACCCCGTCCACCCGCCCACTCCGACCGTGACCGGCCGCGACTACCCACTGGCGGCGGAGCGCCTGCAGGAGGCGTATCGCGCCCTGATCGAGGCGGGGTTGCCCTCCACGGCCGCGTCCAACGCGTGGGCCGTCACGTCGGCGCGCACGACCACCGGCGGCCCGCTGCTGGCGGCCGACCCGCACGTGGATGCGACGCTGCCGGGCATCTTCCACGTGGCGCACCTCTCCGGCGGGACGCTCGACCTCGCGGGTGCGGGCATCGCCGGGATCCCCGGTATCACCATGGGCCACAACGGCCGCCTCGCCTGGGGTGTCACCGCCGGCATGGCGGACGTCGCCGACTGCTACATCGAGGAGTTCGACACGGCCGCCGGCGACGCCTCCGCGCGATACCGGACGCCGGAGGGCTGGGCGGACGCGGAGGAGATCGTCGAACGCATCGCCGTGCAGGGCGGCGACGCCGTTGAGGAGCGCGTGCTCGTGACGCGTCACGGCCCGGTCGTCAGCCCGGCGCTGCGAGGCGAGCGCCGCGCGATCGCCCTGCGCTCCACGGTCGTCGAGGGCAGCGACATCGCCACGCCGCTCGTCGCGCTCTGGGATGCGAGCGACATCGATGCCGCGGAGCGTGCCGTGGACGGCTGGTCGGGGACGGCGTTCAACTTCGTGTTCGCCAGCGTGGAGGACCGCGTCGCATACCGCTTCGCGGGGCAGGTCCCGCGGCGGGAGGTGGGACAGGGCCTGCTCCCGCAGCAGGGCCCGCGCTCGCCCGGCCCGCCCGAGTGCCTGCCGGGTAGTGAACTGCCGCGCACCGTGGACCCCGCCTCCGGCGTCATCGTCTCCGCGAACAACGCACCCGGCGGCAGCACGGAACTGGGTGAGGAGTGGGCCGAGCCCCGCCGCGCCGAGCGCATCCGCTCCCTGCTCGACTGGCGCGAGCGGCACGATGTCGCCTCCTTCGCGGCCATCCAGGGCGACCGCTACTCGGCGAACCTTTTCCGCCTGCGCGACCTGATCCTCGCGCAGGTCCTCGACGACGGCGCTGCCGGCGCGGCAGACGCCGAGGCCCGCGCACTGCTCGAGCGCTGGGACGGCCACCTGGTGGCCCGGAGCGCCGCAGGCGCGCTCGTCAGCGCCACCTATCGAGCGCTGGCGACGGACGTGGCGGAACGCCTCGCGGGGCCGCTCGGGCGGGCCGTGCTCGGCCAGGCGGTGGAAGGCGTACCGGCCACGTCGGCGTTCGCGTACCGCATCCAGGGCACGCTGATCACGGCCGCGGAGCGCGCGACCGCCCCGTGGTTCACGGGGCCGGACGACCGCGACCGTCGCCTGCGCGCCGCGCTCGGCCGGGCGACCTCGACGCTGCGGGCGCAGTGCGGCGACGACCCGGCGACGTGGGGCATGCGCGCCGTGCAGTACTGGAGGCCGAACCACCCGCTGGGGGACATCCCCGGCGTGGGGCGGCTGTTCTCGCGCCCGCCTCGGGCGATGGGTGGCGATGTGAACACCGTCGCGCAGGCGCAGAGCGTCCCGTGGCAGGATGTGTCGCGGATCTCGGTGGCGCCGGGCTACCGCCAGGTGATCGACCTGGCGGACTGGGACCGCTCGCTGTTCATGCTGCCGTCCGGCAACAGCGGCATCCCCGGCCACCCGCGTTACGAGGACTGCGTCCGCGAGTTCCTCGCCGGGGAGCACCGGCCGCTGCTCTTCTCGCGCGCCGCCATCGAGGCGGCGGCGGAGGAACGCCTCACCCTCGATGTTGCCGCAACCACCGGGGAGGACGCGCCATGACCGACTTGCAGGAGCGCGCGGAGCGCTACCGCAGCCTCGTGCAGGCGGAGATGCGCGCCGTCATCGGGAGCAGCAGCGACGGCCTCTGGGCATGGATGCGCTACCACCTCGGCTGGGAGGACCAGCAGGGCGCGCCGGCGGGCGCGTCCCCCGGCAAGATGATGCGTCCCGTGGGGGTGCTGCTCGCCACGGAACTCCTCGGCGGGCAGGTGGAGCACGCCGTCGCGCCGGCGGCGGGCATCGAGTTGGTACACAACTTCTCGCTGCTGCATGACGACGTGGAGGACGCGAGCGAGTTCCGCCGAGGGCGGGAGAACCTCTGGCGCTTCGCCGGCGTCGCGCAGGCGATCAACACCGGCGACGGCATGTTCGTCGCGGCCCGCCTCGCGCAGTACCGCATGGGCGAGGCCGGCGTCCCGGCGGACCGCGCGCTGGCCGTGATGCGCGAAATCGACGAGGCGTGCATCCGCCTGGTCCACGGCCAGTACCTGGACATCTCGTTCGAGACGCGCAGCGACGTGACGCTGGAGGAGTACCTGGAGATGGCCGGCGGCAAGACCGCGGCGATGTTCGCCGCGCCTTTCGCCGTGGGCGCGATCCTCGCCGGCGCGCCACCGAGCGCCGTCGACGCGATGCGCGAGTACGGTCGCCACGTGGGGCTCGCCTTCCAGATGGTGGACGACATCCTGGGCATCTGGGGCGACCCGGCCGTGACGGGCAAGCCCGTGGGCGACGACCTGCTGTCGCGCAAGATGACGTACCCCGTGATCTCCGCGCTGGACGCCCAGGACGGGGCGGGCGAGTCCTTCCGCGCCGCCTACGCCGCCCCGCCCGGCGAGGGCGACCGCATCGACTCGATGGCGCGGTGGATCGAGACCACCGGCGCGCGCGCCTCCACGGAGGCGATGGCGCGCGAGGAGCAGCGGCACGCGATGCACGCCGCCCGCTCCGCGGCTGGGGTGCCCGGCCTCGACGGCGCGGCGCTCGCGATGCTGGAGGAGTATGCGGAGGCGGCGGTGGGGCGCGTCACCTAGCGCGGGCGGGTGCGTTGCCCGTGCGCATGGGGCGTCCCTATCATTCCCCTGGCGCGCGTCCTCCCCTCGCGCCTCGTCCCACGATCCTGGTGCTTCGCCCGTGGTGACTGTGACCGCCTGCACTGAACGTACGGCGGAGCATGCGCGCGGGCCTCTGGAGGCTGTCGGTGGACAAGATGACCGTGCGCGATATCGATGTCGCCGGGAAGCGCGTCTTCCTGCGCGTGGACTACAACGTCCAGTTCGACCTCGAAGGCACGATGCTGGACGACTACCGCCTCCGTGAGTCGCTCCCGACCATCGAGTACCTCGTGCAGCAGGGCGCGCGCATCATCCTCTGCGCCCACCGCGGCCGCCCCGGCGGCCAGGTCATCGAGGAACTCCGCAACGCACCCGTGGCCGCACACCTCGCCACGCTCCTCGGCTGCGAGGTGCAGTCCTCCACGGAATGCATCGGGCCCGCTGTGGAGGCGATGGTGGAGGCGCTGGCGCCGGGCGGGATCCTCCTACTGGAGAACGTGCGCTTCTATCCCGGCGAGGAGGCCAACGACCCGCGGTTCGCCCGCGAACTCGCATCGCTCGCGGACGTGTTCGTCTCGGACGCATTCGGCACGGCCCATCGCGCACACGCCTCCGTGGTGGGGGTGGGCTACTACCTGCCGGGCGTCGCCGGGATGCTCATGGAGCGTGAACTGGCCTACCTGGGCAAGGTCGCCTCGGACGGCGTGCGGCCGCTGGCGGTGATCCTCGGCGGCTCCAAGGTCGCGGACAAGATCGGCATCCTCAAGAACCTCGTGGACCGCACCTCGCTGATCTGCGTCGGCGGCGGCATCGCGAACACCTTCCTGCGCGCGCAGGGCATCGATGTGGGGGCGTCCCTCGTGGAGGCGGACCGCATCGACGATGCGCACGAGATCATGCGCCTCGCGGCCTCGCGCGACGACCTGCGTCTGCTGATGCCGACCGACGTGGTGATCTCGGACGCCTCCGGCACGCGCATCAACACCGTCTCCGTGAACCGCATCCCGCCGGGCTTCCGCATCCTGGACCTGGGCCGCCAGACCCTGGAGGACATCCGCGAGGCGCTAGCCCCCATGAAGACCGTCATCTGGAACGGCCCCGTCGGCTTCTTCGAGCGTGAGCCATTCGACCGCGGCTCCATCGAGATCGCGCGCACGCTCGCCGACTTGGTGGGATCGATGACCGTTGTCGGCGGCGGCGAGACGGCGGCGGCCGTGGCGAAGGCGGGCGTGTCCGAGCGCATCTCGCACGTGTCCACCGGCGGCGGGGCGTCGCTGGAGATGCTCCAGGGCGCCACGCTGCCGGGCGTCGAGATCCTGCGCGACCGCTGAGGCGTTCATCGAGCCACCGCTAGCGCCCGCGCCAGATACCATCCGAGCCATGGACAGACCTCATGCAGATTGACCTCATCCGGCGGCTCTCCCAGCCCGCCGACACCAAGGTGGTGCTCTGCGTCCTGGACGGCCTCGGCGGCATCCAGGGACCGCGCGCGCGCACGGAACTGGAAGAGGCGCACACCCTCCACCTGGACCGCATGGCGGAGGCCGGGAGCCTCGGCCGCACGCTGCCGGTGGGCTACGGCATCACGCCCGGATCAGGCCCCGGGCACATCGCGCTCTTCTCCTACGACCCGCTCCAGTTCGAGATCGGCCGCGGCGCGCTGGAGGCGACCGGCATCGGCTTCGAACTCGGCCCGGACGATGTCGCCGCGCGCGGCAACCTGTGCGACCTCGACGCCGCGGGCATCATCACGGACCGCCGCGCCGGACGCCTCCCCACGGAGGAGACGGCCCGCGTCTGCGAAGGCCTCCGGGAGATCGCGCTGCCGGGCGTCGAGGTGTTCGTGGAGCCGGTGCAGGACCAGCGCTTCGTGCTCGTGCTGCGCGGGGCCGGCCTGAGCGACGCCATCGCCGAGACGGACCCCCAGCGCGAGGGCGTCGTCGCCGACGACGCAGCGCCCCTGACGCCGGAGGGCGAGCGCAGCGCCGACCTCGTGCGGGAGTGGATCGCACGGGCGCGCGAGGTCCTCGGGGGCCGCGAGCGCGGCAACGGGGTGCTCCTGCGGGGCTGGTCGAAACGGCCGGACATGCCGTCGTTCCCGGAGATGTGGAAGGTCCGCGCCGCCGCCGTCACCGTCTACCCGATGTACCGCGGCGTCGCGAAGTTGTGCGGCATGGACTCCATCGAGGGCGCCCACACGATCGAGGAGCAGTTCGACCTGGTCCGGCAGCACTGGGACGACTACGACTTCTTCTTCGTGCACTACAAGTACACGGACACCG
>JBBDIC010000125.1:0-4067 GCA_040880625.1 Dehalococcoidia bacterium | reverse complement strand
CAGCACTGGGACGACTACGACTTCTTCTTCGTGCACTACAAGTACACGGACACCGCCGGGGAGGACGGCGACTTCCGGGGCAAGGTGGAGGCGATCTCCGCCTTTGATGCGGCGCTCCCGACGCTGCTGGACCTCAATCCGAACGTGGTGGTGGTCACGGGCGACCACTCGACGCCGGCGCCCATGGCGATCCACACCTGGCACCCCGTCCCGCTCCTCCTGTGGGGCGACCATGTCCGCCGCGACCACATGCACCAGTTCACGGAGCCCAACTGCATCACCGGCGAACTCGGCACGTTCCCGGCCAGCGAGGTGCTCCCCATCGCCTTCGCGCACGCCGGGCGCCTGGCGAAGTACGGCGCCTGAGCCGTGGCCCGCACGCCCGTCATCGGCGGTAACTGGAAGATGCACCTGGTGCGGGACGAATCGCGCGCGCTCCTGGCCGCGCTACGCGCAGACCTCGATCGCGTCGCAGGCGTCGAGGTGGTGCTGTTCCCGCCCTCGCCGTGGCTCGCCGACGCGTGCGACGCGCTGGCGGGGAGCACGCTCCGCATCGGCGCCCAGAACGTCTACTGGGAGCCGCGCGGCGCCTTCACCGGCGAGGTCGCCGCGCCCATGCTCGTCGGGACGGCCTCGCACGTCCTCGTGGGGCACTCGGAGCGGCGGATCGTGTTCGGCGAGACGGTCTGGGAGACCGCGCGCAAGATGCAGGCCGTCGTCGCCGCGGGCCTCACGCCGCTGCTGGCCGTGGGCGAGCCGCAGTCGGACCTGCGCGCCGGGCGCACCAACGAGACGCTCCGCCGCCAGGTCGCCGAGGGGATGCGCGGCATCACCTCCATGCCGGAGGGCTTCGTGATCGCCTACGAGCCCGTGTGGGCGATCGGCACCGGCGAGGCCGCGACGCCGGAGGCGGCACAGGCGCGCTGCGCCCAGATCCGCGCGGTGGTCGCCGAGCGCTACGGCGCGGACGCCGCGGACGCCGTGCGCATCCAGTACGGCGGCTCCGTGAACGCCGACAACATCGAGGGCTTCATGGCCCAGCCCGACATCGACGGCGCGCTCGTCGGCGGGGCATCGCTCGACGCTGCGGCGTTCGCCGCGATCTGCCGGGCCGCGGCTGCGCGGTAGCGCCCCGTGACGGCGGAGGACGCCCGCCCGCTCGTGGTCGCGATCGTCGGCCCCACGGCCTCCGGCAAGACCGCCGCCGCCATCGAGGTCGCGCGCCGGCTGCCGGCGGAGGTGATCTCCGCTGACTCGCGCCAGGTGCGCAGCAGCATGGCCATCGGCACCGCCGCGCCCACACCGGACGAAGTCGCCGCCGTGCCGCATCACCTCGTGGGCGTTGTCGCGCCGGATGCCCCCTGGACGATCACGGACTGGCTCGGGCGCGCCCGCGCCGCCATCGACGAGGTCTGCGCACGGGGGCGTCTGCCGCTCGTGGTCGGCGGGACGGGGCAGTACGTGTGGGCGCTGCTCGAGGCGTGGGATGTCCCCGCCGTGCCGCCGGACCTGGCCCTGCGGGCGCGCCTGGAGGCCGTCGCCGCCACCGAGGGCGCCGAGGTGCTGCACGCCCGCCTCGCGGCCGTCGATCCGCCCTCGGCGGCCCGCATCGACGCGCGCAACGTGCGGCGCGTCGTCCGCGCGCTGGAGATCGTGGAGGCGACGGGACGGCCCGTGCCGCCGCTGGCGCCGCGTGACCCGGGCTTCGACTGGCGCGTGCTGGGCCTGCGCTGGTCGCGGGACGCGCTCCACCGCCGCGCCGACCGGCGCGTGGAGGCGATGTTCGCAGCCGGCCTGCTGGAGGAGACGCGCGCGCTCGTCGAGCGCTACGGGCGTGACTTCGAGGCGCTGCGCTCCATCGGCTACCGCGAGGCGCTGGCCGTCCTCGACGGCGCGATGACGGAGGCGGACGCCATCGCGCGCACCCAGATCGAGACGCACCGCCTGATCCGGATGCAGGCGAACTGGTTCCGGGAGGACGACCCGCGCATCGAGTGGGTCGCAGGCGATGACCCGGACGCCGTCGCGTCGGCAGTTGAGGGCGCTGCGGGGCGACCGTAGGATCAGGGGACGATGTCTCGCACACCCTCGACACTCCCGTTCTGGAAGATGCACGGCGCCGGCAACGACTTCGTCGTGGCCGAGACGGACGTGCTCGACATAACGGATGCAGACTGGGGCGCGCTGGCCGTGCGCGTTTGCGACCGGCACTTCGGGGTGGGGGCAGACGGCCTGATCCTCGTGCAGCCCTCGACGACGGCGGACCGCAGGATGCGCATCTTCAACGCGGACGGATCCGACGGCGAGATGTGCGTGAACGGCATCCGCTGCTTCGTGAAGTTCTGCTTCGACCGCGCGCTGGTGAGCAACGCCACCGGCGAGATGATCGTGGAGACCGGCCCCGGTCCGATGCACTGCGTCGCCACGTTCGACGAGCAGGGCAGGGTGGCACGCGTCCGCGTCGCGGCGGCCACGCCTGACCTCGATCCTGCCGCCTCCGGCGTCTCGGTCGAGCAGCCCGCGCCCGTCCTGGACCTGCCGGTCACCGTGCGCGACGAGTTCGGCGAGTCCGAGCAGCGCGTGGCGCTGGTCTCCATGGGCAACCCGCACGCCGTCCAGTTCATCGACATTGCGCCGGAGGAGTACCCCCTCCACCGCATCGGCCCGCTCATGGAGCGCCACCCGCTGTTCCAGCAGCGCACGAACTTCGAGGTGACGCGCGTCCTGGACCGCTCGCACATGGAGATGCGCGTGTGGGAGCGCGGCGTGGGCGAGACGATGGCCTGCGGGTCGGGCGCCTGCGCCGTGATGGCGGCCGCGCACGTGCAGGGCCTGGTGGACGACCTCGTGGACGTTCGGCTGCCGGGGGGTACGCTGCGCATCGAATGGGACGGCCGGGGGCAGATGCTCCTCACCGGCCCAGCCGAATACGTCTTCGAATCGGAGTGGACATCATGAACGAACGCCGCACCCTGGAGCAGGATCAGACGTTCGGGCTCAGGAACGCGCCGCTGCGCCCTCGGCAGCGCCGGGAGTTGCTGGAGCGCGAGGGCACGTTCCACATCGAGAGCGAGGACGGTGAGGTCATCCTCGCGCCCGACGAGGGCCAGCAGCGCCTGTTCTGGGCGTTCCGGGACGTGGAGTCCATGCGCCAGGACTTCCCCGAGATGTGGGCGCAGGCGCGCGAGCACATTGCCCGTGAGGAGATCGACTACGTCGCCACGGACGTGTCCGGCCTCCCGACCCGCGAATGGCTGGACCCGCTGCTGAAGGACGCGGACTTCGAGCTCTTCGCGGAGTGGATGGACATGCAGAACCCGGACCTGGACGCGGACGCCGTCCCCGAGTTCCCCGAGGGCGTCACGATGCGGAAGGCCACCGAGGAAGACCTCGACCGCTTCTACGAGATCTGGAGCGAGGCCTACGGCGACCTGGGCGACGGTCCGGCCACCTTCGACTGGCTGACCGAGCAGGCGGCCTGGGCGGGCGCGCTGGAGGACGCGGACGGCGATGTGATCGCGTTCGCGTTCAACGCACCCGTGGAGCGCAACGCCGGCCGCGTGCTGACGGCGGCGGTGGCGCCGGAGGCGTGGGGCAACGGCTACGGCCGCCTGATCCTGGGCGCGGCGGTCTACCAGTTGGCCGCCAGCGAGGCGTTGACCGCGGCGATCCGCGTGCGGCCCGACATCAAGCAGGGCCTGCGCACCTGCGCGGACCTGGGCTTCACCTACGGCGGCGCCGGCATCGAGTACCGCCGCATCACAGACGAAGAGGCGATCGCCCAGCGGCGCGAGGAGCGCCGGGTGGCCGGCGTGAAGGCGCGCTTCGGCAAGTGGCGGTAGCGCCCGCCTCGATCCCGCGGGCACCGCGCACGGAAGGACCGACCTCGTGAGGCTTGCGCAGCGCGTGCAGCAACTGCCGCCGTACCTCTTCGCGCGCATCTCGCAACTCATCGCGGAGAAGCGCGCGGCCGGCGTGGACGTCATCTCGCTCGGCATCGGCGATCCGGACCTGCCGACGGCGCCCCACCTGCTGGAGGTGCTGCGCGAGGCGTCGATGGACCCCGC
>JBBDIC010000124.1:0-2394 GCA_040880625.1 Dehalococcoidia bacterium | reverse complement strand
CAGCGCGGCGGCCTTGCGGGCTTCGAGTTCGGAGGCGCGGCGGCCGAAGAAGGCGCGGATGCGCGGGTAGCCGGCCGTCTGCAGCCACATGGCCACCATCAGGCCGGCCAGGCAGACCAGCGTGCCGATCAGCGCGTCGAAGAGGTAGTGGTTCGCGGTGGCCATGACGGCCACGGTCTGCGCGGCCAGCGTGAACACCGCGACCGATCGGACGATGCGGTTCTTCGTCGCCATGAAGAGCACGAAGACGAGCAGCACGGACCAGCCCACGTGCAGCGACGGCACGGCCGCGAACGGGTTCACGAACGGCTGCATGGAATTCGCCTGGTAGGAGAGGTTCGCGAACTCCTCCAGCGTGTCCACGAAACCCCACTCCGGCAGGTAGCGCGGCGGCGCCACCGGGTACGAGACGTAGAGGACCAGCGCGAAGGCGCCGGAGATTAGCAGCGCGTCACGCAGCAACGTGTAGTGGAAGCGGCTGCGCCAGAACAGCAGCAGGCCGATGCCCACGATGAGCGGGAAGTCCAGCCAGAAGTACACGAAGTTAAAGAAGTCGATGCGCCACGGCTCGCCGAGGGTCCACGCGTTCAGCGCCGGCTCGAACAGCAGGCCGGCGGACTTCTGCGCCTCGATGATGCTGCGCGCGTTCGCCAGCGCCTCGCCGGTGCGGTCCACGACGGCGCCGCGCACGAGGAAGTAGCACAGGAATCCGAACGCGACGAGGCCGATCTCGATGAGATCGAACCAGGTCACGGAACGGCGCGTGGGCGCCGTCACCTGGTGGATGTAGCGATAGATCCTGGCCTGCATCTCGAACCTCAACGCGCCCCGCCCGCTTGCCGGCACGGGAGTGCGGTCGCCCTCGATGATACCGAGGGCAGCGCGCTCCTGTCCCCGCCTCGCTGGCACGGGGTGGCGCGCGGTTGGCGCGGCGGGAGTGACCTCCGTATGCTCGCGCCGGATCGATGACACGAGGGTCGGAGGGGGTCGCATGGACATCACGGTCGCTTCGGGGGGCATCACGGAGGTCGCGGCGGACACGTACGCCGTGGCGCTGGCGCAGGGCGTACGGACGCTCAGCGGCGACATCGGCGAGGTGGACCGCGCGCTCGGCGGGACGATCGCCGGGATGCTGCGCGACGAGATGGTCAGCGGCCGCGGCGGCGAGTTCACGGTGCTGCCGGCGCCCGGCCGGCGCCTGAAGGCGAAGCGCGTCGTCATCTACGGCGTCGGTGATCGCTCCAAACTGACGGCGGAAGGCGTGCGCGACCGGATGGCGACGATCGCGCGGCGCCTGCGCGAGATCAACGCCGGCAACGTGGCCATCTCGCTGCAGGAGTCGCCCGCCGGCGACGCGGAGGACTCCGCGCAGGCCGCGGCGGAGGGCGTCGTGCTGGGCCTCTACCGCTTCGACAAGCACCACACCCGGGCCGGCGACAAGCCCTCGCACACCCTCGGCGACGTGACGTTCGTGGAGTCCTCCGCGCGCCGCGCCGCCGCCGCCCGTCGCGGCGTCGAGGCAGGCACGATCCTGGGCGAGGCGACGAACCTGATGCGCGACCTGGCGAACGAGCCCGGCAACCTGATGACCCCCACCATCCTCGCCAGCCGCGCGCAGCAGATGGCCTCCGACTGCGGCGTGGAGTGCCGCATCATCGAGCGGGCGGAGGCGGAGCGCCTCAAGATGGGGTCGTTCCTGTCGGTGTCCAACGGCTCCGTCCAGCCGCCGAAGTTCATCGTGCTCACGTACAACGGCGCGCGGACGCGGGGACGTTACATCGCACTGGTGGGCAAGGGGATCACGTTCGACACGGGCGGCATCTCGATCAAGCCGGCCGAGGGCATGGACGCGATGAAGGGCGACATGAGCGGCGCCGCCGCCGTCATCGGCGCCATGAGCGCGATCGCGCGGCTGAAGTTGGCCGTGAACGTGATGGCGATCGCGCCGTGTACGGAGAACATGCCCAGCGGCAGCGCCACCAAGCCCGGCGACGTGGTCTACGCCATGGACGGCCAGTCCATCGAGGTGCTGAACACGGATGCCGAGGGCCGCCTGGTGCTGGCGGACGGCATCGCCTACGCGCGCGCCAACGGCTGCACCACCATCCTCGATGTGGCGACGCTCACCGGCGCGATGGGCGTCTCGCTGGGGAACGTGCGCACGGGCGTCTTCGCCAATAACGACCGCCTGTACGCGGAGATCGAGCGCGCCGCCGACGCCACCGGCGAGCGCATCTGGCGCATGCCGCTGGACGCCGACTACTTCGAGTTCATCAAGTCCGACGTGGCAGACCTGAAGAACACCGGCGGCCGGCAGGCCGGCTCGATCACCGCGGCCAAGTTCCTGGAGGCCTTCGCGCGCGACACACCCTGGGCGCACTTCGACATCGCCGG
>JBBDIC010000123.1:0-2410 GCA_040880625.1 Dehalococcoidia bacterium | reverse complement strand
TGGTCTTCCGCGGCTAGAACGCGCTTCGTCCTCTCCTCCGGCCCCTTCCCCCTTGAGGGGGGAAGGTTGGGATGGGGGTGATCCGCGCCTGCCTCGATCCACCGCTCGCCCGGCCAGCCCCGAGCGCGGAGCGCCTACCCGACCGTCCCAGACTCCCGCAGCGAAGCGATCCGCGCGTCGTCGTAGCCCAGCCCGCGCAGCACCTCCTCCGTGTGCTGGCCCGCCGAGGGCGCCGTGGAGCGCACGCTGCCCGGCGTCGCGCTGAACTTCGGCCCGATGCCCACCTGGCGCACCCGGCCTGCCGAGGGGTCCTCGACCTCGATGGTCATGCCGCGCGCCTGCTGGTGCTCGTCGTCCAGTGCCTCCTGCAGGTCCAGCACCGGCGCCACGCACAACTCGATGCCACGCAGATCCGCGAACCACTCGTCGCGCGTCTTCTGGGCGAAGAACTGGTCCAGGTGCTGCTGAAACGCGGCGTGCCTCGACGAGTCGAACTCGCCGTCCAGCATGTCCTCGCGGCCGGTGACGCGGCAGAGGGCGGCCCAGAACTGCGGCTCCAGCGAGCCGATGGAGAGCCACTTGTCGTCCGCGCAGCGGTAGACGTTGTAGTGCGGGGCGGCGCCGTTCAGCATCTCGCTGCCGGGTGCGGGCGGCTTCGCGCCGGCCAGCACGCCGCCGGTCTGGCTGGCCATGAGGTACAGCACCCCGTCCGACATGGACATATCGAGGTACTGCCCGCGGCCGCCCAGCGCCTCCACGTGGTCGCGGCCGTAGAGCGCGCTGACGATGGCGAACGCCGTCATCAACCCGCCGCCGGCGAAGTCCGCGATGGTGTTCTGCGGGATCGCCAGCCGCTCGCCCGGCCGTCCGATGCCTGACAGCGCGCCTCCCACCGAGATGTAGTTGATGTCGTGCCCCACCATGTCGGAGTACGGCCCGGTCTGGCCGTACCCGGACAGCGAGGCATACACGATGCGCGGGTTCGTCTGCGCGATCGCCTCGTAGCCCACGCCCAGCCGGTCTGTGACGCCGGGGCGGAAGCCCTCCAGGAACACGTCCGCCTCGCGGGCGAGGTCGTGGACCAGCGCCACGCCCTCCGGCGTCTTCAGGTTGACGACGATCGAGCGCTTGTTGCGCGCCAGCGGGTTGTGCGCGCGCCGCCGCGCGGCGGCCGCCTCGTCGCCGCCTCGGCCCGCACCGCCGACGCCGGCGATCGCCCCGGCCGGCGCCTCCACCAGGAGGACCTCCGCGCCCAGGTCGCCCAGCAGCATCGAGGCGTACGGCCCCGGCGCCAGGCGCGACAGGTCCACCACCTTCACGCCGTCCAGCGGACCCTTCGATGCCCCGTTCGTCCCACCCGGCGCGTTCGTCATGCTTCTGGAACTCCCCTCGCGCGGCGCGAGTATATCCTCGGGGTACGCAGGCGCTCGCAGGCGTGCAGCCGCGGAGGTCCCTCCCGTGTCCCCACCCCCAGCGCCATCCCGCGAGACCAGCGCGCCGCTCGCGGTCGTCTCGCATCGTGCCAATGCCGGCTACTACCCGGAGAACACCCTCCTCGGCATCGAAGCCGCGATCCGCGAGGGCGCCCACGCCATCGAGGTGGACGTGCGGGCGACCTCGGACGGCGCGCTCGTGCTGATGCATGACGAGACGCTGGAGCGCGTCACGGGCGACCCGCGCCCGATCGCCGCGGTGGCGCTCGCGGACCTCGAGGGGCTGCGCGTCCATGGCGGCGCCGCCAACCACCCGCCCGAGCCGATCCCCACGCTGGAGGACGCGCTGCACGTCATCGACGGCCGCGCCGCCATCGTGATCGACTTCGTGATCGAGGAGGTCGCGCAGGACTGCGTTGACCTCGTGAACGGCGCCGGCGCGGGCGAGTGGACGTGGTGGACGGCGCACCCGCCGCGCCTCGCCTCCATGCTCGCTGAGTCGTGCCATGGCTCGCGCTCCTACCTCGGCTGGACGCCCCGCGACGGCATCGCCCACGCGCCGGCGGAGGCGGTGGACCTCGCGGAGCGTCACGGCCTCGCCGGCCTCATGGCGAACCACCGCTACGTCGACCGCACGGCCATCGAGTACGCCCACCGTCGAGGCGTGACGATGTGCTGCTGGACCGTGAACGACCCGAAGCGCATGGAGCAACTGGTGCGCCTGGGCGTGGACGGCATCACCACGGACTACCCCGCCCGCCTCATCGAGGTAGCGCGCCGCGCCCGCCCGGTGGACCGCTAAAGCCCCGCCGTACCTCGCTAGACCCATACCGCGGCCGCTTCGTACACTGGAAGGACGCCGGCTCCGGCCGCGTATTCCCTCGTGGGGCCGTAGCTCAGTTGGGAGAGCGCGACACTGGCAGTGTCGAGGTCAGGGGTTCGAGCCCCCTCGGCTCCACCAGTCACAAACAGATCAG
>JBBDIC010000122.1:12202-14802 GCA_040880625.1 Dehalococcoidia bacterium | reverse complement strand
CCCTTGAGGGGGGAAGGCGGGGATGGGGGTGCGCGGCGCGCAGCGCCGCCCGAGCGTACCTCGACGCCCTTGCCTCGGTGGGCCGCAGGCCGTCAGCGCACGTCGCTGGTCACCTGCAGGCCGATGATCGCGGCCACCGACAACGCGAGACACGCGAGACACGGCACGCTCATCGCCTCTCGGGCTAGCGCTGCGGCAGCAGGCGCCACTGCCGGCCGGCGCGCACGCTGCGCACCGCCAGCACGCGCAGCGCCGCCACGCCGAGCGCGAACACCACCGTCGCGACGAGCGCGTCGCCGGCCATCGTGCGGGCGCCGGAGTCGAACGACCGGGACCACGCGTATGTCATCGAAGCGCCGACAGCGAGGCCGAGCGCCGGGAGCACGCCCAGCGCCAGCAGCCGGCTGGTGGCATCCAGCGCAGGGTCTGCGCTCCACGCGAAGTAGGAGCGCACCGCGACGAACGCCCCCGCCGCCGCACCCAGCCCGGCCAGGACATACAGGCCCAGGATCAGCCAGACCGGCAGGTCCAGCGAGTAGGTGACGGCGAAGCCCGGGCCCGGGTCGTGCGCGCTGCCGAAGGCCTCCTTGAACGTGTCGCTCGAGAGGCCGTAGGCGAAGAACAGGCCCAGGCCGGCGCTGGGGAGCGCGCCCAGCACGGCCAGGATGGCCGTCTGCGCCAACTGGAGGCGCGGCCGCACGAGGTCGCGCTGCATCGCCCACTGGCGGGCGAAGGCGACGGGGTCGCCGCCGACGTAGTCCAGCGCGGAGACGCCGTCTGCCCCCGCGTCGTCCAGGTCGGCGCGGATTTCGGCGAGCATCTCGTCGCGCGCCTCGCGCGGCACGCCCAGGCGTCGCCAGGTGCGTTCGCAGGCCTTTGCCACGTCCGTCATGCGTCCTCCTCCGATACGTCCTGCCCCGCCGTGAGTTCGAGGGGTGCTGCGAGCACGGCGTCGATGGCGCTGCGGGTGCTCGTCCACTCCTCGCGCCACTCGGCCAGCGCCGAGCGGCCGGCCGCGCTCAGCCGGTAGTACTTGCGCGGTGGCCCGCCGTTGCTCTCCTGGCGCGAGGTGTCCACCAGGCCCTGGCGCTCCAGCCGGCCCAGCACGGGGTAGATCGAACCCTCCGCCACCGCCGTCAGCCCAAGCTCCGCGAGGCGGCGCGTCATCTCGTACCCGTAGGTGGGGCCGCGCGAGATCGTCGCGAGCAGGCAGAGGTCCAGCGCTCCTCGGAGCAACTGGCTGCGTCGGGTGTCCGTGCGTGTCGGTACCATGCGTTGCATGCTAGCCGCAACTGCTGTGCAATGCAAGGTACTGGGTCACGCGCTCCTCAGGGACGACAAAGCCCCGCGGCCTCGCCGCGGGGCTTTGTTCGTCCCTGCGTTCGGTGCTACTAAGAGGCGGTGGCCTCGTCGTCCTCGGACTCGTCGGCAGCCTCCGGCTCGATGACGGGCTCAGCGACGGCGACCTCGGCGACCTCGGCGACCTCGGCGACGGCAGCCTCGGGCTCCGTCGCAGCGACGACCTCTGGTTCCTCGACGACAGCCTCGGGCTCCGCGACCGTAGCCTCAGGCTCGGCGGCAGCAGCCTCGGGCTCGGCGGCGTCGGACTCCGCCACCGCAACCTCAGGCTCGACGGCAGCCTCCGCCTCGATGGCCGCCTCGGGCTCGGCAGCCACGGCGTCGACCTCGGGGTCCGCGACCTCAGGCTCGGCGACGGCGACGGCGCCTGCTGCAGCGGCCGCGGCGCCATCACTCTCGACGGGCACCGAGGGTCGGCCGGCGGCGGCAGCGATGCGCGAGAGCGCGGCCTGCTCCTCCGCCTGCTCCTGCGCCTCCTGCTTCTTGCGGATGTCGTTGTAGCAGTCGGAGCAGTACACGGGCCGGTCGCCGCGCGGCACGAACGGCACTTCTGTCATCCGCGCGCACTGCGCGCAGGACGCCACGTGCAACTGTCGAGGCGTGCGGCCGCCCCAGGAGGAGTAGACGCCGAAGCGCTGGACCTCCTCGCGGTCCTCGGGGCGCATGAGTTTGCGCTGCTGGCGACAGGACGGGCAGCGCACGGGGTCGTGCTGCAGGCCCTTGGTCGCGTAGAACTCCTGCTCGCCGGACGTGAAGATGAACGAGCCGCCGCAGTCGCGGCAGGTCAGTTCGCGGTCGTTGAACGCCATCGAGTCTCCTTCGACGCCCCGGTCACGCACTCCATCGGGCGCAACGCGATCAGGCCGCCGGAGGCGGCTCGTCGTCTGCACCCTTGTCGAGTTGGGGCGTTCCTATTGTAGCAGCGCACGCGAGGGGTGTGCGGCTCCCCTCGCTACCCCTCGTCGGCGATCTCCAGCAGCACGGGGGCGTGGTCGGACGGCTTCGGGCCCTTGCGGAAGTCACGGTCGATGCCGCAGGAGCGCAGGCGCGGCGCGAGGTCCGTGCTCACGAGGGCGAGGTCGATGCGGAGGCCGAATCCGCGGTGGAAGTGACCCTGGCGGTAGTCCCACCACGTGTGCTGCACGCCCTGCGGCTCCAGGTGGCGGTACGCGTCCACCGCGCCCAGCGCCAGGATGCGTTGCAGGCGCTCGCGCTCGTCGGGCGTGACGTGCGTGGAGCCC
>JBBDIC010000122.1:9954-12102 GCA_040880625.1 Dehalococcoidia bacterium | reverse complement strand
GTCACGTCCGCGCCGTCACGCACGAGGATGGCGACGCCCGCCCACTGGCCGGCGCTGTGCTCCACCGCGCGATAGCCGGCGGACTGGAAGTCCATGTGCGGGAACGTCTCGCCGTGGACCTTGGTCTCCTGCAGGCAGAGCGCGTCCGGGCGGTGCTTCTCCAGGAACTCCAGCACGCGCGGGATGCGGGCGCGCAGCGAGTTCACGTTCCACGTGGCGAGCAGCATCGAGGGCCCTCCTCCGTCCGCTCGCGTCGACGCGCGTCCTAGAACAGCATCATCGAGAGGCGCGGGCGGTACTCCTGCGTGATCGGGTGCTCGTCGCCCAGCATGTCGAAGATCTGGAGCGCCGCCTGGCGGCCGCCGTCGCCCTCGTATGCCCGGTCCAGGCGCACCACTTCGAGGAAGTGGTCCAGTGCCTGCGGCCACTCCTGTAGCCGCCCGAAGTGGCACGCGAGGCGGTACTGCGCCTCCACGTCGTCCGGATCCGCCTCGACGCGCGCGGCCATCGAGTCGAGATCGGTGCCGGCGACGCCGCGCTCGAAGCGGATGCGCGCGGCCTGGCGCTTCACCTGCGGCGCGGCCGGCAGGCGCGCGCACAGCGTCTCCGCCGCATCGAGGTCGCCCTGCTGGATGAGGATCGCCGCGAGGCCGCCGGTGGCGCGCGCGTGGACGGGATCGGCCGCCAGCGCCGCCTCGAACTGGCTGCGCGCGGCATCGAGGTCACGTGCGACGAGCGCCTCTGCGCCGAGCGCGGCGAGCCGGTCCGCCTGCGACGGGACGAGGCCCTGGAAGAACTGCCGCACCTGCGGCTCAGCCTGCGCGCCGATGAACTCCGCGACCACGGCGCCGTCTTTGAACGCCTTCACGGCCGGGATGCTCTGGATCTTGAATGCCTGCGCCACGGCCGGGTTCTCGTCCGTGTTCACCTTCACCAGCGTGACGCCCTCGCTGTCGGCGGCCACGCGCTCCAGCGTGGGGCCCAGCGCCTTGCACGGCTCGCACCACGGCGCCCAGAAGTCCACCACCACGGGGCCACCCCGCGATGCCTGGATCACGTCGCGCGCGAACGTCTCGTCAGTCGCGTCGATGACGGCAGCGTCGGCCATGGAGCGCGTTCCCTTCGTATCCTGGTGAGGCGTGGCAGGGTCGCAGGATGCCACACCGGCGGACGATCTCGGTAGCGCCGCAGGTGCCGCCCCTCGGCAGGAGATGCCGCGGTCTAGATCCAGATGCCCGGGCGTTCCTGCCAGAAGAACTGGGTGAGCATGCCGCCGGTGTGCTTCGGGTGGATGAACGCCTCGCTCCAGCGCGCGCCCTCCCGGACGCCGGCGCGCTCGCCGAAGGTGGGGACGTCGTGCGTGCGGCACGCTGCGAGGGCGCGCTCCCAGTCGCCGACCTCGAAGGTGATGTGGTGCATGCCCTCGCCGCGCTGGTCCAGGTACTTCGCGATGAAGGAGGCGTCGCCAGCGGGCTCGATCATCTCGAAGCGCACCTGGCCCGTGGCGGCCTCCAGGACGCGCGTGCGGAAGCCGGCCCCCAGGCCGTCGCCGGGCGAGACGTAGACCGTGCGGCAGCCGAACATGCGCTCGTACCAGCCCGCCAGTTCGTCGCGGTCGTGCGTGGCGTGCGCCAGGTGGTTTACGGCGATGATGCCCAGGGTGTCGGCGCGGTCGTCCTCGTACGGCTCGGCGACGTGCCAGGGGTCGCCGGCGTACATCTGCCAGAGGTAGCCCCGCCCGCCCGAGCGCGGGTGGAGATAGACCATGCCGCGACCGTCGTCGTCGCCATCGCCCTCGGGCTCGCGGAAGCCCCAGGGCTCCGCGCCGTCAGCGCGGATGACCTCGGCGGCCTGGGGCGCGGACTCGATCTGGAGCGCCATGTGGTGCAGGCCGGGGCCCGTGGGCCCGGCGAGGAAGCGGTGGAGGTAGGAGTCCTCCCCGCGCGGCGCGATCAGTTCCCACTGGAGGCCACTGCGGCCGGGGATCTCGATGTTCGCGCCGAAGTAGCCCTCGTCGCTGTCGAACTTGTTGGCGAGCCTGAAGCCGAAGAGTCGCTCCAGCAGGTCGATCTGGGGATCGAGGGCCGGCACGGCCATGCTGATGTGGTCGTACCGCTTGACCTGGATCATCTCGCCTCCACCCGTCCG
>JBBDIC010000122.1:1559-9854 GCA_040880625.1 Dehalococcoidia bacterium | reverse complement strand
GTGTGGGCGCACGAGGCGCGCGTACCACTCGATGTCGCGGGTGCGCTGCGGCTGCTGGAGGGCGGGCGCCGCGTGCGCGTGGACCTGGGGGTGGCGCGCGTGGGGGAGCGCGAGCGGCGGTTCCTGCTCATGTGCGGTATCGGACTCGACGCGGCGGTCGTGGAGGCGGTGGAGCGGCGCCCGCGCCTGAAGCGCCGCCTGGCGCAGGGCGCATTCGCGATCGCGGCGGTGGAGGCCCTCGGCCGCCGTCGCCCCGTGCCCGTCGAAGTGGACGCGGACGGCGTGCGCACCGCGCGCTCGCTCGTCCTCGGCGTCGCGGGCAACTCGCGACTCTACGGCGGCGTCACCCGGCTCGCCTCCGCCGCCGAGATGGACGACGGCCTGCTGGACCTCGTGACGTTCGAGGCGCGCGGCGGCTGGCGCAGGTGGTCTGACACGGCCGTGCACGTGGGGCGCGGCCTGCGCATCCGGCGCGCCTGGCACGAGACGCGCGCCGTGCGCTTCGCCTACGAGCGGGCGGCGCGCTTCGTCCTCCACCCGGCGGAGGCGTTGCCGCTGCAACTGGACGGCGAGGCGTTCACCTCGTGCGGCCCGGACGCGCCGCTGACGCTGGAGGTGGACCGCGCGGCGCTGACGGTGCTCGTGCCGCCGGGCGCGAACCCGCTGTTCGCGCGGATGTGAGCGCTACCCTCCCCGAGCGCTACAGCGCGGTGAGCGCGCCACCCTCCAGGCGGTAGCGCTGCGCCCCCGGCAGTTCGTCGTCGGTGGGGCGGTCCTCGTCGGGGGTGGTGATGAGCACCTGGTCCACGTGGTACGCGGCGGCCAGGATGCGCGCGCGGCGGTCCGGGTCGAGTTCGGACAGGATGTCGTCCAGCAGCAGGACGGGCGGATCGCCGGTGCGCTTCGTGGACAGCTCCACCTCCGCCAGGCGGAGCGCCAGCGCGGCCGTGCGCTGCTGCCCGCGCGAGGCGCTCACGGCTGCCGCGTGCCCGCCGATGAGGAACGACATGTCGTCGCGGTGCGGCCCCCAGCGCGAGACGCCTCGACGGATGTCCTCGCGGCGCTCTTCGAGTAGGGCGGCGCGGAAGCGGTCCGCCAGATCGTGCTCGCGCACGGCCTCGGCCACGCCGGAGGGCAGCCGTGGCTCGTAGCAGAGCGCCAGGTCCTCCGCCTCGCCGGGCGCGAGTTCGGCGTAGCGTTCGCGGGCGTCGCGCGCGAGGTCGCGGATTGCGTCGGCGCGGCGCCCGGCCAGCACCGCGCCTGCCGAGGCGAGTTCGTCGTCCCAGAAGTCGAGTTCGTCTGTCTTGCCTCGACGTTCCGCCAGCCGGCGCAGGAGCGAGTTGCGCTGCTCCAGCACGCGCTGGTAGCGCTGGAGCGCGCGCAGGTAGGGCGGATCGAACTGGGAGATCGTGATGTCCAGGTAGCGCCGCCGCGTCGCCGGCGGCCCGCCGATGATGTCCAGGTCGTCCGCGGAGAACATCACGACGCGCAACTGGCCGATCAGGTCGGACGCGCGCCTCGCGACGCCGTTCACGCGGAAGCGCCGGGACGCCCTCGCCGGGGGCACGCCCGGCGCGGTCTCCTGCGCGATGACGGCGATCTCCAGCGTGCGACGGCCCTGCGCCGTCTCCACATGCGCCTCCAGCCGCCCCGCCGGCAGCGGATCGTCGAGCGCGTCCCACGCGATCAGGTCCAGGTCCGTGCCGCTGCGCATCGTGCGCGCCGTGGCGAGCATCTGCACCGCCTCCAGCAGGTTGCTCTTCCCCTGCGCGTTGCGCCCCGCGATCAAATGCCGCCCGGGCGCGAGGTCCAGGTCCAGGCGTCGGAAGTTGCGGACGTTGGTGAGCGTGAGGTGAGCGATATGCATGCGCGCCGCGATCGTAGCGTGGGCGCGGGCGCTTCCGACGCATCGAGGTAGGACGGCGGCGCTTCGCGCCGCGCACCCCCAACCCACCCTTCCCCCGTAACGGGGGAAGGGGCCGGAAGGGAGGCGAACCACCCCTCAGATCGGGGTGGCGGCGCGGACTTCCACGCAGAAGCGGGCGCCGCCGTCGGGGGCGGCGTCTGCCCAGATGCGGCCGCCGCATTCGTCCAGCAGGCGGCGCGCCACGGCCAGGCCGAGGCCGGAGCCGGGCACGGCCGCGCCGTCGAGGTGGATGCGGTAGTACGGCTGGAAGATGCGGTCGCGCTCGGCGGGCGGGATGCCGGGGCCGCTGTCGCTCACCTCGATGCGGACCGTGGCGCCGTCGAGGCGCGCGGCGGAGACGGTGATCGAGCCGCCGAAGGGGCTGTGGCGGTTGGCGTTGGACAGCAGGTTCAGCGTCACCTGCTCCAGGATGCGCGCGTCGATGTAGGCGCGCGGGCCGTCGTCCGGCAGTTCGAGCGCCACCGACTGCTCGCGCAGCATCAGCGCCGGGCGCAGCGTCGCCTCCGCCGACCGCACCACCTCCGCCACGTCGACCTCGCGAGGTTGGAGCGCGTACCCGGCGTCGCCGGAGCGTCCGAGGTCGATCAGGTCGTTCACAAGCGAGGAGAGACGCATCACGCCATGGCCGAGCGACGAGACGAGCGTGCCGGCCGTCTCGTCCATCTCGCCCTCGCCCATCTGCAGCAGGTCCGCGAACGCCTGGATCGAGGTGAGCGGTGTGCGGATCTCGTGCGCGATCGCCGCCATGAACTCGCGGCGGCGCGCCTCCAGGTCCTCCAGGTCGCGCTCCCGCGCGTAGGCGGCCTCGTACAGCGCGGCGTGATCGAAGGCGGCGCCCAGTCGCGTGGCCAGCAGGTCCAGCACGACCGCGTCGCGCAGCACGCCCGGCCGGCGGTCCGCGATCAGCAGCACGCCGATGAGATCGCTCCCGCTGCGGAGCGGGACCTCCGCGAGCCACGGACGCTTGCCCAGGCGGCCCGCCACCGCCTCGGCCCACGGGTGGGGCGTCTTCGGGCGGGAGATGCGAGGCGCGTCCGGGATCGGCTCGCGCAGACCCTCTGGCGCGCCCTCCACCCAGCCGCGCGGGTAGCCGCGCGCCGCCAGCGGGCGCAGCGGTCCGTCGCCCTCGCCGAGGAGCGCGATGACGTGGGCGCGTCCGATGCCGCAGTCCGCCAGCGCGCGCATCGCCTCCGCCGCCGTCGCCTCGATGTTGCGCGGCACGGACAGGACGTCCAGCAGCAGGCGTTCGATCACCTCGCGGCGGCGTTCGCGCGCGATGGCGCGGAGGTAGAGCGCGGCCACAAGCAGCACCAGCACGCCGGTGCCGGCATCGATGGCGAAGATAACGGGGTCGAGGTCGCGCACGACGGCGAGTTCGAGGCCGGCGTGGGCGCCGACGACCACGGCGGTGACGGCTGCGAGCGCCAGCCACACCAGGCGCTGGCGGCGGCCGACGCGCTGGAGCGCGCTCATCGAGCGCCCTCGAAAATGCAGATGTCAGCGCCGGCGCTCGATGCGCCGAGCGTGTCCTGGTGCAGGTCCACCCGCGCCTCCCGCAGCCCCCCGCCGCGGGCGCGCCGTCCCGGCCTCAGGCCGGGCGCAGCGCGATCGACAGTTCCCGAGCAGCCTCCGACGCCGCCTGCACGTGCGCCGGGCCCTTCAGCGAGCGGCTCATGCCGTCTGCAATCTCGTCCGAGTCCGTGGGCTCCGATATCTCGATGCGGAGCCGCGCCTCGCCCTGACTGTACGCCTCGACGGCCGCGTGACGCACAGAGGGCAGCCGCGCAAGCGCATCCTGCACGCGCATCAAGCCCTGGAAGCCGGAGACGGGCGAGATGCGCAGCACGATGCTGCCCTGTTCCGGCAGGAACGTCGCGATCGGCGCGCGGCCGTCGTCGGGCGGCGCGTCGCCGTTGGGCAACGGACGCGGCCCGCGGCCGGCGCGCGGCATCGCCGAGGCCGGCGCCGGCGCCGTCGGCGCCGAGGGCGTCTCGGGCATCGAGGTCGCCGGCGCGTCGGGCTCCTGCTGCGGCTCGTCCTGGGGCTCGTACATCGGATCCACGATGCTGAGCGAGGCGGGCGGCGGAGAGGGCGCCGGTGCCGGGACCGTGCCTCTGAAGTCGGGCGGCGGCGTGGCCTCCTCCGACGGTTCGTCCGCGCGCTCGCGCCACGGTTCGACGTCGCGCGCGGCCGGCCGCTCCTCGACGTAGGGCGGCGTCTCGGTGTACGGCTGCGCCTCGGGGTAGGGCTGCGCCTCGGCATATGGCGGCGGGGCCTGCGGCTCGTCGGGCTCGTACGGGCTGGGCGGGCGCGCCTCCTCCGGCGGGAAGTCGGGGATGCGGGTCCGCGGCCGCGGTGCCGGCGCCGGGGCGCGGCGCTCCATCAGCATGCCCTCGATGCGGGCGAGGCGCTGCTGGACGTCGCGAACCTCCGTCACGAGGCTGCGCACCCAGCGCTGGACCTCCTCCAGCGCGCGGTCGCCATCGCGGCCGGGGCGTTCCCCGCGCACGAGCGCGCGGGCACGCTCCAGCGAGTCGTCCAGGATGCGCTGCGCGCGCTCACGCGCCTCGGAGAGGATCGCCTCGGCGTCGCTCGGGCCGTCGAGGCGGGACGTGCTCGCGCGCGGCCGGGGAGCCTCCTCGCGGGGACGAGGCGCGTAGTCCGGCTCGTAGCCGGGGTCGTACTGGGGGATGTAGCGCGGCTCGTAGCGCGCGCGTCCCTCGGTCTCGCGGTCCGCCTCGCGAGCGTCGAGGCCCAGGAGGCGCCGTGCTCCGGCGTCGTCCCCTCCGGCCGCGTCGCCGCCGGTCGTGTCCCCGCCGGACAGGGCGACGAGCAGCGAGCCCACGGCGCGCAGGATGCTGCCCGATCCGGCCGCGCCCCGCGTGCCCTCGGTCGGCTCGTCGTCGCGCGGGTTCACGACTGCGTACCGCTCGATCGGGCGCGGTGCGGCTGCTCGGTGGGCGGCTGCGACGCCTGGCGTTCGCGCCGGACGAACTTATAGCCCACGCCGCGCTCGTTCACGATCATCGGGTCCTGGTGCGGGTCGTCGCCGAGTTTGCGGCGCAGGTGCTGGATGTGGACCTTCAGGTAGTCCGTCTCGTCCATGTACTCTCGGCCCCACACCTTTGCCAGCAGCGTCCGGAACGTGAGGACACGGTTCTCGTTGCGCGTCAGGTGGTACAGCAGGCCGTACTCGATGGGCGTGAGGCGCACCTCGCTGCCGTCCACCAGCACCTCGCGGCTGCCGTAGTCGATGCGCAGCGGGCCGCCCTCGAAGGGCGGGCCCTCGTTCGCGGGGACCTGGGACTCCGTGCGGCGCAGGACGGCGCGCACGCGCGCCAGCAGTTCGATGTGCGAGAACGGCTTCGTGACGTAGTCGTCGGCCCCGAGTTCGAGGCCCTTCACCTTGTCCACTTCCTCGTGGCGCGCGGTGAGCATGACCACGGGCACGTCAGAGACCGCCCGGATGCCGGCCAGCACCTGGAAGCCGTCCATGTCGGGCAGGCCGATGTCCAGGATGACGATGTCCGGCGCGTCCGCCTCCACGGCGGCGACGCCGTCGTTCCCGTTGGAAGCGGCAAAGACCTCTGCCTCCGGCCACCGGAGATTAAAGGTCAGCCGGACAACCTCGACGACATCGGGCTCGTCGTCGATCACGAGTACGCGCATACCGGGAGTGTACGGGCTGGGTCGTTGGAGCGGGACGGGTACGGTGTGACTGACGCGCGCGTCAGTGGATCGACAGCGGTGGGACTTTTCGTCATGCTGTCCCCCCGCGGGATGACGATTGTCGTACTATCCGCAGTGTGGCCGGTAGTTATCGTGCCACGAACGACCCATGCTCCTGTCCGGGACTGCGAGGGGGCAGTCCGGATCGGCATTCCCCTCTGTGGGGTGCTGCGAACTGTCCGCCCGTCGTGGCGGCGGCAACCCCCATCATGGAGGCATCGGGAGGTCGAATGCAGAAGTATTTGATTCGCCGGCTCGTGCTGATGATCCCCACCCTGCTCGGGGTGACGTTCCTGGTCTTCATCATGCTCCGGTCTATGCCGGGCGATGTGACCACCACGTTGCTGGGGGACTACGGCGCAGCGAGCCCTGAACTGAGACAGGCGATCCTGGAGGATTTCGGACTCAACGAGTCCGTGCCCGTCCAGTACCTGAAGTGGTTGGGTGAGACAGCGCGGTTGGACTTCGGGACGTCGTTCTTCAGCGGCCGCTCCGTGAACTCTGAACTCGCGGACCGCCTGGTGGTGACGACGCAACTGGGGGTGATGGCGCTGGTCATCAACCTTGCGCTCGGGATCCCCATCGGCATCCTCTCGGCGGTGCGCCAGAACTCGTGGTTCGACAACGCCGGCCGTACGCTGGCGATCAGCCTGCTGGCGGCGCCGAACTTCTGGATCGCGCTGCTCCTGATCACCATGGCCGGCCGCTACTTCAAGTGGGGCGTGCCATCCACCTCGTACGTCGGGTTCTTCGACGATCCGATCAGGAACCTGAAGTTCACCATCGTCCCCGCGTTGATCCTGGGTGCGTCCGGTTCCGGCACGATCATGCGGTTCACCCGCACAGCCATGCTGGAGGTGATGCGCCAGGACTACATCCGCACCGCGTGGTCCAAGGGCCTGCGCGAGCGCGTGGTGGTCCTGCGCCACGCCCTGAAGAACGCGCTGATCCCCGTGGTCACCGTGATCGGCCTCTTCATCCCCGGCATTATTGGTGGCTCCGTCATCATCGAGAGCATCTACTCCATCCCGGGCGTCGGGCGGTACTACTTCACCGCCATCCGGCAACTGGACCTGCCCGTGGTCCAGGCGATCAACCTGATTGCCGCGTCCGTGGTGGTCTTCTCCAACCTCGCCGTGGACATGGCCTACTCGTTCCTGAACCCGAGGATTAGGTACTCCTGATGGCAACTGCAGAACGAACCCTTGACCGCGGCGTAGTCTCCAAGGACCGGCCCTTCTACCAGAAGTGGTACGCGTCCTCCCTGAAGTTCACCACGCGCTATCCGCTGGGCGCCATTGGCCTGTTCTTCGTCGTGATCCTGGTGGCCATGGCGGCCATCCCGCAGGTGTTCACGCCGCTGGCCTCGCAGGACCCGATCAAGCAGACGATCCTGTCGCGCCTGGAAGGCCCCAGCGCCTCCCACTGGCTCGGCACGGACGACCTGGGCCGTGACGTGTGGGCGCGCATCGTCTACGGGGCGCGCACCTCGATCATCATCGGCTTCGGCACGGTGATCATCGCCAAGGCGCTCTCCACGGTGATCGGCACCGTCTCCGGCTACTACTCCGGCTGGTTCGACACTGTCTTCCAGCGGATCATCGACATCGGCTCGGCGCTGCCCGGGCTGGTGTTCCTCATCCTGGCGGTGACGGTGCTGGCGCCGCGCTTCCGGGATGTCTGGTTCATCCAGGGCGACATCCTGGCGATCATCCTGGCCGTCTCCGCACTGAACGCGGTGCAGTCATCCAGGACGGTGCGCAGCGTCGCGCTCTCGCTCCGCGAGGAGCAGTACGTGGACGCGGCGCGATCGCTGGGCGCGACGAACAACCGGATCATGTTCCGGCACATCGTGCCCAACCTGTTCAGCATCGTGCTGGTGTCGGCGTCGTTGCTCGTGGGCACGTCAGTGCTGCTCGAGTCGTCGCTGTCGTTCCTCGGCTACGGCGTGCAGCCGCCAGCGCCGTCCTGGGGCCGCATGCTGAACGAGGCGCGAGAGTTCCTGACGAGGGCGCCCCACCTGGCGATCTTCCCGGGCCTGCTGATCTTCATCACGGTCTGGTCGTTCAACATGCTGGGCGACGCCCTGCGCGACAAGTTGGACCCGCGCCTGCGCGGCTCGAACTAGCGCACGGCCTCCATCGAGGTCACACGAGCGGGCGGGGAGCAATCCCCGCCCGCGTTCGGTGTATGTTCCGCGCTCGCACCGTAGATGGAGGATCCCCATGGAGATGACCGGCGGGCAGGCGCTCGCGCAGTCCCTCAAGATCGAGGGCGTCGAGACGATCTTCGGGCTGCCCGGCATCCAGTTGGACTACCTCTTCGACGCCATCTGGGAGGAGCAGGAGCACTTCCAGGTCATCCACGCCCGCCACGAGCAGGCCACCGCCTACATGGCGGACGGCTTTGCGAGGACGACCGGGAAGATCGGGACGTTCGTTGTCGTGCCGGGGCCGGGCGTCCTCAACGCCACGGCGGCGCTGTCCACGGCGTACGCGTGCTCCTCGCCCGTGCTGTGCGTCACCGGCCAGATCGACTCCGCGATCATCGACCAGGGCCGCGGCGCCCTGCACGAGATCCACGACCAGCCGGGCCTGCTCTCGCACCTTACGAAGTCGGCCGAGCGCGCCATGCACCCC
>JBBDIC010000122.1:0-1459 GCA_040880625.1 Dehalococcoidia bacterium | reverse complement strand
GGCGGCGTGCTGACGGCGGAGGCGTGGGAGGAGGTGCGCGCGCTCTCGGAGATGCTGGACGCGCCGGTGCTCATGACCTCCAACGGCCGCGGCGCGCTGTCCGACCGTGACCCGCGCGCCTTCACCGGCCGCGTGGCGATGATGGACCTGGTCCCGCAGGCGGACGTGATCCTCGCCATCGGCACGCGCTTCCTGCTCGGCGGCGGCTTCGGCGCCGGCCCGTCGATCGAGGGCAAACTGATCCACGCCGACATCGACGCGGAGGAGATCGGGCGCAACCGCGCCGCCGACGTGGCGCTGGTGGGCGACGCGAAGTTCACGGCCGCCGAACTCCTCGCACGCGCGGGCAAGCACAACCGCAGCCGCGAGTCGCGCGCGGACGAGTACGCCGGCATCCGCGCCCGCCACTGGCAGGCGCTGGAGGGCACCCCCTGGCAGCGCTCCATGGCCCAGGCCCTCCGCGACGCCATGCCGGACGACGCCATCCTCGTGTCCGAGAGCACGCAGGTGGGCTACCACGTGCAGGGCGGCGGCTTCGAGGTGTACGAGCCGCGCTCGTTCGTCACGTCCGGCTACCAGGGCACGCTCGGCTACGGCTTCGCGACCGCCCTCGGCGTGGCGGTGGGCAACCCGGACCGGCGCGTGGTGTCCATCAACGGTGACGGCGGGTTCATGTACAACGTGCAGGAACTCTCCACGCAGGCGCAGTTCGGCATCCCGCTCGTGACCGTCGTGTTCAACGACCACCTGTACGGCAACGTGCGCCGCATCCAGACGCAGCGCTACAACGGCCACACCATCGCCACCAACCTCAAGAACCCGGACATCGCCGCGGTGGCAGAGCAGTTCGGCGTCGCCGGCTTCCACGCGAAGACCGCGGACGACCTGCGCGCCACGCTCCGAGAGGCGCTCGACCTCAACGCCCCCGCGCTCATCGAGGTAGAGCAGCCGCCGACGCCGGAACTGCCGTCGTCGGCGCCGATGCAGGCGCTCCCCGCGCGGCCGACGCTGCTGCTCTAAGACCCAACCGCACGTAAGAGAGAGGACCATCCATGCCAGACCCGATCCGCGTGGGCGTCGTGGGCGCCGGCGGCAACACGCGCAGCCGCCACATCCCCGGCCTCCAGGCCATCGAGGGCGTGGAGGTCGTCACCGTCTGCAACCGCAGCGAGGAGAGTGGCCGCCGCGTCGCCGATCAGTTCGGCATCCCCAACGTGGTCACGGACCCGCGTGACGTCTTCGATGACCCGGACGTGGACGCCGTCTGCATCGGCACCTGGCCCTACCGCCACCGCGACTACACCGTCGCCGCGCTGGAGGCCGGCAAGCACGTGCTCGTCGAGGCGCGCATGGCGATGAACGCGGAGGAAGCGCGCGAGATGCTCGCCGTCTCGCGGCAGCACCCGGACCTGGTCGCGCAGATCGTCCCGTCGCCGCTGGACTTCAAGTCGTGGCGCAC
>JBBDIC010000121.1:0-2426 GCA_040880625.1 Dehalococcoidia bacterium | reverse complement strand
GGAGGTAGTCCACGGTGCGCATCAGGTCCTGCACCGCCTGCATGCGCTGGTCGCGCGTGCGGAAGATGAGGTCGGGGCGCGTCGGCGTGAGCCGCCCTCGGTTGTCCGGTCGTTCGCGCGACCCGAAGCCGTAGGCGTCCACGGCCACGACCGCGAGCCCCGCCGCAGCCCAGCGCGGGCCGACCGGATCCGGCGTCGAGGGCGAAGCGGTGACGTTCCCGTGCCGTCCGAGGGGCGTCGACCCGTGCTGCACGATCACGGCCGGCCACGGGCCACCCTCGGTGGGGGTGATCACGGTCGCCAGCACGCGCTCGTCGTGGGTGGAGCCGAACGTCACGCGCTCGCGGCGGATGTCCGTCCGCGGTGTGCGCGTCGCCAGGTCGATGGCCGGCTCCGGCTCGCTCGTCGCCAGCAGCAGCAGTGTGCGGTCGTAGGCGTAGAGGTGGCGCAGCAGCGCCTCCGGGATGGCCGGTACGTCGCTCACGGCCGTCGCCGCTCCGGCACGAGTTCCGTCAGGACGCCGCCGGTGCTGCCCGGATGGAAGAACGCCACCGTCTGCCGGCCATCGGCGGTCCGAGGCAACTCGATCTCCCGCAGGCCGTTGGCGCGCAGGCGTTCCGCCTCCTCCGCCACGTCCAGGCAGGCGTAGCAGAGGTGATGCAGGCCCGGCCCGCGCTTCGCCAGGAAGCGGGCGGCGCCGCTGGTGGCCCCCGGCGCGGGGATCAGCACCTCCACCTGCGTCTCGCCATCACCGACCTGGAAGAAATAATTGAACGTCTGCTCCGGCGCGAAGTACGACCCGTCCGGCCACTTCGACCGCGGCTCGTCCACCTTCAGCCCGAGCCCGTCGCCGAGGATCGCGACCGCCTCCTCGATGGTCGGGGCGACGAGGCCGACGTGGTCCAGTCGGGTGAACATCGTGCGGGCCTCCTCGAACGCCCGGGGGCACCAGCCGGGCGCGCGCCGGGAGTGTACGCCCGTGCGTCGAGGCTCGAGGTACGCGGCGACGCCGGCGGCGAGCGGGTACCATCCGGCGCGACGGGGCGCGCGGCACGCGCCTCGATGCGGGAGGTGACCGATGGGCGAACACACGAAGGCGGGACTGTCGCTGGAACGGCTGGACCGCATCGACGCGTGGGCCCAGCGCTACGTCGACGAGGGGCGCATCTCCGGCGGTCAGGCGGCAGTGTTGCGGCACGGCGAACTCGTCTACCACCGGACGTTCGGGCTGCGCGACCTGGAGCGCGACCAGCCGACCACCGAGGACACGGTGTACCGCATCTACTCCATGTCCAAGCCGATCACCTCGGTGGCGCTGATGATGCTGTGGGAGCAGGGCCTGTTCCAACTCGACCGCCCGGTGGCGACCGTGATCCCCGGCTGGCGCGAGCAGCGCGTCCGCACGGGCGGTGAGCACCCGGACTTCGAGACGCGCGAGCCGGCGCGCGCCATCCAGATCCGCGACCTCCTGACGCACCAGGCCGGGCTGTCCTATGGCTTCGTGCCCACCATGCCGGTGGACGCGGCGTACCACGCGCTGCGTGTGAACACGGACCGGCACAACGGCACGCTGGCGGAGATGGTGGAGCGCGCCGGGCAGGTCCCGCTGGAGTACGACCCCGGCACGCGCTGGAAGTACTCCATCGCCACCGACGTCTGCGGCTACCTGGTGGAGCACTACTCCGGCATGCCCCTGGACCGGTTCTTCCGCGAGCGCATCTTCGAGCCGCTCGGCATGGCCGACACCGGCTTCGACGTGAGCGCCGAGCAGCAGGTGCGGTTCGCCTCCAACTACCGGCGGCGCAGCACGAAGGCGATCGCCGTCTCGGACGACGGCCAGGACAGCCCGTATCTCAAGCCGGCGACGCTGTTCAGCGGCGGCGGCGGGCTGGTGTCGACGACCGGCGACTACGTGCGATTCTGCCAGATGCTGCTGAACGGTGGCGAACTGGACGGCGCGCGCATCCTCTCGCCCCGCACGATCGACCTGATGACCATGAACCACCTGCCGAACGACGCCGCCATGGACGAACTCTCCGACGACGGCTACGCCCAGGTGGCGCGCGCCGGCGTGGGCTTCGGCCTCGGCGTTGCGGTCCACATCGACCAGGCGAGGTCGCTCCAGAGCCAGTCGCTGGGCGCGTACTACTGGGGCGGCGCGGCCAGCACCGCGTTCTGGGTGGACCCGGCGGACGACCTCGCTGTGGTCTGGATGACGCAGATCCCCTCGGGCACCTACGACTTCCCTCGACAGTTGGCTTCGCTCGTGTACTCCGCCATGGTGGACTAGCGGGGAGCGGCGCGCTGCGCGCCCGGCCCCCCACCCCAACCCTCCCCCGCAAGGGGGGAGGGGGTCAGAGCGGAGAGGCAAGGGGCTTCATCCCGGCGATCTGCCCGGCAGCGCGCATAACGAAACTCGGGGGTAA
>JBBDIC010000120.1:0-2430 GCA_040880625.1 Dehalococcoidia bacterium | reverse complement strand
GTAGCGCCACGATCTCGTGCGCCTCCGCGTCCGACTCGTTCACCAGCGAGAGCCGCGTGCCCACGCCCACGGTCGGGGGCAGGTTCCCGTAGGCATAGTCGAGCCCGATCACCTCGATGGCGTCACCGTCGTCCGAAGTCTCGGTGGCTGTCGCGCCGTCGGCGGTCGCGTCGCCGGGCGGTGGCTCGTCATCGGTGCACGCGCCCATGAGCAGCGCCCCCGCAAGGGCGACGTGGAGCGCGGTGGAGAGCGCCATGCGAATGCGTCGGGTCAACGCGGATCCTTCCGTCTGCCGTCCTGTGGTTGGCCCTCAGAGGTCCAGTGGCTCCGGCAGGAAGTCGTGCGCGTCCTCACAGGACTCGCAGAACATGCGGCGGACGGTGTTGCCGCTGACCTCCGCCTCCTGCACGGCGTGCTCACCTTCGCCGTGGCCGCAGTTCGCGCACGCGCGCTCCGCCGCCCCCATCTCGCCGTCGTCTTGCACCATCGGATGCTCCTCTCCTGACCCGCGTCAGTCCACGCCCGGCCGTCGAGCGCCCTCGGTCGAGGGCGAGCGCACGGCAGCCGCCCACTCGACGCCATCGCACTCGCACACGGGAAACGCATCGCCCTCCTCGAACCGCTGGACGCGGCCGCACATCCGGCAGGCGTACTCGGCCGCGACCTGCACGCGCACGCCCTCGCGCAGGTCGGAGCGCGGCTCGGTCTCCGGAGGCGGCTCCACGCCCAGGCCCGCGCGTTCGACCTCGGCGCGAAAGAGGCTGAACTGGCCGCTCTCCTCCAGGTAGACGGCGCGCGCCTGGCCCAGGTGCAGGAGGCCCCTCACGCGCAGCGCAGCGAAGACCTCGTCCTCCGCGATGCCGGCGTGCCGCATGGCCTCCAGGTCCAGCACGCCATCCGACAGGATGCGCACCGGCTGGCCCTCCACCATGACCTCCAGCGCCTCGTGACGCGTCATCAGGTGGATCATCCCGCGGTTCACGCCGATCACGACGGCCGTCACGGTCATGCCGTGCAGCAGCGGCACGTCCGGATAGAACATCGGGTCGCCCACGGCGGACCCCAGGCCGATCACCAGCAGCAACTCCACCAGCGAGATCTGCCCCACCGCCCGCCGCGACAGCAGCCGCACCAGGCCGAACGCGAACACGTACATGACCAGCGTCCGGAACGCGACCTCCAGCAGGAAGACCAGCGGCAGGTCACCGAGGAACATGCGCCGGAAGTCGAAGACCTGCGGGTCGTCCATGCGGCGCGCCTCCAGCGCAACGACGCTACCGGCATCCCGCTTTCAGAAGCGTCACCCGCCCGCGCGCGCACTTGCGCTTCGCTCGCACCCAACCGAGGGCGCTCGATGTATCGTGCGCGCCGGACGCCACGCGCAGAGCGTGGCCGTGGACGCCGGGAGGCCATCGATGCCGTACACCACCGACCAGTACGAGGGCCTGCTGGCCGAGACCGTGACGATCGCCGGACACGGTGGCGACCCGGTGCGCGCCTACTTCGCGCGGCCGCTGGGCGAGGGGCCGTTCCCGTCCGTGGTGCTCATCCACCACGCGCCCGGCTGGGACCAGTGGTACAAGGAGACCACCGTCCGCTTCGCGCGCCGCGGCTACGCCGCCATCTGCCCCAACCTCTACGAGCGCCTGGGACACGGCGCCGCGGAGGACGTGGGCGCCATGGTCCGCAACGCCGGCGGCGTCCCGGACGACCAGGTGGTGGGCGACCTCGAGGCGTCGACGCGCTACGTGCGCGCCCTGCCGTACACCACGGACCGAGTCGGCGTGTTCGGCTCGTGCTCCGGCGGGCGTCACGCCTACCTCGTCGCGTGCCGTACGAAGACGCCGGAAGGCCGCGTGGACGCGGTGGTGGACCTGTGGGGCGGCGGCGTGGTGATGCGCCCGGAGGACCTCACGGAGAAGCGCCCCGTCGCGCCGATCGACTACACCGCCGACCTCGATGTCCCGCTCCTCGGCATCTTCGGCAACGACGACGGCTCCCCCTCGCCGGAGCAGGTCGACACGCACGAGGCGGAACTGAAGCGCCAGGGCAAGGACTACGAGTTCCACCGCTACGACGGCGCCGGCCACGGCTTCTTCTACCAGGAACGTCCCAACTACCGGCAGGAGCAGGCCGTGGACGCCTGGCGGAAGGTCTGGGCCTTCCTCGGCAAGCACCTCGCGTAGCCCTCGATCCACCCGCCCGCAGCCAGGAGGCCGCCATGTGTACCTACGTCGTCGAGAAGACCGCCATCGAGGGCAGCGCCCGCGGTGCGGAGGGCTGGTTCCAGGTGAAGGAGGCCAACGTCTCCTACGACCACCCCTTCCACCACCCCGTAGAGCACGCCCTGAACATCGACTTCACGAACGAAGCGGACGGCCCCGCGGCCCGCGTGGGCGTGGAACTCACCGCCGCCTCCGCGCGCCTCCT
>JBBDIC010000119.1:10947-14982 GCA_040880625.1 Dehalococcoidia bacterium | reverse complement strand
ACCGTGGTCATCGCTGCGCCCCCGATGCAGGCCGGCCGGACCGCCCCTTCGATGGTCGGCCCGACTCGATGTGGGAATAGCCGACAAAAACGGTCGACTACTCGTGATTATGGCGCACAGGGCGGCGGTGTCAACCGGGGGAGAGGAGAGGGAAGGCGGATCTCCTGTAGGGGCGCAGCGTGCTGCGCCCTCCGACCGCCAGAAGGGCGCAGCACGCTGCGCCCCTACGGCGGACTTACGGTGAGTGATGGGCCTGTCTGGCTATCCGCGGATCACCCCCACCCCAACCCTCCCCCCTCAAGGGGGAGGGGGTCAGAAGGGAGGGGGGAGGGAGCCAAGGGCGCCAGCGCTAGTAGGAGGAGACGTCCATCTGGGGGAGGTTGCCGGTGGCGGAGTAGACGGTGCGCTCGGCGATGTTGGTGGCGCGGTCGCCGATGCGCTCCAGGTTGTGGGCCACCCACAGCAGGTGCGTGCTCGGCTCGATCGTCGAGGGGTCGCCGATCATGATGTCGATCAGGTCGCGGTAGATGCGGTCGTAGAGGGCGTCCACCTCGTCGTCGCGGGCGCCGACGCGGTAGGCGGCCTCCACGTCCTGCTCGACGAAGGCCTGCACGGAGAGGCGCAGCATCTCGCGCGCGCTGGAGGCCATGATCGGGATGTCGATCAGCGGCTTCACCAGCGGCTCGTCCTGCATCATCAGCACGATCCGCGCGATGCCCTCCGCGTGGTCGCCCATGCGCTCCAGGTCCGTCATGATCGCGGCGACCGAGACGATGAGGCGCAGGTCGCGCGCCATCGGCGCCTGCTGGGCGATGAGTGCGATGCAGGCGTTCTGGGACTCGAAGTTCTTGGCGTTGACGGCCTGGTCGTTGTCCACCACCTGCTGGGCCAGCACGGGGTCGCGGTCGAACAGCGCGGTGATGGAGCGGTCCACGGCGCGGTCCACCATGGAGCCCATCTCCAGGACGAGGTCCTGCAGGTCACCCATCTGCTTCTGGAACGTCTCACGTGGCACTGAAGCGCCGCCCTGTCATCCCCCGCCGCGCCGTCGATTCGGTGATGTTGCAGTGTACGGATATCCGCACACGTCCTCTAGTTATCCACACGCCACCAACAGCGGCCACGGGGACTACCCGAACCGGCCGGTGATGTAGTCCTCAGTCCGCTTGTCCCGCGGGTTGGTGAAGATCTCCTCCGTCGGGCCGTACTCGATGACCTCGCCGGCGCCGTCCTCGCCGGCGAGGAGGAACGCGGTGTAGTCGGAGACGCGGGCAGCCTGCTGCATGTTGTGGGTCACGATGATGATCGTGTAGCGCTCCCGCAGTTCGCGCATGAGTTCCTCGATCTTCAGGGTGGCGATGGGATCGAGGGCGGAGCAGGGCTCGTCCATCAGGATGATCTCCGGCTCCACGGCCAGCGCGCGGGCGATGCAGAGCCGCTGCTGCTGGCCGCCGGAGAGCGCCAGGCCGGACTTCTTCAGGTCGCCCTTCACCTCGTCCCAGAGCGCGGCCTGGCGCAGCGAGTGCTCCACGAGGTCGTCCGCGTTGCCCTTGAAGCCGTTCACCTTCGCGCCGAAGAGCACGTTGTCGTAGATCGACTTGGGGAACGGGTTGGGCTTCTGGAACACCATGCCGATGCGCCGGCGCACCTCCACCGGGTCCACGCCGCGGTCGTACAGGTTCAGGCCGTGGTACTCCACGGCGCCCTCCACGCGCGTGCCGTCGATGAGGTCATTCATGCGGTTGAGGCAGCGCAGCAACGTGGACTTGCCGCAGCCGGACGGGCCGATGAGCGCCGTGATCTTCTTCTGCGGGAACTTGATGTTGATGTCGCGCAGGGCGTGCTGGCGCGGGTAGTGGAAATCCAGGCCGCGCACGGTCATGGCCGCTTCTTCCGGCGGCGTGAAGTCGCCGGGCAGCCGGTCCCCGCGCGTCGGCACGGGCGCACGGCCGGCCTCGAACGGCCGCGCGGAGGGCGTGGACGGGGGCGTCGAGGCGGGCGCGTCGGACGGGGCGCCGCCCTCGGTGGGGGTGGTGCGCGTGCTGGTGTCTGCCACGGTCGATCCTCCTGGCATGCAGGTTACCTGCGCCGGAAGCGCTCGCGCATGACGGCGGCGAGCACGTTGAACGTCAGGACCACGATCATCAGGACCATGATGCCGGCGGCGGCGTTGGGCCTGAACTGCGGGCGGGCGTCGGTCGTCCAGATGTAGACCTGGATGGGCATGGCGGTGAAGTCGTCCCAGATGCTCAGACTGTCGAAGGCGATGAAGGAGAACGCGCCGATCATGATCAGCGCGGCCGTCTCGCCTGCCGCGCGCGCCATCGCCAGGATCACGCCGGTGATGATCCCCGGCATCGCGCCCGGCAGCACGTGGTGCCACACGGTCTGCCACGGCGTGGCGCCGAGGGCGAGCGACCCCTGCCGCACGCTGGCCGGCACCTGCCGGATCGCCTCCTGCCCCGCGATCACGGTCATGGGCAGGATCATGAGGAACAGCGTCAGCGAGCCCGCCAGGATGCTGGGCCCCAGTTCCATGAAGCGCACGAAGACCGCGAGCCCCAGCACGCCGTAGATGATCGAGGGCACGCCCGCCAGGTTGGCCAGGTTCAGTTTCACGAAACTCAGCAGCCAGTTGCGCGGCGCGAACTCCTCGATCCAGATCGCCGTGCCCACGGCGATCGGCACCACGAACCCGATCGTCAGCACGAGCAGCCACGCGGACCCGATGATCGCGGAGCGGAAGCCGGCGCGCTCGGCAAACCTCGAGGGGTAGGTGCGCAGGAAGTCCAGGTCCAGCCGGCCGGCGCCGTTCGCGATGGTGTCCACCGCCAGCACCGCGAGCGCGAACACACCGATGAGCGCCATGGCCAGCAGGAGGTAGCGCGAGCCGCGCGAGATGCGCTGGCGGCGCGCGACGCGCCCGGTGGCCTGGAGGCTCAGGTCTGGCGAGGGGACGGCTGCCATCAGACGTACACCTCTCGGAAGCGCCGCACGAACCAGGTGGCGGCCAGGTTGAAGACCAGCGTGAGCAGGAACAGCATCAGGCCCACCGCGAACAGCGAGCGGTACTCCGGGCTCCCGCGGGCGGCGTCGCCCAGCGCCACCTGGAGCATGTAGCCCGTCATGGTCTGGATGCTCTCCAGCGGGTTAAGCGTCAGGTTGGGCGTGGACCCCGCCAGCACCGCCACGATCATCGTCTCCCCCACCACCCGCGCGATGGCGAGGAGCACCGAGGCGATCACGCCCGAGAGCGCGGCCGGGAACACCACGCGCGTCGCCACCTCCAGCCGCGTGGCGCCCAGGCCGTAGGCGCCCTCGCGCAGTTCGCGCGGCACGGCGGACATCGCGTCCTCGGAGATGGAGGCGATGGTGGGGATGAGCATGACCGCCATGACGATGCTGGCGGCCAGCGCGTTGAAGACGGAGATGCCGCTGCCGAAGATCGGCTTCAGGATGTCCAGGCTGATAAACGTGAGCCCGAAGTACGCGTAGACGATGGTGGGGACGGAGGCCAGCGCCTCCAGCATCGGCTTCAGTATCGCGCGCGTGCGGCCGTGGGCGTACTCGCTGAGGTAGATCGCGGACGCCAGCCCGATCGGCAGCGCGATCATCATGGACCACAGCACGATGTTGAGCGTGCCCGCGACGAGTTCCCACACCCCGAACGACACGGGCTGGAACAGCGGCTGCCACTCCACCTCCAGCAGGAACTCCCGCGGCGAGACCTCGCTGAAGAACGGGATGGTCTCGCCCACGAGGACGATCACGATGGCGGCGGTCGTAATGAGCGACACCGCCCCGGCGAGGCCGAGCAGCCAGATGATCGCCCGCTCCCGCAGCCGCTTGAACGGCCGCTGACGGAGGGATGCGGCGAGACCTTCAGGGTCAGCCGCTCCGCCCGTACCGCCAGAGAGTGGAGATGTCGCCATCCGCCGGTGCCAGCCTCTCCGTGGACTCTGTGGACTCGGTGGACCTCGTGCGGTCCGTCTCGCTGCGAACCCGTGGGCGCCCGCGGCAGAGTAGCCTGCCGCG
>JBBDIC010000119.1:7638-10937 GCA_040880625.1 Dehalococcoidia bacterium | reverse complement strand
CGACTGCGGCCCCTTCGCCGCGCTCGAAGGCCACGGTGCCGGCCGAGCCGCGACTGCATTCAATCCCGAACACACCGCTTACCGCTAGCCGAGGAAGGGCTCCACCTTCGCCACCTGCTCCTGGTAGAGGTCCTCCGGCATCGTCACGTAGCCGACCTCCGGCACCAGCACCTGCATGTTGGACACGTAAAAGTCGAGGAACCCCAGCATCTCCGGGCGCTCCTGCAGCAGGGCCTCCCGCGTGTAGATGAACAGCGGGCGCGCCAGTGGCTGGTACGTCCCATCGAGGGCGGCCTCGAACGAGGGGTCTACGCAGCCCTCGCCACCGTCGACCGCGAGCGCCTTCAGCGCCTGCCCGGCCTCCAGGAAGTACGCGAAGCCGAAGTAGCCGATGGCGTTCGAATCGCTCTGGATGCCCTGCGCCAGGATGTTGTCGTCCTCGGAGGCGGTGAAGTCGCCGCGGTGGCCGGCCTCCTCGTCCACGCCCTCGATGACGGCTTCCACGAAGTAGTCGAACGTGCCGGAGTCCGTGCCGGGCACGTAGCCGATGAGTTCCACATCCGGGAACTCGGGGCGGACCTGGTTCCAGTTGGTGTAGCCGCCGACCTTGAAGAGGTCGTGCAGTTCCTGCACGGTCAGGCAGTCGGCCCAGTCGTTGTCCGGGTGCACCATGACCGTCAGCGCGTCGATGGCGACCTGGACCTCCATGATGTCCTCGATGCCGTTCTCGGCGCAGAGGTCGATCTCGCTCTGGGTGATGGGCCGCGAGGCGTCCGAGACGTCCGATTCGCCTCGACAGAACTTCTCGAAGCCGCCGCCGGTGCCTGAGAGGCCCACGTTGACGCGCGTGTTGGAGACGCGCATGAACTCCTCCGCGACGGCCTGGGAGATCGGGTAGACCGTGGACGACCCGTCCACGCGCACCGACCCGCCGAGGTCGCCGTAGGAGATGGAGCCGTCTGCCGCGGCCGGCGGGCTCGCCGCGCCGCCGCCGTTGTTGTTGCCGTTGTCGTTGTTGCCGTTTCCGCCGTTGTTGCCGCAGGCGATCAGCAACACGCTGAGCGCGGCGACCGCGACGCCGGTCAGCGTGCGCCTGCGCAGGGATGGGTCGATGGTCATCTTTCTCCTTCTTCTTCCGCGCGAGCCCCGCGCGGCACTCGTACGCGGGCGGCCCTCTGAGCGCGCCCTGCGTGGAGCCATCCTCCCGCGCGCGCGTTAATGGCCGTTTAAATCGTCCGGCCCGCCTCGGGTGCGCCTGCGGCGGGCAGCGTGAAGCAGAGCGCGGCGCCCGGCGACTCGTCCGCCACCCAGATCTCGCCGCCGTGGCGGGACACGATGTGGCGCGCGATCGCCAGCCCGAGGCCGGCGCCACCCTCCGGACGCGCGCGGTCGCCGGTGTAGAAGCGCTCGAAGATGCGGGCGCGCTCCTGGGGCGTGATGCCGGGGCCCTGGTCGCGCACGGTGAAGCACACGAGGCCCGCCTCCGGTGCCGCCGAGAGCGTGACCGTGGACCCCTCGGGCGCGTGCCGCACCGCGTTGTCGAGGAGGTTCGACAGGACCTCCAGCACGCGCTCGCCGTCGCCGTGGACGCGCAGCGGGCCGGCCGTCTCCGCCTCGCGGGCGACCTCGTCCGCGACCTCGACGGCGATCGCGCGGCGCTCCGCCACCGGCGCGATGCGGCTGCGCGCCTCCTCGAGGAGCGCGTGGGCGTCCAGATCCTCGGTGTGGAACTCCTCCGCGCGGGACTCGATGCGGGAGAGGCGCAGGAGGCGGTCCACCATGCGCCCGAGGCGGTCGATCTCGGCCGAGAGTTGGGCGTGGAAGCGGGCGCGCTGCGCCTCGTCCTCCACGCCGGACTCCAGCGTCTCCGCCAGCGCCATGGCGGCGGCGATGGGCGTGCGCAGTTCGTGCGAGACGTTGGCGACGAGTTCCTGGCGGGCGCGCTCCGCCCGCCGCAGCGGCGTGAGGTCTTGCAGCGTCACCACCGTGCGGATGTCGCCGGACTCCACGTGCGCCACAGACGCGAACACCACGCGCTGGTCCGCCAGCACCACCTCCCGAGGCTCGGCAGTGGGCTCGCGCAGCAGGTCCAGCAGCGCGTGGTCGCGCGCGGCGCGGATCAGGGAGACGCCCATCATGCCCTCGCGCGGGCGGGCGAGCATCCGCGCCGCCGCGCGGTTCGCCGCGATCACGGTGCGGTCCTCGTCCAGCAGCAGGATGCCCTCCGAGAACAGGTCGAGCAGCGACGCGAGCGCCTCACGGCCGGGGGCCTCCGCCGGGGCGCCCTCGACGGGCGGAACGGGGCCGTGCGGTCGCGTGCGCGCGACGAGGACGGCGGCCAGCAGGATGCCGGCGCCGGCCGCGAGGGCGGCGACCCATGGCGGCGCGAGCGCCACGAGCGGCGCGACGATCACCGCGAGCAGGACGACGGCGGCGACGCGCTCGTTGGTCACGCGCGGGCTCCCCTCGCGCTCACGGGATGAACTTGTAGCCCACGGAGCGCACGGTCTGGATGCGCAGCGGGTGGGACGGGTCGTCCTCGATCTTCTCGCGCAGCCAGCGGACGTGGACGTCCACGGTGCGCGTCTCGCCGGGGTAGGTGAGGTCCCACACGCGCTCCAGGATCACGTCGCGCGTGAAGACCTGGCCGGGGTGGCGCATGAAGAACTCCAGCAGCGCGAACTCGCGAGGGCGTAGCGCCACCGCCTCGCCACCGCGGCGCAGTTCGTGCCGCACGCTGGAGAGTTCCAGGTCGCCGGCCGTCACCGTCGAGGCGCCGCCGTCCGCACTGGCATCGACGCCGGCGCTGCCATCGGTGCCTGCGGCGTCTGCACGCGAGAGGCGGTCGCGCCGCAGCAGCGAGGCGACGCGGGCGCGCAGTTCGCGCATCGAGAACGGCTTCGTGACGTACTCGTCCGCGCCCAGGTCGAGACCCTGCACCACGTCCGCCTCCGCGTCGCGGGCGGTGAGCATCAGGATCGGGACGGCGGTCTCCTCGCGCAGGATGCGGCAGACGTCCAGGCCGGACATCCTCGGCAGCATCACGTCCAGCACCACGAGGTCCGGGGCGCCCGTGCGCGCGGCCGCCAGCCCGGCGACGCCGTCGGCGGCGGTCAGCACCTCGTGCCCGTCACGCTGGAGGTTGAACGCGACGGTCTCGCGGATCGCCTGGTCGTCTTCGACCACGAGCACCCTGGGCACCGGCATCCCCTCCCCGCCCGTCCGGGGCATCGATGCCCGGCGCGCACAGGATAGCCCGCGGGGGTGCGGTGGCCGGCGGGACACCTCGATGTCGCGTG
>JBBDIC010000119.1:0-7538 GCA_040880625.1 Dehalococcoidia bacterium | reverse complement strand
GGTCAGGAGCCGCGGAGGCGCGGGTCCAGGATGTCGCGCAGGCCGTCACCCATGAGGTTGAAGCCGAGCACGGTGAGCGTGATCGCCAGGCCGGGGAAGAACGCCTGCGCGATGTTGATCGGGAAACTGGAGCGCGCCGCGCTGATGTCCGCGCCCCACGACGGGTTCGGCGGCGGCACGCCCAGCCCGAGGAAGGACAGCGACGCCTCCGCAAGGATCGCGGTGCCCAGCAGCGTGGTGGAGATCACGATCGCAAGCGGGAGCATGTTCGGGATGATGTGGCGCAGCAGGATGCGCGTGTCCGTGGCGCCCAGGGCGCGGGCGGCCTCCACGTACTGGTTGTTGCGCTCGGACAGCGCCGCGCCTCGGATCACGCGGGCGACGCCGGGGATGATCACGATCGCGATCACGATGATGACGTTGCGGAGCGACGGGTCCAGCAGGCGGACGATCATCAGCAGCAGGATCAGCGCGGGGAACGCGATCGCCGTATCCACGATGCGCTGGATGACGGTGTCCACCCAGCCGCCCTTGAAGCCCGAGAACGACCCGACCAGCAGCCCCACCACCGTCCCGCCGACGACCGACAGGAATGACACCTGCAGCGAGATGCGCGCGCCGAAGATGACGCGGCTGTAGAGGTCCTGGCCGAACTTGTCCGTGCCGAACCAGAACTCGCTGCTGGGCGCCTCGTTGGGGAGGCCGGCGAACTCATTCACCTCGTACGGCGCGATCAGCGGCGCGAACACGCCGACGAACAGCAGCACGGCGATGATCGCCAGCCCGAACATGCCGAGGGGACTGCGGCGCGCCGTGCGGCCGAGATCGCGCAGCCGCCCTCGACGCGCCACGCCGCCGCTGCGTGCGAGGCCGGCGCCCTGTTGCGCTTCGATCATCGTGCGTGGCTCCTCACGAGTACCGGTTTCACGAGTACTGGCCTCACGAGTACCGAATGCGCGGGTCGAGCCAGCCGTAGGCCAGGTCCACCGCCAGGTTCAGGAAGACGACCGCCGCAGCGGTGTAGAGCACGAGGCTCTGGGCGACGGCGAAGTCCTTCTGCAGGATGGCGCGGAAGATGTACTGACCGAGGCCGTTGAGGTTGAAGATCTGCTCGATGATCACGGATCCGCCCAGGAGGCCCGCGGCCTGCAGGCCGATGACCGTGACCACCGGGATGACGGAGTTCTTCATGGCGTGGCGGAACACCACCGCGTTGTCCGCGAGGCCCTTGGCGCGCGCGGTGCGGATGTAGTCCGTCCGCAGCACCTCCAGCAGCGAGGAGCGCGTGAGGCGCATCACGCTGGCCATGGGCGCGAACGCCAGCACCAGCGACGGCGGGACGAACTGCTTGAGGTTCTGCGCGGGGTCCTCGAAGAGGGAGATGGCGCCATCCAGCCGGGGGGCGTAGCCCCACTGCTGCTGCGGGATGATCAGGACGAGCGTGGCGATCCAGAAGGAGGGCACGGCCAGCGCCACGATCGCCGTCAGGCGCACGACGTAGTCCGGCCACTTGTTGCGCCGCATCGCGGACACGATCCCGAACGGGATGCCGAGGATCACGGTCCACATCAGCGTGAAGGTCATCAGTTGGAGCGAGACCGGGAAGCGCACCATGAACTCGTGCGACACGTCCACCTGGCTCAGGACGGAGCGCCCGAGGTCCAGGCGCAGGATGCCGCCCATCCATTGCAGGTACTGGATCGGCACCGGCTTATCCAGGCCGAGTTCCCGGTTGACGCGGGCGATGGTCTCCGGCGTGGCGCTGATGCCCTGCTGGAGGAGCGCCGGGTCGCCCGGCATCATCCGCATGAGGACGAACACCACGAGCGAGATGAACCAGAGGATCATCAACGCCATCACGACGCGGCGCATCGCGTAGGTGATCATGCCTCGCCCTCCTACAGCGCCGCGGCCCGCCGCACGGGCAGCGTCACCACGTGGGTGACGCCGCCCGCAGGCGTGCCGGGGGTCCGGTCTGGCGTGGGGACCGCAGCCTCGCTAGGCGTCGATCCACCACTCCCGCATGAGGGCCACGTCCAGCGCGCCCGGGCCGGGCTGCGTGCGCTGGATGTCGCTGTAGTACACGGTGTTGCTGCCGGCGTTGTAGACGTTGATGAACGTGGGGTCGGACGCCAGGATGACCTTCTGGGCCTCCTTGTACGCCTCCCGCCGCTCGTCCTCGTCGAAGATCGCCGCCGCCCCGTCGATGGCGGCGTCCACCTCGGCCGTGTAGTACTTCGTGTCGTAGTTGTTGTTGCCGGTGATTCCGCCGGTGCGGTGCCACTGCAGCGCGAAGTGCGGCGTCTTGTACGACTGGTTGAACGAGAAACTCGCCTCGTGTTGCCCGCCGAAGTAGCCGGCCACCCACGTGCCGGCGTCCAGCGGCGTGGGCTGGATGCCGACGCCGATCTGCTGCAACTGGCGCTGTAGGATCTGCACGTAGTCCGGCATGGTGTCGCTGGTGGGGTGGGCGAACTGGATCTCCGTCACGCCCGCGCCCTGGAACAACTTGGCCGCCTCGTCCGGGTCGTACGGCTGAGCGGTGGCGAGTTCCTCCGGCGACAGCGCGTAGTTCTCGAACACCGGCGCCAGCGGGCCCATGGGCTGCCCCTGGCCGCGGCCGATGATCTGGATGTACTGATCGCGGTCCATGGACATGTTGATCGCACGGCGCACGCGCGGGTCGTCGTACGGGGGCGCGTCCGCGCGCATCCAGAACGAGTTGTAGCCCGTGCTGCTGTGCGCCACGTGCGTGATGCCGTCTTTCACCAGGCTCTCGGCCTCCTGGCCGTTGCCGGTTGTGTAGTTGTCGATCTGGCGGTCCTGGAAGGCGGTCAGGCGCGTGGCCACGTCCGCCATGATCAGGATGCGGAACTCGTCCAGGTACGGCTGGCCCTGCATGTAGTAGTTCGGGTTGCGCTTCATGATCGCCTTGTCGCCCTCGACGAGGCTTTCGAGCATGAACGGGCCGGCGCCGACGGCGGCGGTCTTGACCGCGTCGCCCTGGTCCAGCCACTCCTTCGGCACAATGACGCCCTGGAGGTTGTCCCCCAGCGAGTCCAGCAGCCACGAGAACGGCGACCGGGTCACCACCTGCACGGTGGTGTCGTCCGGAGCGGAGTAGTCGTCCACGAACAGGGCGAACGTGGCGAAGCCGTTGGCGCCGTTGTCCGGGTTGGCGATGCGGTCGAAGGACGCCATGACGTCCTCGGAGGTCAGCGGCCGCTCCTCCACGCCGTGGCTGTTGGGGGCGATCATCACGTCCGGACGCAATTTGAACGTCCACGTCTGCTGGTCGCCGGAGATCTCGATGCTCTCCGCCAGGTCCAGGATCTGGCCGTTGTCGCCCAGGTCCTGCCGCAGCACCTCCTGGCGGACCAGGTAGTTGTACGTGAGCGGCACAATGCCCGCGCCGCCGTACACGGAGTTGTGCGGGTCCACCCCCGAGAAGGTGGACGTGTACGAGGTGTACGACCCGCCGGCCTTCGGCTCGCCGGCCGTCGCCGTGGCGTCGCCCGTGGCTGCGGGGGTCGCCGCGCCGCCGCCGTCGCCTGTGGCCGTGCCCGCCGGCGCCGTGTCCTCGTCGTCACCGCAACCGATCAGCGCCGCGCCGGCAATGCCGGTGAGGCCCAGCGCCGCGCCGCGCAGCGCCGTGCGACGGCTGACGCGGCTCCCGGAAATCCGGGTCCAATAGTTCGACTCGCTCAAAGGGTTCCCTCCTGGTCGCGGTCGCCATCAGGCTGGCACGGGCCGCCCTCACGGCCGATACGTACAGGCTGTCTGTCTCCCGCGTTCCGAAGTGATCTATCACAGCGCGAATCGCCTCACAACACATTTCCGTTTCCCATCACGACATCGGCGGACTGCCGCTGGGGACCACTGCTCCGAACGAGGGGCGCCGCCGCTCGCGCCTCAGGTGATCCGGCGCGAAACTGTCGCATCCCCGCCGCTCGTCCCTCGATGCGACGCGGGCCGGCATCGATGTCCCAGCGAGCGCCACCAGGAGCCCCCGTGATCGACACGGACCGCCACCACGATCCCCGCCTCGCGAAGCGCCGGCAGCGGGTGGACCGCTTCGTCCGGCCGGTGCAGTCGTTCATCGCGCTGGAGACCGCGGGCGGCGTGGTGCTGCTGCTGGCGTCCGTGCTGGCGCTCGCCTGGGCGAACTCGCCGTGGAGCGACGCCTACCACGACCTGCTGGAGTACCACCTGGCGATCGACCTGGGCTTCTGGAGCCTGGACGAGTCGCTGCACTTCTGGATCAACGACGCCGCCATGGTGCTGTTCTTCTTCGTGGTGGGCCTGGAGATCAAGCGCGAGACGGTGGTGGGCGAACTGTCCAACCTGCGCCGCGTGATCGTGCCGATCGTCGCGGCGTTCGGCGGGATGCTGGCGCCGGCGCTGATCTTCGTCACGCTGACCCTCGGCAGCGACGGGTCCGGCGGCTGGGGCATCCCGCTGGCGACGGACATCGCGTTCGCGATCGGCGTGCTGACGGTGGTGGGGAAACGGGTGCCGTTCGGGCTGCGCGTGATGCTGCTGGCGCTGGCGATCGTGGACGACATCGGCGGCATCATCGTGATCGCGGTGTTCTACACCAGCGACCTGGCGCTGGAGCCGCTGTTCTTCGCCGCGGCCGTGGTGGGCCTGATCTTCGTGCTGCGGCAGTCCGGGATCTGGTACCTGCCGATCTACATCGTGCTGGGCTTCGTGGCGTGGGCGGCCACGGTGGACTCCGGCATCCACCCCACAATCATGGGCGTCATCCTGGGCCTGCTGGCCCCGTGGAAGGCGTGGTACCGCGAGGAGGACTTCGCCGACCTCGCGGAGAGCGAGGTGGAGCGCTACCGAGAGGCCGCCGGCTCCCAGGACGAGGAGTACGCGCACGAGCAGAAGACGCACGCGCTGCGCCAGTTGAACCACCTGACGGACCGCGCGATCCCGCCGCTGGACCGCCTGGAGCACGAACTACAGCCGCTGGTGGCCTTCGCCATCGTCCCGATCTTCGCGTTCGCCAACGCCGGCGTCTCGCTGAGCCCGGACACCGTGGGCGGCGCGCTGACGGCGCCCGTGGCGCTAGGCGTGTTCTTCGGGCTGTTCATCGGCAAGCCGCTCGGCATCTTCGTGGCGACGTGGCTGGTGGTGAAGGCGGGCGCGCAGTTGCCGGCCGGCGTCGGGTGGCCGGGGGTGATCGGCATGGGCGCCCTCGGCGGCATCGGGTTTACGGTGTCGCTGCTCATCACGCAACTGTCGTTCACGGACGCGACGCTGCTGACGGACGCGAAACTCGCGATCATCGCCGCCTCGTTGCTGTCGGGCATCGTGGGCTTCGTGACGCTGAAGATGGTGTACCCGGCCGGACGCTCGTAGGGCGCGGGCCCTCGACGTCGCGAGGCGAGCGAGGGGGATCGAGGTGCGTCCGAGGCGGCGCTGCGCGCCGCGCACCCCCACCCCCGCCCTCCCCCCTCAAGGGGAAGGGGGCCGGAGGAGGGGCGCACACCCCCACTCTGACCTCCCCCCTCAGGGAGGGGCCGGAGCGGAGGGAGGCAGAGGCGCGGACCGGAACGCGATGCCTGACGGCGGCGGTATGCTTCCTGCCGCCGGGCGTGTAGCGCCGGCTGGGATCGGGGTCGCTGTGTTGGGGGTGCGTACTTCCGCGCTGCGCGTGGAGGGGCTGGTCAAGCATTACGGCCCCGTCGAGGCGTTGCGGGGCATTGACCTGGACGTGGCGCGCGGCGAGATCTTCGGGTTCCTGGGACCGAACGGCGCCGGGAAGAGCACGACGGTCCGCATCGCCCTGGACCTGATCCGTCCGACCGCAGGCCGCGTGCAGATCCTCGGACACGACGCGCAGCGCGACTCCGTGCAGGCGCGCCGCCAGGTGGGCTACCTCCAGAGCGACCCGGAGTTGCCCGCCGGCGTCACCGCCCGCGAGGCGTTCCGGTACTTCGAGGACGTGCGCGGCGAGCGCGTGGACCGCGCCTACCTCGACTCCCTGGTGGAGCGGCTGGACCTCGATCTGACGCGCACGGTCTCGGCGCTCTCGCGCGGCAACCGCCAGAAGGTCGGGATCGTGCTGGCGCTGATGCACCGCGCGCCGCTGATCATCCTCGATGAACCGACCACCGGCCTCGATCCGCTCGTGCAGGAGACCGTGGAGTCGGTGCTGCGCGAGGTGGCGGAGGACGGACGGACGGTGTTCTTCTCGTCGCACATCCTGGCGGAGGTGGAGGCGATCTGTAGCCGCGCGGCGATCGTGCGGCAGGGCCTGATCGTGGACGTGTTCGACCTGGCGGAGCAGCGCCGCCTGGCGCCTCGACAGGTGGACGTGGAGTTCGCTGTCCCGCCGGCCGGCGGCGCGTTCGAGGGGCTGGCGCCCTCGGTGAGCGTGGTGCGCGCGGACGGCGCGCGCTGGTCGTTCGAGACGCGCTACGGCATCGATGCGCTGGTGAAGGCGCTCGCACGGCATGACATCGCGGACCTGTCCGTGCGGCAGACCACCCTGGAGGAACTCTTCATGGACTACTACCGCCCGGAAGACGGGGCAGAAGACGGGACAGAGGACGCGGCGGTGGAGCCGGCGGGGGACGCCCGGTGAACGGCGCGATCACGGGCCGCACGCTGCGCGACATCCGCTGGCACGTGGTCTGGTACGGGCTGGGGCTGGCGCTGTACGCCGCCCTGATGGTGTGGCTCTTCCCCACCTTCCGCGAGGTGGTGGCAGACGCGGAGTACCCGGACGAACTCCTCGCCTTCTTCGGGACGGAGGGCGACCTGACGGAGCCCGCCAACTTCCTGACCACGGAGTTCTTCTCGTTCGCGCCGGTGATCTTCATGATCTACGGCGTGGTGGTGGGGACCGGCCTGCTGGCCGGGGACGAGGGCCGAGGGCGCCTCGAGTCGCTGCTGGCGCAGCCGGTCACGCGCACGACGTTGTTCGTGTCGCGCGTGCTGGCGCTGGTGGGGGGCTCCGTGGCGATCTGCGCGCTGATCGTGGTGGGATGGCTCGCCAGCGCGCCCTTCGTGGACCTGGGCCCGTCCGTCACGACCGTGGAACTCGCCGCGGCGACCTTCCTGCTCCTGCCGATCGTGTGGTGCTTCGCCGCCCTGGCGTTGCTGCTGAGCGCCGTGGCGCCCTCGCGCGGCATGGCCGCCGGGATCATGACGGGCATCGCCATCGCCTCCTACCTGCTGTCCTCGTTCGCGATGACGGTGGAGCCCATCGAGTGGACGCGCTTCCTGAGCCCCTACTACTACTCGGACGGGACGCGGCTGCTGACCGAGGGCGCGGTGTGGTGGCACCAGGCGCTGCTGCTGGCGGCCACGGGGCTCGTCGGCGGGCTGGCGGTGCTCGCGTTCAACGGCCGCGAGATCGGCGGCGGCACGTGGCAGCCGAGGGCGATCGCGCGCGGGTGGCGGTCGCTGCGCGGGTAGGGCACGTCGAGGTTTCGAGGGTATCGAGGTACGTCCGGGCGGCGCTGGGCGCCGCGCACCCCACCCCAACCCTCCCCCCTCAAGGAGGAGGGGGTCGGAAGGTC
>JBBDIC010000118.1:0-2441 GCA_040880625.1 Dehalococcoidia bacterium | reverse complement strand
GTCAGGTCGCGGCCGTCCTCGTGCGCGGCGATCGTCATGTGCTCCGCGCCGTGGTACTGGAAGACGCGCCGCACGTCGTCCGAGCGGCCGATCGCCCAGACGTAGCCCAGCAGCAGCGCGACGCGGACGCCGCCCTCCATGGCCAGCACGGCCCACAGCGGCATGTGGCCGTCCAGCCAGGCGGTGACGAGCACGGGGCCGGCGAAGAAGATCGCCGCAGCCAGGAGCATCATCACCACCATGAACGCGCCTTCGACGCGCGTCAGCGCCTGGGGCTCGCCGTCCGCGTCCACCTCGCCGGACGCGATCGCGGAGGACCACGTCAGCGCCTTGGCGCCCAGCACCATGGTCTCCAGCAGCACGATCACGCCGCGGACGAGCGGCACGCGGCGGAGCGGGCCGGTGAACAGCACGCCCAACAGGTCCGAGCGCGTCTGGATCTCGCCGTCCGGGCGGCGCACGGCGACGGACATGGTGCGAGGGCCGCGGATCATGACGCCCTCGACGACCGCCTGGCCGCCGAACGTGGTGGTGGGGGGGACGGGTGGCGGCGTGGGCGTCACGCCCTCAGCGTAGGTGCCTGCGCCGCACCGGACGAGCATCGGGACGACATCGAGCGCGCGCGACGCAGCGAGGGCGTCCCGGCGGATGCGCGGGACGCCCTCGTGGTCGTCGGAGCGTGTGGGGCTAGGAGGGCTTGTTGTAGCGGCGGCGGAAGCGCTCCACGCGGCCCGCGGTGTCCACGATGCGCTGCTCGCCCGTGAAGAACGGGTGGCAGGCCGAGCAGACGTCCACGTGCATCTGGGGCTTCGTGGAGCGGGTCTCCCAGGCGTTGCCGCACGAGCACGTGACCGTGGAGGCCGTGTACTCGGGATGGATCTCGGTCTTCATCGATGGTTCTCTCTCCGGCGCCGCTGCGCTACGCCTCGATCGGGACGACCGAGACCTGCTTGCGGCGGCCCTTGGCGTAGGGGTGGAAGCGGACGGCGCCGTCCACCTTCGCCCACAGCGTGTGATCGCGGCCGACGCCCACGTTCACGCCGGCGTGCGTGCGGGTGCCGCGCTGGCGGATGATGATCGTGCCGGCCGTGACCACCTGGCCGTCGTGCCGCTTCACGCCCAGCCGCTGGGCGGCGGACTCGCGGCCGTTCTTGGTGGATCCGCCGGACTTCTTGTGCGCCATGAGTGGCCGCTCCTGTCGTGAGGACGCGCTGGCGAGGTGCTAGCCCGCGCTGATGCCGGTGATGACCACGCGCGTCTCGTACTGGCGGTGTCCCACCATGCGCTTCTGGCGGGTCTTGTTCTTGAACGTGAAGAAGGTGACCTTCTTGGCCTTCCCCTGCGACTCCACGCGCCCGGTGACGGACGCGCCGGAGACGAGCGGGGAACCGACGGTCGTGTCGCCCTCGTCACCGACGAGGAGCACGTCGGCGAAGGTCACCTCGGCGCCGTCTTCGGCCTCGAGGCGTTCGATGGCGATGTGGTCGCCTTCCCGGACGCGGTACTGCTTACCGCCGGTGCGGATGATCGCGAACATCAGTCTCTCCCAGGTTGTAGGGTCAGACGTTCTAGTCTAGGAACCGCGGCGCGCACGATCAATTCTGGACGCGCGCCCGCGCCCGCCTGTGGCCCGGGACCGCCTCGCGCCGTCCGCGCATGGCCGTCACCGATGCCCGGTCTATGATTGTCTCACAGCCCCGCCCCCGGCAGGAGACCCTCCCTGGACCTCGTTGACATCATTGCGGCGCCCTACGACGCCTTCAACTACGTCACGGACGTGGTCTTCGTCGCCGTGAACCGGCTCTTCGAGGAGTTCGGTACGCCGATCGTGTTCGTGTCCGCCCTCGTGGAGTCGACGATCGGGCTGGGGGTGATCTTTCCCGGGGTGCTGGTCATGTTCCTCGGCGGCGCGGCGGCGTCGCAGGGGGATGCGAGCGTGTTTGCGGTCTTCCTCGCGGCGACGGCGGGCACCGCCATGGGCGACACGGTGTCGTATGTGGCGGGCCGCTGGGGCGGCGAGCGCCTGGCAAACACGCGCTTCGGCTCGTCGCTGCGCATGGGGTCGAAGTTGATGGACGGCCGCGCGAGGTGGCTCATCCCGTTCTACCACCTGCACAGCGTGACGCGCGCCGTGGGCCCGTTTGGCTCGGGCGCCCTCCGCATTCCGCTGCGCGTCTGGCTGCCGCTGGACTACGCCGGCGCCGTGATCGCCAACGCCGTCTGGGTCGGCGGCGGCTTCCTCCTCGGCACCGCCGTCTTGACCGAGGACGGAAAACTCGAGCAGCACCCCGCGCTGCGCATCGGCCTCGCGGTGGCGGCGACGGTGTGGTTCCTGGCCATGCGCGCCACCATGCAGCGCCGCGTGCGCACCCTACAGGCGGAAGAAGCCTCCGCCGCCGTCGTCATCGAGCGCGCCCCGGACGGGGTGGAGCGAGACTGAG
>JBBDIC010000117.1:13922-15278 GCA_040880625.1 Dehalococcoidia bacterium | reverse complement strand
CACCGTGCGACGCGCGTCCTCGCAGCGGGGCGACAGCGTGGAGGTCGGAGGCGTCAGAGGCGTTGCAGGTGGGAGGGGAGCCACTCCTGTCCGCTCCGGCAATTCATCGCGTTATCATTGGATCCATGGAGCCATCTGACTGGGGCGAATGGATCGCGTTTTCCGTCGACCACGTAGTCGCACTCTTTGTGGCTTATGCATGGCCGCTCACCCTGATCGTGACGCTCTTCATGTTCCACAAGCCGATAACCCGAGTCATCGACGCCGTTCAGGAGCGGCTGCGTGACCGGCAACAGCCTGTGAAACTTGGGATGCCTGGAGGACCAAGCCTGGAGCTGGGCGGGCAACGAATTCCCGAACCAGGTGGCCCTCGGCCCCCCGCTCCCCCTAACGACGACACAGCATCGACGGGGTCTGGATTTACGACGGAACTCGATCCCGTGAGGGTGGCGAGCGAGGCTGCCCTCCGCCAGGAAATGCTCGTCCTCTTCTTCTCATACCTGCAAGAGTTTCTTCGGCCTCACACCCATGCAGTCCTTGAGTGGATCGCGGAGGAGCGTGTGACGACCGAAGCAGAACTGTGGGCGAACCGCTCACAAGTCGTGAGGGAGGGCGCTGAACGGCGGACCGTCCTGGCCGCGCTCGCCCGAGCAGGCCTGATTGACTCGGATAGCACGGGACGCATCTGGATTACTTCGTTAGGACTCGCCTACGTCGATTGGCGAAGAGCACGGATGTCCCCACCCACGGCCGGTGTCGCGGATCCAGAACCGGAAAGTCTCCAGAAGGGTGACAGCGGCGCGGTTCCGCCGTTCACTGCGTATGGTTCGGGGTTGTCACCAGGCGAACGAGTCGCAGCCTACGTCCGCGGACATCCCCAAAACGCGGCCGCGGCCGATGCTGAGGGCAACTGGCTGATGTACCTAGATGCGAACGCGCAATTCGGCCCCATCGAGGGCGACCAGGTCGTGTTCGTTCGAGAGAACGGCCAGACCGCGATGGAGCAATGGCAGGCAGGTGGCGGGCCACTCGATGTCAGGAACGGCGTCCAGTTCGAATCAACCTTCGCGGGAACAGTCGCGGACGTGGGGCTGTCCCTCGTCGTCTTCAATGGCGGTTCGCTCCAGGAACTTGAGGCAGCAGCGCGTGCGGTCGGTGCTATCGCCGTGATGGTGACGGTCAACCAAGAATGGGTGACCTTCATGCTCGACGCCCCGTCCTTCGTGAACGCAACCTTCACGGCTCTTTTCCCCAATGGCCCAGAACGTGGCACGCCGCTCATCGTTGTTCGACCAGATCGCCTCACCTAGCCCGCAACCGTCCCGGTGCTACCATCGCTCGCGGGCCGCCCCCCCG
>JBBDIC010000117.1:11894-13912 GCA_040880625.1 Dehalococcoidia bacterium | reverse complement strand
GCCCCCGTTCCGTGTCCCCACCCCACCCCGGACGGATCGAGGCGTCATGAAACTCCACGAGTACCAGGCCAAGGAGGTCCTCGCGCGGTTCGGGGTGCCGGTGCCGCGCGGCCGCGTCGCGAGCACGCCCGAGGAGGCCGAGGCGATCGCGCAGGAACTCGGCGGGCGCGTGGTCGTCAAGGCGCAGGCCCACACCGGCGCGCGCGGCAAGGCCGGCGGCGTCAAGGTGGCCAACGACCCGGCCGAGGCGAAGCGCTACGCCGCCGAGATCATCGGGATGACGCTCGTCACCCACCAGACCGGGCCGCAGGGCCTGCCCGTCGCCTCCGTGCTGGTCGAAGAGGCGATCGACATCCGGGACGAGATCTACCTGTCGGTCGCCATCGACAACTCGCCTGGCATGCCCGTGATCATCGCCAGCGCCCAGGGCGGCATGGACATCGAGGCGGTGGCGGAGGAGTCGCCCGAGGCCATCCACAAGACGTGGATCGACCCGGCGTGCGGCTTCCAGCCCTTCCAGGGGCGGCAACTCGCGTTCGCGGTCGGCCTCGGCGGCGAGCACCTCAACGCCGCGGCGACGCTGATCGGCAACGTGGCGCGGGCGTTCCTCGAGAGCGACGGCTCGATCGTGGAGATCAACCCGCTCGTCGTCACCGGTGACGGCCGCCTGCTGGCCGCCGACGCCAAGTTCTCCATCGACGACAACGCGGACTTCCGGCAGAAGGACCTGGGCACGCTCCGCGACCGCTCGCAGGAGCCGGACAAGGAACTGGAGGCCCACGACGCGGGCATCCAGAACTACATCAAACTGGACGGCGACATCGGTTGCCTCGTGAACGGCGCCGGCCTGGCCATGGCCACGCTGGACGCGATCCAGATGGCCGGCGGCACCGCCGCGAACTTCCTGGACATCGGCACGGCGAACAACCCGGACGCTGTAGTGGCCGCGCTGAAGATCATCAGCAGCGACCCGGACGTGAAGGCCGTGCTGGTCAACATCTTCGGTGGCCTCGCGCGCACGGACATCATCGCGGAGGGCGTGGTGAAGGCGGTCCGCCAGGGCGACCTGACGCAGCCCACCGTCGTCCGCCTCGCCGGCACGAACGTCGAGATCGGCAAGCGCGTCCTCGACGAGTCGGGCATCGACCTCGGACGTGCGGACGGCTTCTCGGAGGCGGCGCGCATGGCCGTGCAGGCGGCGCAGGGCTAGCGCATCCGAGCGCGGCATCGAACGATCGCAATGACAGGAGACACACCATGGGCGTGCTGATGGACGGCAACAGCCGCGTCGTCATCCAGGGCTTCGGCGGCGCCGGACAGCGCGAGGCGAAGACCTCGCTCGCCTACGGCACGCAGATCGTCTGCGGCGTCACGCCCGGCAAGGGCGGCCAGGACATCGAGGGCGTCCCCGTGCGGAACACCGTCCGCGAGGCCGTCGCCGAGTTCGACGCCAACGTCTCGCTCATCTTCGTCCCCGCGCCCTTCGCCGCTGACGCCATCCTGGAGGCCGCCGACGCCGGCGTGCCGGTCATCATCTGCATCACGGAAGGCATCCCGGTGCTGGACATGATGCGCGTGAAGCGCGCCCTGTCCGGCCGCCCGACGGTCCTCATTGGCCCCAACTGTCCCGGCGTCATCACCCCGGGCGAGCAGGCGCGCGCCGGCATCATGCCGGTGGACGTGTACCTGCCCGGCAATGTGGGCGTCATCTCCCGCTCCGGCACGCTGGTGTACGAGGTGGTGGACCAGTTGACGCGTCTCGGCATCGGCCAGTCGGGCTCGGTGGGCGTGGGCGGCGACCCGATCATCGGCACGTCGCAGCGCCAGGCGCTCGAACTGTTCGAGGCGGACCCGGACACGGCCGCCGTGGTGCTCATCGGCGAGATCGGCGGCACCGCCGAGCAGGAGGCCGCCGAGTACGTGAAGACCATGTCGAAGCCGGTGGTGGCGTTCATCGCCGGCGCCACGGCGCCTCCCGGCCGGCGCATGGGCCACGCGGGCGCCATCATCGCCGGCGC
>JBBDIC010000117.1:0-11794 GCA_040880625.1 Dehalococcoidia bacterium | reverse complement strand
TAGCGGCCGGTGTTGACGAACTTGATGCACTGGCCCTGGTTCTTGAACGTGCTGCCGTCCGCGCGCTCGAGGGTGGCCCAGCCGCCCTTCTTGCAGGCGTCCTTGCCGTCCGGCGTGTCGGGCGTCTCCTCGACGAGCACGGACTCGCCTGCGATGACCAGGTTGCGGACCTCCACCACGCCGGGGTTGGCCGTGTTGTCGTTCACGATCCCGGTGTGGCCAGCGTCGCCGTCCACGATGCCGCTCACCGTGCCGGTCAGCAGGAACCAGCCGTCACCCACGTGCGTGCCGGGGCACTGCGCGGGGTTGGCGTCCCAGGTGTTGTACGCGCCGCCCTGGATGAAGACGCGAGGCGCACCGCCGCCACAGTCGCCGCGGTACTCGAACCGGATCTGGTCGCCGTTCGACACGTCCACGTCCAGGTGCACGGTCTCGTAGGACGTGCCGGCGGCCTGGCCGCGGCTGTCGAGCGTGACCACGCCGTCGTCGTAGGTGGTGCCGGCGTTGGCCACCCACGGAGCGGAGGCCGCCAGCGCCGCGCCAGCGAACATGACGAGGCCGGCGAGGGCGCCAATAGATGCGAGGGTGACGTTTCGGGTTCGGATCATCGATCGTCCTTAGGTTGCATGTGGACAGGCCTGATGGCACGTCCCCGCTCCCTCAACGATGCAATGCCGTCCGCCGTTCGCACCCGGTGCCACCGGCGCCCGAGCGCTTCCCCGTCAGTCCGCCACCTCCGGCCGGTCCAGCAGCAACTGCAACTCCACCGAGGACCGCCACGTCCCAAACTTATGTCCCGTCTCGAACTCCGTGCCCACCTGCCCGTAGCCCAGCGCCCGATGCAACTCGATGCTGCCGGTGTTCTCGCGGTCGATGAACGCCAGCAGCGACCGCATCCCGATGTCGCGCGCCGCATCGATGAGGGCCGTCAGCACCAGCCGCCCCACGCCGCGGCGCTGCCACGGGACATCGACGAAGACCGTGTTCTCGCGCGTGAAGCGGTAGCCGCGCCGCCCTCGGTACTTCGAGAGGTAGCCGAAGCCGGCGAGGACGCCGCCCGCCTCGGCGACGAGCACCGGTTCGTCGTCCGTGCGCGCGCGGAACCATGCGAGGCGCTGCGCGTCCGGCCACTCGTCCAGTTCCCACGTGGCCACGCCCTCGCGCACCTCGCGGTTGTAGATGCGGTTCATGGCCTCAAGGTCCGCCTCGGTGGCGCGGCGGATGACGGGGGTGGCGTCCATGCGCGGCATGATAGGGGCGCGCGTGTTGCCGCCATGTTGCGCGCGCCCTCGTGCGGCGGGAGGCGGTGGACCGTGCGGCCCGAGGCGGATCGCCCATATACTCGGCGCCTCATGGAAGGAACGGGCCAGATGACGACCACGACCGGCCGCTTCGCTCCGCGCTCCCAGCGCCGGCGGGTGGACGCTCGACGCCGTCGCCGTACGCGAACTGCCTGAACAGACCCACGCGTCACGGGAGCCCTGCATGACCTCTTCCGACCCCGCCCTGACGGGCCCTGCCTCCATCGACACGGCCGCCGGCTTCGACTGGATCGAGGGCGGTGGCGTCACCACGCCGGCCGGCTTCGTCGCCGGGGGCGTCTACGCCGGCATCAAGACCTACGGCGCCGACCCCCGCCTCGACCTCGGCATCCTCGCCACCGAGGGGGGCGCGAGCCTGGTGGCCGCGGGCGTCTTCACCCAGAGCGCGGTCACCGGCCACTCCGTCACGCACAACCGGCGCGTCCTCGCCGCTCGCTCGGACGTGCGGGCGCTCGTCTGCAACTCCGGCAACGCCAACACCGTCACGGGCACGCAGGGTGCGGGGGACTGCACGCGCATGGCCGCACTTGCCGCGGCACGCCTCGATGAGGCGGGTGGCCCGGCCGAGGGCGTCGGCGCCACCGGAAGCGACACGGGAAGCGATGAGGTGCTCGTCGGCTCCACGGGCGTCATCGGGCGGATGCTGCCGATGGCGAAGGTGGAGGACGCGATCGCAGCCGTGCCGCTCACCCGCGACGGCGGCTACGCCTTCGCCCGCGCGATCATGACCACGGACACGCACGAGAAGCAGTGCGCGCTGCGCTTCACGGTGGACGGCCGCACGTACCACGTCGGCGGCTGCGCGAAGGGCTCCGGGATGATCCACCCGGACATGGCGACCATGTACGGCTTCGTCACCACGGACGCCCCGGTCGACCCGGCTTGGCTGAAGTCCACGTGGAAGGCCGCCGTGGACCGCTCCTTCAACATGGTGGACGTGGACATGGACACCTCCACCAGCGACATGGGCATCGTCCTCGCCTCCGGCGCGGCCGGCGGCGACGCCATCGAAGACGGCCACGCCGCCGCCGCCCCGCTCGCCGCCGCCATCGAGGCGGTCGCCACGCGCCTTGCGAAGTCGATCGCGCGCGACGGTGAGGGCGCGACGTGCCTGATCGAGGTGACGGCGACGGGCGCGGCCACGCTGCAGGACGCGCGCATCGCGGCGCGCACGGTGTCCGCCTCGCCGCTGATGAAGACGGCCGTGACCGGGCGCGACCCCAACTGGGGGCGCGTGATGATGGCCGCCGGGCGCTCCGGCGCGCGCATGGACCAGGACCGCGCCAGCGTCTGGATCGGCCCGCACTGCGTCCTCGACAGCGGCCAGCCCACCGGCGCCGACCTGAAGGCCGTCTCCGAGGCGATGGGCGGCGAACTCGTCAGCATCCGCGTCGACCTCGGCGTGGGGGAGGCGCAGGCCACCGCCTGGGGCTGCAACCTGACGCACGAGTACGTCAGCATCAACGCCGACTACACGACGTAGCCCACCGCCCAGGGAACGGGGATCCCGATGCCGGACGACACGCACGCCGACTCGAAGATCACGGTCGTCAAGATCGGCGGGTCCACGCTGGGCTCGCAGGACACCTCGCTCCAGGACGTGGTGGACCTCCACCGCCGCGGGGCGCGGCCGGTGGTCGTCCACGGCGGCGGCGCGATGATCACGGACTGGCTGACCCGGATGGAGGTGGACTCCGTCTTCGTCGATGGCCTGCGCTCCACGTCCGCCGAGGCGCTGCAGGTCGTGGTGGGTGTGCTGCGGGGCGTGGTGAACGCGCAACTCGTGGCGGAGATCGTCGCCCTCGGTGGGAGCGCCGTCGGCATCTCCGGCGTCGATGGCGGCTGCGTGCGCGCCGAGCGCTACGACGAGCGCCTGGGCTACGTCGGGCGCGTGACCTCGGTGGACGGGGCGGTGATCGGCGCGCTGCTGGAGGCCGGGGTGATCCCGGTGATCGCGCCGATCGGGCTGGAGGCGCCGGCGCAGGCGCTCAACATCAATGCGGACACGGTGGCGGGCGAGGTGGCACGGGCGCTGGGCGCGGAGACGCTGGTCTTCCTGACGGACGTGGACGGCCTGCTGGATGCGGACAAACGACTCGTCACGGAGGTGGATTCCGCGCTCGCTGAGCAGATGCGGGCGGATGGGGTTCTATCGGGGGGTATGATCCCGAAAATCGACGCGTGCTTCCGCGCCGCCCGGGTGGGCGTGCGCGCGTTCATTGCGAACGGCACCCAACCCGGTACGCTGCGGCAGATCGCCGCCGGCCAGCCCACCGGAACACGGATTACCGGCTGAGGCGACAAGCCCCGGCCCATGAGTAGCGGAGCGCAGATGTCCTTTTTCGATGACCGTGGCGACCTTGGCCCACCGCCGGAGCCCTTCCGCTTCCGCGGCGGCGGCAGCGGCGGCGAGATGAAGTCCCCGATCCCGCTCCGCTGGATCGGGATCGCGGCCGCCATCCTCGTCCTCTACATCGTCCTCAACGTCTTCAAGTCGATCTACGTGAACGTCCTGTGGTTCGACTCCGTCAACTTCGGGGGGGTCTACGAGACGATCATCACGTGGCGCGTGGTCCTGTTCATGGCCGGCGCGCTGCTCTCCGCCGCCATCATCGGCGCCAACATCATCATCGCCCGCCGCTTCGCCCCCAGTGGCTTCGAGGAGTCGTTCATCGAGGAGGTGGACGTCGACGCGATCCGCAAGGTGGTGACGGTGCTGCTGGTCGCGGCGACGCTGTTCATGGCCGTGATCTTCGGGTCCACCTCGGGCGGCGCATGGGAGACGATCCTCACGTGGCTCAACGGCGTGGAGTTCGGCGTCAACGACCCGCAGTTCGACCGCGACGTGTCGTTCTACGTCTTCACGCTGCCCGCGTACTCGTTCATCCAGTCGTGGCTGCTGGGCGTGGTGGTGATCTCCGCGCTGGCCGCCGGCGCCGTCTACGGCTTCGCGCTGTCGCTCCAGCGCTTCGAGTGGCAGATCACCCGCGCGATGCGCATCCACCTGTCCGTCCTGGGCGGGATCGCGCTGCTGCTGGTGGCGACCGGCACCTACCTGGGCCTCTTCGGCCTGGTGAACTCCCCCGGCGGCATCGTCTACGGCGCGACCTACACCGATGTGAACGCGCGCCTCTGGGTGACGTACGTCCTCAGCGGCCTGGCGGCTGCGGCCGGCCTCGTGCTGATCGCCAACGCGTTCCTCTCCACCAGCGGGTACCGCCTGCCGATCTTCGTCGGCGGCCTCTGGATCCTCGCCGGCTTCCTGGGCGGCGTGATCTACCCGAACTTCGTCCAGTCCTTCCAGGTCGACCCCAACGAACTCCAGCGCGAGCGCACCTATATCGCCCGCAACATCGAGGCGACGCGCTACGCCTACGGCCTCAACGAGGTGGAGGAGACGCGCTACCCCGCGCTGGCGGAGGTCACCGAAGAGGAGATCAACGAGAACCCGGAGACGATCAACAACATCCGCCTCCTGGACCCGATCCCGCTGCGCGACACCTTCAACCAGATCCAGGCGATCCGCCAGTTCTACACGTTCTCCGACATCGATGTGGACCGGTACACGATCGACGACGAGATCCAGCAGGTCATGATCTCCGCGCGCGAACTGGACATCGCGCGCGCACAGGACCGCAACTGGACGCGCGAGCGTCTGCAGCTCACGCACGGCTTCGGCGCGGTGGTCTCCCCGGTCAACGAGGTGGGCGCAGAGGGCCTGCCGCTCCTGATCACGGCGGACATTCCGCCGCAGTCGGAGGCCGCCCCGCTCAGCATCCCCGGGTCGCGCATCTACTTCGGCGAACTCACGCAGCAGTACATCGTCGCCAACTCGGTGGAGCCGGAATTCGACTACCCGGAGGGCGAGGGCAACGCGGAGACGCAGTACCCGCTGGACCGCGGCATCCGCCTGGACTCCCCGCTGAAGCGCCTGGCGCTGGCGTGGGACCTGGGCGACCAGAACCTGCTGATCTCCACGCAGATCAACTCGGACTCGCGCCTGCTGATGAACCGCAACATCCAGCAGCGCATCCGTGAGATCGCGCCGTTCCTGCGCCTGGACACGGACCCCTACGTGGTCATCCAGGACGAGTCGTTGATGTGGATCCAGCCGGCCTACACGGCCGCCACCTCGTTCCCGTACTCGCAGCCGAGCGCGGGCGGGCTGAACTACATCCGCCACAGCGTGACCGTGACCGTGGACGCCCAGAGTGGCGACACCACCTTCTACCTGACGGACCCCAACGATCCGGTGGCCGCCACGTGGGCCAAGATCTTCCCGGACCTGTTCGTCGCCGACGACCAGATGCCGGACGGCGTGCGGGAACACCTGCGCTACCCGCTGGACATGTTCAAAGTGCAGTCCAACCTGTACCTCCGCTACCACATCACCAACCCGGACGTGTTCTTCATCGGCGAGGACGTGTGGAACCTGCCCACGGAGCGCTTCGGCGCGGACGACCGGCCGGTGGAGCCGTACTACGTGGTGATGAAGTTGCCCACCGCCAACGAGGGGCTGGAGGAAGAAGTCGAGTTCATCCTCATCATGCCGTTCACCCCACGGAACCGGCAGAACACCGTCGCCTGGCTCGCCGGGCGCTCGGACGGCGACAACCTCGGGGGGTTGAGGGCGTACCGCTTCCCCACGGACTCGCTCGTCTTCGGCCCCGCCCAGATCGAGGCGCGCATCGACCAGAACCCACTCATCTCCCAGCAACTCTCGCTGTGGAACCAGAGCGGCTCCAACGTGATCCGCGGCAACCTGCTGATGATCCCCATCGGCCAGTCGTTCCTCTACGTGGAGCCCATCTACCTGCAGGCGAACAACTCGCGCCTGCCGGAACTCGTGCGCGTCGTGGTCGCCAACGGCAACCTCATCGTCATGGAGCCCACGCTGGACCGCGCCATCGACGTGCTGCTCGGCCGCGCCGACCCCACCGGCATCGAGGACATCCCGGCGATCCCGGGCACGGACGAGCCGGGCACCTCGCCGACGGCGCAGCCCACCTCGCCGCCCGTGGCGACGGCCACACCGGCGGCCACCGCGACGCCGGCCGGCACGCCCTCGATCCCGGCGGGCGACCTGGCGGAGTTGTTGCGCCAGGCCGGCGAGGCATCCGACGCGACTCAGGAGGAACTCGACCGCCTGCGCGCCATCCTGGAGGCGATCCGCGAGCAACTGGAGCAGTAGCAGCAGAGGCAGAGGAGCCGCCGTGCCCGACCGCGAAGGGATGGACGCCCAGGCCCTGGACACGCAGGCGCTGGAGGCGCAGTACCACCTGCAGATGTACCGGCGTGTCCCGATCACGCTCGTGCGCGGCGAAGGCACGCGCGTGTGGGACGCGGAGGGCAAGTCCTACCTGGACTTCGTCGCCGGCATCGCCACGGACACGCTGGGACACGCGGACGCGGGCCTCGCGGACGTGATCGCGCAGCAGGCGCGCACGCTGCTGCACGTGTCCAACATCTTCTACTCGGAGCCGCAGGCGGAACTGGCGAAGTTGCTGGTGGAGCACTCCTCGCTGGACCGGGTGTTCTTCGTGAACTCCGGCGCGGAGGCGAATGAGGGCGCGATCAAACTCGCGCGCAAGTGGGGCATCAACCACCACGACGGCGCGTACGAGATCATCGCCACGCACAACGGCTTCCACGGCCGCACGCTGGCCGCCGTCGCCGCCACCGGCACGCCTCGGTACCGCGAACCGTTCGGGCCGCAACTCCCCGGCTTCTCCTTCGTGGATTTCGGCGACATCCAGGCGCTGAAGGACGCGACCACGCCCCGGACGTGCGCGGTGATGCTGGAGCCCGTGCAGGGCGAGGGCGGCGTGAACGTCCCGCCGGAGGGCTACCTGCAGGACGTGCGCGCCTGGTGCGACGAGCAGGGCATCCTCCTCATCATGGACGAGGTCCAGACCGGCTGCGGCCGCACCGGCCGCCTCTGGGGCCACGAGGCCGCCGGCATCGAGCCGGACATCATGACGCTGGCCAAGGGCCTCGGCGGCGGGGTGCCCGTGGGCGCCGTCCTGACGAAGGAGCACTGCTCCGTCTTCGAGCCGGGCGACCACGGCACCACCTTCGGCGGCAACCCGCTCGCCACCGCCGCCGCGCTCTACGTCATGCGCCAGGTCATCGAGGGCGGCGTGCTGGAGCACGGACGCGAGCGCGGCGACCAACTCGAGCGCCGCCTCGCCTCTCTCGAAGACCGCTTCGAGGGCGTCGCGGGGCAGCGCGGGCAAGGCCTGATGCGCGCGCTGGTCTTCCACCAGGACATCGCCGCGGAGGTCGCCGCGCGCGCCCTGGGCGAGGGGCTCATCCTCAACGCCGTGCGCCCGAACGCGATCCGCTTCATCCCGCCGCTGACGGTCACCGAGGCCGAGATCGACGAGGCGGCGAGCATCCTGGAGCGCGCGATCGCAGAGGTCGCCCGTTAGCGCGACTCCCACCGGCGGCGGCTGGGCTATGGCTGGCGGCGGACCGCGAGAATGACGCCATGCGCCTGAGCGGGATCTTCGGCACGTTGGGCTTCCAGATCGCCGTGGCGATGAGCGTGCTCATCGTCGCCATTGGCGCGCTCGTGCTGTGGCAGGTGGACGCGCTCCTGCGCGAGCACGAGGAGGAGCGCTACAGCGAGAGCCTGCTGCGCGCCAGCGACCAACTCCGGCAGGAACTCGGGACGTACCAGGAACTCGCCGTCACCGGCGCGGCCGTCCTCGCGAGCCAGCCACCGATGGTGGAGGCCATCGAGGCGCGCGACCCGGTCGCGATCCTCCAGATCGCCGCGGCGTACTACCAGCAGACTGGCTCCGCGCTCCAGGGCTCGCCCGGCCTCCAGGTCTACGACGAAGACGGCGGGCTGATCGTCCGCGCGCACGATCCGCTGCGCGGGAGCCAGGCCCAGGTCCCGGAGTCCGTCGCGCTGGTCCTCTCCTCCGGCGTCGCCATCGGCGTCCTGCGCGACGACGAGGTCCTGGACATCTCCGTGGCCGGCGTCGCGCCCGTCCGGGACGGCCAGGGTGCGGTGATCGGGGCGATCGAGGCGCTGACGGGCGTGGACCGCGCGTTCCTCCTGGACTTCGAGCGCCTGCTGGGGATGAAGATCGCCGTCATCACCCCGGAGCGCGTCGTCGGGACCGGCTCCTACGGCGCCATGGAGCCGTTCGAGGTCGACGCGGAAGACCGCGCGCGCATCGCCGCCGGGGAGCCGGTGCTCCTCGACCTCGGCGGCGCGCCGCACCTCTCCGTGCTGATCCCGCTCACGCGCCAGGACGGCGAGCACATCGGTGACATCTACGTCGGGATCGAGGAGGCGGAGATCCTCGCCGGCGTGGGCGAGGTGCGCTCCGCCGCCTTCCGCGCGACGGCAGCCGGGGGCGTCATCGCCGTGGCGCTGGCGACGGGACTCGCGTTCGTCGCCGTCCGCCCGATCCGCGAACTCGTCACGGCCGCGCGCCGCATCCAGGCAAACGACCTCGATACGCCCGTGGCCACCGGTGGCCCCTCGGAGGTCACGGACCTGGCGGACGCGCTGGAGGACCTGCGCCTCGCCGTGCGCCAGACGCGGGAGGCCATGCTCAGCGTGAACCGCGACCTCGCCTCCCGCTTCGACGCGTCCACGGAGTCGCTGTCGGAGGTGAGCCAGGAACTGGCCGTGATGCACGGCATCCTCGCGGCACTGGGCGGCGAGGCCGCCGGCGGCCTCACCGGCGTCCCGGACGAACTCACCGGCCTCGACTGGCTGGACGGCGCGGCCATTGCCCTCGCGACGCAGGAGGGTCGGCTCTCGCTCGCCGCATCGTCCGGCCTCACACCGTCCGCCGCCGCCATGCTCCTTGCGATCGTGGAGGCCGGCGTGCGCGGCCAGCGCCTCGAGTCCGGCATGACCGTCGCCGACACCGGCGCCACCCCCGAGACGGGGCCGCTCGCCTCGCACAGCATCGCCGGGTTCGCGGCGGTGCCCATGGTGGAGCCGGACGGCATCGCGGGCATCATCGTCGTCACCAGCCGCGCCCCGCTCGGCCTCACGCCGTCCCGCACGGACCTCCTGCGCTCCGTGGCGCGCGAGGTCGCCGCCATGCTGGAGCGCACCGAACTCGCGGGCGAAGTGGAAGAGAACCGCCGCATCGCGGAGTCCGTGCTGCGGGAGATGTCGGACGGCGTGCTGGTGATCAACCACGCGGACCAGTGCCGCGTCGCCAACCCGGCGGCCGCGCGCATCCTTGGACGGTCGCGCCTCGAACTCGTCGGCCGCTCGGCGGCGGACATCCTGCCGCTGGGCCGCGAGGCGATCGAGACGCTTCGCCGCCGGGCGGCCAGCACGTCCACCTCGCCGGTGGCGCCGCTGCTGGCGGACGCCGGCGGCCGCAAGATCGCCATCTCCGCCGGCCCGTTCGTGGACGTGGACCCGGAACGCAGCGGCATGATGGTGCTGATGCGCGACCTGACGGCGGAGGCCGAGGCGGAGCGCGTGAAGCAGGACTTCGTCTCCATGGTCGGCCACGAACTGCGCACCCCGCTCACCCTCATCCGCACCACCATCGACCTGCTGAACGAGGGCGACGCGGGCGCCCTGAACGACACGCAGGCGCGCATCGTGGAGGTCCTGAACTCCAACACGGACCGGCTGATGATGCTCATCAACGACCTGCTGGACATGTCCGCCATCGACTCCGGCCGCCTCCAGATCCAGCCGCAGATGATCGACCTCGTGGAGGTCGCCCGGACCGCCATCGAGGAGGCCCACCCCGCCGCCGCGGCCAAGCAGCACCAGACGCACCTCTCCGCGCCGGAGCAGGCGCTGGCCTGGGCCGATCGCCGCCGCATCTCCCAGGTGCTGGCCAACCTCATCAGCAACGCGATCAAGTACACGCCGCCCGGCGGGGTCGTGGAGGTCATCGTGGACCCGTCCCAGGAAGACTGGTTGCGGGTGGCCGTGCGCGACAACGGCATAGGCATCCCGCCGGAGGAGCAGACGCAACTCTTCGAGAAGTTCTACCGCACCTCGCAGGGCCGCCGCACCACGGGCGGCACCGGCCTGGGCCTGGCGATCGCGCGGTCGCTGGTGGAACTGCACGGCGGTCGCATCTGGAGCGAGTCGGACGGCCAGACCGGCTCCACCTTCGCCTTCACCCTACCGACCCGCCAGATATGATCAGGCGCGACTGACAAGCGCTCACCATTCCCGCCTTCCGACAGCCAGGCGCCATCGACCCAGAGCAGCCAGAAAGCACCGCATGCCTGAAAAGATCGTCCTCGCATACTCGGGCGGCCTCGATACCTCGGTCGCCGCCCACTGGCTGCGCGACCAGCGCGGCTACGAGGTCCACTGCCTCACGATCGACCTCGGCAACCTCGGGGACATCGAGGGCATCCGCGAGCGCGGTCGCCAGGCCGGCGCCGCCGCCGTCGACGTGGTGGACGCGAAGGACGACTTCCTGCGCTACTTCGTGTTCCCCGCGCTCCAGGCGGGCGTGGTCTACGAGGGCCGGTACCCGCTCGCCACCGCCCTCGGCCGGCCGCTCATCGCGAAACTGCTCGTGGACAAGGCCCGCGAGGTGGGCGCGACCGCCGTCGCGCACGGCTGCACGGGCAAGGGCAACGACCAGGTACGCCTCGATGTGGGCGTGCAGACGCTGGCGCCGGACCTCGCGATCGTCGGCACCACCCGCGAGCATTCGGTCTCCCGCGACGAGGCGCTGGCCTATGCCGCCGAGCACGGCATCACGGTCCGCCAGTCGAAGGAGTCGCCCTACTCCACAGACGAGAACCTGTGGGGCCGCTCCGTGGAGGCCGGCATCCTCGAGGACCCGTGGAACGAGCCGCCCGCGGACGTCTACCTCTGGACGAAGCCCCTGGACGAGACCCCCGCGAAGCCCGCCGTGATCGAGATCCGCTTCGAGGAAGGCGCCCCGGTCGCCCTCGACGGCGAGGCGATGGGCCCGGTGGACCTCGTCCAGCGCCTGTCCGACCTCGGCGGAGAGCACGGCATCGGCCGCATCGACATGGTGGAGAACCGCCTGGTCGGCATCAAGTCACGGGAGATCTACGAGGCGCCGGCCGCCGTCATCCTCCTCGAAGCCCACGCGGCCCTCGAATCGCTGACGCTGAGCAAGGCGCAGACGCGGTTCAAGTCGCTGGTGGCGCAGGAGTACGCGGACCTCGTGTACAACGGCCTCTGGTTCTCCAGCCACCACCGCGACCTCGCGCAGTACGTGACCAGCACCCAGCGCCACGTGACCGGCGACGTGCGCGTCCGCCTCTGGCACGGCACCGCCACCGTCATCGGCCGCCGCGCGGACCGCAGCCTCTACTCGCAGGCGCTCGCCACCTACAACAAGGAGGGCGACCTCTTCGACCAGTCGCACGCGCAGGGCTTCATCCGCCTGCACGGCCTCCAGGCGCAGGTCCAGGCACAGACCCAGATGCTCACCGAGCCCGGCGACCTCCTCCACCTCGCGGCGCCGGAGGAGTAGGGG
>JBBDIC010000116.1:12378-15621 GCA_040880625.1 Dehalococcoidia bacterium | reverse complement strand
TCTGCGGGCGTGGCGAAGCGGACGGTGGTGGCAGGCGGCATCCGCGGAGGATACGCGTGGCCCCGATGCGGAGATAGCGGATACCCTCGAAGCCCGGCCCCCTCGGGACCCCGGGGGGACCTCGAACGGTCGGGACCGCCATGAACCGCCTCGCGCACGAGACCAGCCCGTACCTGCTCCAGCACGCGGAGAACCCCGTGGACTGGTACCCGTGGGGCGAGGAGGCCTTCGAGAAGGCCCGCGCGGAGGGCAAGCCGATCCTCCTCTCCGTCGGCTACTCCGCCTGCCACTGGTGCCACGTCATGGCCCACGAGTCCTTCGAGGACCACGGCATCGCCGCGATGATGAACAGCGACTTCGTGAACGTGAAGGTGGACCGCGAGGAACGCCCGGACGTGGACTCCGTCTACATGACGTTCACCCAGGCGATGACCGGCCAGGGCGGCTGGCCCATGACCGTGTTCCTCACGCCCGACCTGGAGCCGTTCTACGCCGGCACCTACTTCCCGCCCACCGACCAGTACGGCCGTCCCGGCTTCCCGAGGCTCCTCGAAAGCGTCGCCAACGCGTGGCGCGACGACCGCGCGAACGTCACGGCGAAGGCGACCGAACTCACCGGCAAGGTGCGCGAGGCGACGGAGCGCGGCCTGCTGGCCGGCGGTGGCCCCGGCGAGCCCTCGGCGGCGGTGGCGCGCGAGGCGGTACAGGGGCTGCGCGCGGCGTACGACCCCGAGTGGGGCGGCTTCGGTACCGCGCCCAAGTTCCCCAGCCCCTCCAACCTCGAGTTCCTGCTCATGTATGGCGCGCGCACCGCCGGTGGCGATGGAGATGACGAGGACGGCCGCACGCCCACAGCCACACAGATGGTGACGCACACCTGCCGGCGCATGGCGCAGGGCGGCATGTACGACCACCTCGGTGGCGGGTTCGCGCGCTACTCCGTCGACCAGCGCTGGCTGGTGCCCCACTTCGAGAAGATGCTCTACGACAACGCGCTGCTGGTGCGGCTGTACCTGCACGTCTACCAGGTCACCGGCGACGCCTCCTTCGCCACCGTCGCGCGCGAGACGCTGGACTACCTCGCTCGCGAGATGCGCTCGCCGGAGGGCGGCTTCACCTCCGCCCAGGACGCCGACTCGGAGGGCATCGAGGGCAAGTTCTTCGTCTGGACGCCCGACGAGGTCGACCAGGCGCTCGGCGACGACGACGGCCTCGCATTCCGCACGCTGTTCGACGTGACCGAGCGCGGCAACTTCGAGGACCCCCACCATCCGGAGTTCGGCCGGCGCAACGTGTTGAGCCGCCCGCGCACCATCGAGGCGGTGGCGCACGACCTCGGGCGCGACGCGGCAGACCTCGCCCGCGACGCCGAGGGCTGGAAGCAGCGCCTGCTGGAGGTTCGCAACGAACGCGTCCCGCCCAGCCTGGACGACAAGGTGCTGACCTCCTGGAACGGCCTCGCGCTGGCCGCGTTCGCGGAGGGCGCGCGCGTCCTGGACGAGCCGCGCTACCTGGAGATCGCCGTCCGCAACGCCGACTTCCTGCGCGAGCGCCTGTGGGACGGAAGCCGCCTGTCGCACACGTTCAAGGGCGGCGTCGCGAAGGTGGACGGCCTGCTGGAGGACTACGCCTACCTCGGACTCGGCCTCGTCGAGTTGTACCGCTCGACGGGCGACCTGAACCGCCTCGCGTGGGCCGGCAACCTGTTCGAGGCGGCGCTCGCGCGCTTCCGCGACGCCGACGGCGGGTTCTTCGAGGCGCCGGCGGACGGCGAGGCGCTGCTGCTGCGCCAGAAGCCGTTCTTCGACGCGCCCACGCCCAGCGGCAACGCCGCCATGGCCATGCTCGCGTTCTGGCTCGGCCGCTACACTGGCCGCCGCGAGTGGGAGCAGGTCGCCCGCGACGTGATGGGCGTGGTCACGGGACAACTGGCGCGGGCCGCTACGGGATTCGGAGCCACGCTCCAGGTGCTGGAACTGCTCATCTCACCGCCGCGCGAGATCGCCATCGTCGGCCCTCGGGAGGAACGCGCGCCGCTCGAACGCGAGGTGGCGCGCCACTTCCTGCCCACGGTGCTCCTCGCGCCGGCCGACCGCGGCGATGGCCTCCCGGTCCTCCAGGACCGCGAGGCGGGCGAGGGCGCCGCGGCGTACGTCTGCCGAGACATGGTGTGCGACCTGCCGGCGCGCTCCGTGGACGCCCTGCGTGACCAACTGGGGTGAGCACCCCGGCAGATAGCCCCACGGAGGGCTCACGACCGCCGCCGTGGGGCGCGTTCCTCTACCGGGACTACCGCTTCCTGTGGCTGGGCGCGGTCACCTCGACGATCCTCCTCTGGATCCGCATCCTCTCCACGGCCCAGTGGATCCAGGACGAGACCGGCAACCCGGCGGCGCTGGGCGTGATCGGCATCGTGCAACTCGTGGTGCAGATCCCGGCGCTCCTCTACGGCGGTGCGCTCTCGGACCGCATCGACCGCAAGCGCCTGATGTTCGCCGCCAACGGCGTGTCGCTCGTGACGCTGCTCGCGCTCGGCGTGCTGGACGCCGGCGGGCTGCTGACGCTGCCGATCGTCTACGCCGCGATCGCGGTGGCGGCCGCCGCGCAGATGATGGTCAACCCCGCGCGCTCCGCCCTGGTGCCGGCGACCGTGCCGGAGCGCCACATCATGCTCGCCGTGACCACCGACACCGCCACGCAGAACGCCGCGATGATCATCGGCCCGCTGATCTTCGCCGGCGTCGCGGGCTTCTTTGACCTCACCGCGGCGTTCTTCGTCGGCGCGCTCGTGGCCGTGCCCGCCATGGCCGCGCCGCTCTTCATCCGCGCCTCCGGCCGTGCCGAGGGCGGCTCGGACGGCTCGACGGTCGCCCGCATCCGCGAGGGCTTCTCGTTCGTCGTGCGGCACCCGATCCTGCCGGGCCTGTTCCTGCTGGACACCGGCAACACGGTGGTGTCGTTCTACCGCGAGATCCTGCCGGCGCTCGCCTTCGGGCTCTTTGGGGTGGGCGCGGCAGGCACGGGGCTGCTCGGCGCGGCGAACTCGGCGGGCGGAATCGTGGGCGCGATGACCGCGCTGTTCTTCGTGAACTACCGGGCGAAGGGGATGCTGGTCCTGTACGCCTCGCTGGTCTACGCCGTGGCGCTGTTCGGCTTCGGCAGCGTGAACACGCTCTGGCTGGGCGTGGTGATGATCGCGGTCCTCGGCGGCGCGGACTCCGTGACGGTGGCCGTGCGCCACAC
>JBBDIC010000116.1:0-12278 GCA_040880625.1 Dehalococcoidia bacterium | reverse complement strand
GTGCGCGCCGTCGTCCACGCCTCGGGCGTGGACGTGCCCCTGAACGAGCACTCGCGCGACCTGGCGGCGCACCTGCGCGGCGTCGACCACCTGGTCTTCTTCCTGGCGGACGGCCTCGGCATCGACTCGGTGGACCGGATGCCGCGCAACTCCTGGATCCGGCGCCACACACTGCGCGCGATCCACGCGCCGTTCCCCTCCACCACCACGAGCGCGATCACCTCGTTCGCCACGGCCGAGCACCCAGCCCAGCACGCCGTGGCCGGCTGGTGGGTCCACGTCCCCGCGCTCATGGCCCCGGCCACGGTGTTCCTCCACGACCGCGCCATCGACGCCGTCTCGCTCACGGACCTGGGCGTGGGCGTCGAGGTGCTCTCGCCGTCGCCGACGGTGCTGCCGAGGATGACGCGCTCGGCGGCGCTCGTGCAGCCGGAGGGCATCGCGGACTCGCCGTACACCACGCACATCGCCGGCGGCTGCGAGCGCATCCCCTACCGCACGCCGGAGGGCGCCGTGGACGCCATCCTGCGCCGCGTCCAGGAAGCCACCGGCCCCACCTTTACCTACTGGTACACCCCCTCCCCGGACACGGAGGAGCACGATGACGGCGCCGAGGGTGACCGCACGTTCCGCGCGCTGGCGCGCGTGGACGCCGCCGCGGAGGCGCTGGCGGCCGGCCTCGACGAGACGGGGCACACCTGGCGCATCGTGGGCACGGCGGACCACGGCCACCTGGACCTGGAGCCGCGGCTGGAGGTGGAGGAGCACGACGCGCTGCTCGCCCACCTCGAATGCGCGCCGTCCGGCGACATGCGCGTGCAGTTCTGGCACGTGCGGCCGGAAGCGGAGGCGGCGTTCTGCACGGCCTTCCGAGCGCGCTTCGGCCGGGAGTTCTACCTGCTGCCCGCCGCCCACGCGGAGGCCCTCCGCCTCTTCGGCCCGCAGCCCTGGGGCGACGAGATGCGCCGCCGCGCCGGCACCCACGTCACCCTCTCGCGCGGCCGTGCAGCACTGCGCCTCGCAGCCATCCCCGGCATCGCCGGATATCGACGGATGCGCTCCGGCCACTCCGGCCTCTCGCCGGCCGAGATGCGCGTGCCGCTCGTGATCGCCGGCGAGGACGGCGGCACACAGGACTACGGCCTGTAGCGCGCTCGTGCGGCCCTCGGACGCCGTCGAGGGCTCGCGCCCGCTACGACGACCGCCCCGGCTTTCACCGGGGCGGTCTCGCGCTGGCCGACTGGCGGGGAGGCGGTTACTGCACCGCCGTGACGTCCGCCGAGTAGATGCTCCAGGCGCGCTGCTCTGCCGTCGCGCCATCGACGACGGAGCGGCGCAGGACATATGTGCCCTCGAACTGCTGCGTCTCGCCGCTCGTGAGCGTCGAGGTGATCTCCACCGGGATCGGCAGGTAGCGCGATCCGGCGGCAGGATCGAGGTCGCCCGGCTCGCCGATGTCGACCGTCACAGACTCGGTGTCCGCGTAGCCGGCGGAGAATTCCTCGAATGTCTGGCCGGAGGCGGCGCCGCTGTCGCCCCACGTGTCGTAGGCGGCCTGGAGGTCGCCCGCATCGATCGCGGCGAAGTAGCCCTGCAGCGTCTCTACGGCGTCCTGCACCGTGGGCTCTGCGTTGTCGTCCTCGCCCGCGCAGCGCACGGCCAGCGGGGCGCCCGCCGTGAAGGACGCGGGGAACGACTCGTTCACGAAGGATGGCGCGCCCGGCACGTAGGTGATGAACGAGCCGTCCGAGGTCACGGCGAGGCTCACCGGCTGGCAGCCGCCGTCACCGAGGGCCGCCACGACCTCGTCGACGGTGGCGTCCGCGGTCACGGTCACCAGCGCCGCGCCGCCGTCCTGCGGCAGGTCGCCAGCGATCAGGCCAGCCTGCTGCGCACCGGCCGTCGATGGCGCGAGTAGCATCGCTGCGGTCATCGCCGCAACGCCCAGCGCGAGCAACCTCCGCGGCAGGGTCTTCTCCTCTGACATTCGCATGTAGCGGGTCACCTTCCATGTCGCGGCGCCGGCGCGTCGACGGGCGTCGCCTGTCTATCGTCTGCCGGAGCGCGCCCGGCGGCGGTTACACGCGTCTCGCAGGACGCGGCGCGCCGTCGCGCGGGGCTAACAACCGCTAGGTTCGAGGGGGTTCGCGCCGCATCCGGCACGCGCCGCCCTCGAACGCAGGGTGTGCGCTCCATGGGGGTGACGCCGCGGCGCGGCGGGAAGTTCCCGTGATCGGCGCGCCGGTACGCCGCGCGTGATGGCGCGAAGCGGACGGGTTGCGCCCGGCGGCGAGCGGCCAGCCGAGGAGGCGGTCGGTGCTCCCTCGGCGGCCGCTGCCACCGGTCCCTGTCGCAGAGCGCGCCTAGCGGGTGCCGCGCAGGCGCGGGTCGAGTTCGTCGCGCACGGCGTCGCCGAACATGTTCGTGGCGAAGACGAGCAGCGAGATCGCGATGCCCGGAAGGATCGCGAGCCGCGGGTTGGTCGCGAAGAAGACGTTGCCGGAGCCGGTCAGCATCGCCCCCCACGACGGCGTGGGCGGCTGCGCGCCGATGCCGAGGAAGGACAGCGACGCCTCGATGATGACGCCGAGGGCGATCAGGTAGGAGGCCAGCACGATCATCGGCGCGGTGACGTTGGGCAGGACATGGCGGAACATGATCCGCCGATCGGAGGCGCCCAGCGACCGCGCCGCCTCGATGTAGGTCTCCTGGTTGACGGACAGCACGGAGCCGCGGATCAGCCTCACCGGCCGCGGTACGGACAGGAAGGCGACGATCCAGAAGCCCTTCATGATGCCGGGCCCGGTCACCGAGACCAGGGCGATCGCCAGCACCAGCAGCGGGATCGTCTGGAGGAGGTCCACCAGGCGCTGCACCAGCATGTCGAACCAGCCTCCGAAGTAGGCCGACACGAGGCCGATCACAGAGCCGAGCACGATCGCAATGGTGGCGACGCCGACGCCGAAGAACACGGAGAGCTGGGCGCCCTTCACCAGGCGGCTGTACATGTCACGACCGAGGTCATCCGTGCCCAGGAAGTACGTGCCCGCGCCCACGCGCGACTCCGCCCCGATCGGCAGCAGGCGGTCCGCGCCGCGGAAGCGCTCCGGGTCATGTGTCAGCAGGATGCCCGTCCAGCCCCCGACCGCCACGGCGATCGTGAACACGCAGAGGGCCCCCGCGAACGCGCCGATCGGGCGGCGGCGCACGAACTTCCAGAGGCTCCCGGTGACTGCCCGCGGGGACCACGTGCGCTGCGGGATAAACGCTGGGGGGATGACGGTGCTTGGGGTCGTGGCGGCCATGGCAGGTCCTCCGGGCGGAGCGCGGCTAGTACTTGATCCGCGGGTCCAGGAACGAATACGAGAGGTCCACGAGCAGGTTGACGAACAGCGTGGTGGTGATGATCACCAGCAGGATCCCCTGCACCAGCGGGTAGTCCCGCTGCTCCACCGCGCCGAGGAAGTTCTGGCCGATGCCGTTGATGCCCAGGACGCGCTCCACGATCACGGAGCCGCCCACGGTGGTGATGACCTGGAACCCCAGCAGCGTGATCACGGGGATGAGGGCGTTCCGGAACGCATGCCGGAAGATCACGTGCCGCTCCACCAGCCCCTTCGCACGGGCGGTGCGCACGTAGTCCGCCCGCAGCGTCTCCAGCATGGTGGTGCGCAGGATGCGCATGTTCTGCGCCGTCAGCGCCGCCCCCAGGATCACCGCTGCCGGCACGAACTGCTGCAGGTTCCCGGAGAAGTCGTCGAACGGGTTGCGGTAGCCCTGCGGCGGGAACCAGCCGACCCACAGCGATCCGTAGATGATCACCAGCGTGGCCAGGAAGAAGTTGGGGACGGAGATGCCCACCACCGCGATCATGCGGCTCAGGTAGTCCGCCCACGAGTCCTGCTTCACCGCGGCGATCACCCCGAGGGGGATCGACACGATCAGCCCCAGGCCCACCGCCATCACCCCCAGTTGGAATGAGACCGGCAGTGCCTTCTTGATCACTTCCATCACGGGGCGGTTCTGCCAGTAGGACGTGCCCCAGTCGCCGGTCATGATCCCGCCGAGCCACTTCACGTACTGGATGGGCGCCGGGTCGTCCAGGCCCAGGTCCGCGCGCAGGCGTTCCACGAACGCCTCGTCCAGCGCGCCCCGCGACTCCGCCATCTGGGCAGCGATGAAGTCGCCGGGCATGACACGCACCAGCGCGAACACGGCGATGGTGACAAACAGCAGCGTCGGCACCATGAGGACGATCCGACGCAGGACATACCCTTGCATGTGCGCTCCCTCAAGACGAAACACGCAGCCGGCATACAGTCCGCTGGCGCATATATAACATTCGTTCTCGTACGGCGACAAGTGCCGCCCGTGCGCTGCCCCGATCGGCTGTTCGATGAGGCTCGGTCAGCCCTCCGCCTCGGTGCGGCGAGCCTTCTGAATGTCCCGGTAGTGGTAGGAGTACGTGGCGCCGAAGTTCGTCGCGCGCTCCTGGGCGCTGCGTTCGGTCCAGTACGCGCGCTGCCGCTCCCCGAACGCCGCCGCGTCCGAGGGCTCCCCGTGGCGCAGCGTGACCTCAGTGCGCGGCACGAAGAGCACCTGGCCGATGGGCGCCTCGCCGCTCGCGCTCAGCACGTCGCCGGGCTGCAGGACGTACCGGAACTCCGTGGGCTGGGCGTACCAGTCCGTCTCCACGCGCGCCGTCAGGGTGGGGACCGTCGGGCGTTGAACCTCGTTCAGCAGGCCGACGTAGAGCGTGTCCCACCCCTCCGGCGTCACGAAGTCGAACGCCCCGCGCAGGCCGATTCCGCCGGGGGGTGAGTTCACGTTCGTGACCATTGTGTCCACGATCTCCTGCGCGGACGCGGCATCGAGGCCGGAGCCCTCCTCGGTAAAGCGCAGGTCGTAGGCGTCCACGCCGCCGGTGCCGGCGGACGGGGTGACATCCATGACGAACAGCGGGCGCAGGCCGGCGCTGCCGCCGGGGTCGGCCAGCAGGCTGAGCCGGAAGATGCCCTGCGGCAGCAGGCGCACCTGGAACGCCTCGTCCGGCGCCAGCGGCGGATAGACGAGGTAGCCGCTGCGGCTGGCGTCCTCCAGCACCGGGCAGAAGCGCGCCTGCTGCGGGAGCCACGCGCGGCGGTTCTCGCTGACCGGCCGGCGGCCGACGCCCGGGCGGCGTTGGTTCGCCAGAATCGTGACTTCCATCGCTGTTCCCTCGGACGCCCGCACTCGGGCGGAGATGACGCGTGTCATCACAGTTGCCATGTTGCATCACGCACATTATCGTCCCGCTGCAAGTGGACGCCCGCGGCAGGTGGACCGTGGGGACCCACGGACACCGTGAAGCGAACTGGAGGGACCCGGAATGGACTCGAACTACTGGACTCGGGAGCGCCTCGGACGGCGGACGGTGATCCGTGGCGCGGGGCTGGGACTGAGCGGCCTGGCCGGCGCGGCGCTGATCGGCTGCGGCGGTGACAGCGAGACACCCGGCGGCGGCGACGGCGGCGGCGGCGTGGGCGCCGGCGCGGGGCAGACCCTGGACGCCACGGCGGCCGCGACCGCCGACCCCAACGCGACCGCCGTCGCGGCGGACCAGGTGCGCATCGCGCCGGGCCTGTACGACGGCCCGCCCCCGCCCTCGGCGGCAGAGCAGAACCCCGCGGCCAACGCCAAGTACGGCGGCACGCTGCACATGCGCTACCTGGACCCGCCCCGGATGGACCTGGCGCGCACGCTCTCCTGCACCATCTACCACACGCTCTCCTACACCTCCAACAAACTCACGCGCGCGAAGGTGGGAGCGCTGGCGGACCCGTACCGCGTGGAACTCGAGGGCGACCTGGCGGAGAACTGGGAGACCACGGACGGCGGGCAGACGTTCGTCTTCAACCTGCGCAAGGGCGTGAAGTTCCACAACAAGGCCCCGGTGGACGGCCGCGAGTTCACGGCGGACGACGTCATCAAGACCGTGGAGATGTACTCCGCCGGCAGCCAGAAGGACGTGTTCTCGGCAGTCACCAGCATGGACGCCCCGGACGACCACACCGTGGTGTTCAACCTGAACCAGCCGCTGGGCGACTTCCCGCTCAACATCGGCGCGTGGTCCTACATCTACCCGGCGGAACTCGTGGATGACGAGGAGCGGCGGCAGGAAATCTCCGTGGGCACCGGCCCGTTCATCCAGGAGCAATGGACCCAGCGCGAGCGCTCCTCCTTCGTCCGCAACCCGGAGTACTTCGAGGAGGGCCTGCCCTACCTGGACCGCATCGAAGCGTACGTCCAGAGCGACACGAACGCGGCGCGCGCCGGGTTCACCACGGACAACTACTACCACTACGAGGCCCGCGACGCGGACGACCTTGAGGCGCTGCTGCAGGAGAACCAGGACACGATGGTCGGCTCCACGACTTCGCGGTCCCGAGGCGCCAACGTCAACGGCTTCCAGTTCCAGATGAAGAACCCGATCTACCAAGACGACCGCGTCCGGCGGGCGATGTCGCTGGCCTTCGACCGCGACGAGTACGACCTGGCCCGCAACGGCGGGGACAACCAGAACGCGGAGGGCGCGTACTCCAACTCGCCCATGCCGTGGGCCTTCATGCTGGACGAGTACCCCACGGCCGCGATGAACGGCCCGTACTACAAGTTCAACCCGCAGGAGGCGTCCAAGCTGATGCAGGCGGTGGGCTACTCCGCCTCTGAGCCGCTGCGTGCGGAGATGCCGTCGTTCTACTACCGGACGGAACTGGCGCAGTTGGTGGTGCCGGGCATCAACCAGAACCTCCCGGAGGTGGAGATCACCTTCCGCGAGATCGACAACCCGACGCACGTCACCGTCATGTCCAGCCGCAACTTCGAGGAGATGGTGGGCTTCCTCTGGGGGCCGCCCGGCTACTCCATGGACCAGTGGATCTACCCGTTCTTCCACTCGGAAGGCAGCCTGAACTACGGCTCCATCGTGGATCCGGACCTGGATACCATGCTGGTGAACCAGCGGACGGAAGTGGATCCGGACGCCCAGAAGCAGATCTGGATGGACATCTCGGACCGCATCCACGACAAGGTCTACCAGGCGTGGTTCCCGGAGCCCTTGATCCGGACGTCGTGGCACAACTACATGCTGAACTTCAGGCCGCACGGCCTGACCGGCTCGTACGTGTGCTACGCCAGCGACCAGGCCCGCACCGTCTGGCTGGACGACGGCGCACCGGGCGTCAACCGCTAGCGCCGCACATCGAGCGGCATCGAGGGGTGCAGGATCGCCTCCGCCCCTCGATGTTCCGCCCACCGGAGGACGCATGACCGACGACGCCCTCACCTGCGGCCAGACCGTCGCCGGCGGCGACGACTGCTGCGCGAGCAGCAACGGCGTGTGCAGCGGCTCCGCCGCCTGGCAGCACGTCGAGGGCGGCGTGGCGCTGTGCGACCTCCACGCGACGAACGCGCGCCTCCTGGGCGGCGTGCAACTGGGCTACTGGGTCGTGGGCGACACGCGCGTCCCGTATCCGGACGGCTGGACGAGCGCCGACGATGGCCGGCCGCTCGTCGTGGAGGCTCCGCAGGCGGCCCGGGCGGCGCCGCCGAGCGGGCTCATCGTCGGGCGCTGATCGCCGGCGCTCGACGCCAGGACGCCCCGCCTTCCGGCGGGGCGTCCCGTTTGTCCGACGCTGGTCGAGGGCGGATCGGCTAGCGGCCGTTCCCTCGACCGTTGCCGCGGCCCTCGCCGCGCTTGCGGTCACCGTCGCCGCGGTCGTCGTCCCGATCGCGGCGCTCCGCACGGTCGTCGTCGTCGTCGTCATCGTCGCGGTCGTCGTTGCCGGCGATCGTGACGGACTGCTGCGTGCGCTCGGTGCGTTCTGTGCGCTGCTTGTCGCGCTTGCGGTCGTCGTCGTCGTGATCACGGTCACGCTCGGCGTTCACCGCAGCCTGGATGGCGATGCCGATACCCCGCCCGCGCTTGTCGCGCTTGCGGTCGTCATCGTCGTCGTCGTCGCGCTCCGCGATCACCTGCTGACGGGCATCGTCACGGTCGCGGTCCTTCTGATCGTCGTCGTCCCGGTCGCGCTCGAACGAGAGCGACGCGGTACCGATACCAGCGATCTTCAGGATGTACTTGCCGACCTTGTGCTCCAGCCAGTCCGGCGTGGTCGGGTCCAGGTAGACCGCGCACAGGCGGGTCAGCAGCGTGCTCGTGCCGGCCGTGTTGCAGACCGCCAGGACCTCGTTGTTCGTCTGCGCCACGGGGACCGTGGACGTCGTCTCCACCTTGCGGAGGATGTTGAAGCCGATCACCTGGTGGGCGAACGACGGCAGCCGTCCGCCGGCGTAGAGGCCGCACAGCGCTCGGATGCGCGGCTGGTCGCCGTGCTCCTCGCAGGCCGCCGCCACGCGCGCCGCGATCTCGTTCGAGGGCTGCTCGGGCTGCTTCGCCTGCACGGTGACGCTCACCGTCGCCGCGCTCGTCAGGCCGTTGCCGTCCGAGATCACGTAGGTGAACGAGTCCGGACCGGTGTACCCGGCGTCCGGGGCGTAGGCGATCGTGCCGCCCGTGCCCACGGCCACCGTGCCGTGCGCGGCCTCCGAGGTCGCCACGATTGTCAGCGCGTCGCCGTCGACGTCGGAGTCGTTGGCCACGACGCTGAAGGCTTGCGCCTGGTCCTCCGTGACCGTCACCACGTCGTCCACGGCCACCGGGGCGTCGTTGACGGGGGTCACGGTCATGGTGACCGTGGCGCTGGCGGTCAGCGCGCCGTCGCTGGCGACGTAAGTGAACGTGTCCGTGCCGTGGAAGTTGGCGGCGGGCGTATAGGTGACGGTGTCACCGTTGATGATGCTCGAGTCCTCGTTGATGACCACGCTCCCGTGGGCGGGAGCGCTCACCGAGATCACTCGCAGCGGGTTCATCTCCGGGTCGGTGTCGTTCTCGAGCACCAGCACGGTGCGGGGGTTGTCCTCCACGGTGCTGGCGGCGTCGTTCTGTGGGGTGGGCGCGGTGTTTACCTGCGCCCCGGTGGGCGCGATCAGCAGCAGGGCCATCGCGCCGGCCGCGATCACAGCGGCGACGGCCTTCATCGAGGGTTTCGTCAGTGCGGGTTTCGCGTGCATGCATCCTCCTGGGGATGGCGCGACCCCGCAGCCAGTCCTGCCAGAAGAACGACGCGCACCGTGATGCGTTTGCCCGCGCGCCGGATCCGGCAGGCGCCCCTCGTGCGGTCGCAATGAGACTGCAATGCGAGACCCGGGTTATGTCTGGAGGCCGGGGCCCCCGCTAGAAGCGGCACCGCTAGACGAGGTCGTCGTCCGAGTCGGAGTCGTCCGAGCCGGCCGCGTCCTCGGATCCCGCGACGCGCACGGTGTGCGGCAGCAGGCCCATCGCCGCGGTCGCAAGGAGCGCGCCGGCGATCGCGACGATGTAGAGCCCCACCCCGGCCGCGAGGCCAAGGGCCGCCGCCACCCAGATCGCGGCAGCCGTCGTCAGTCCCTGCACGGTGCCACCCTGCCGGATGATCGCTCCCGCCCCCAGGAACCCGACGCCGCTGGCCACCTGCGCGGCGACGCGCGACTGGTCGTGCACCTCGAACCCGTAGATCGAGACGAGCGTGAACACCGCCGCACCCACGCTCACCATCGTCACGGTGCGGATGCCGGCGCGCTTGCCGGAGTACGTGCGCTCGAAGCCGATGATGGCGCCCGCCAGCGCGGCCACCAGCAGGCGCACGAGCATCGCCGCCTCGTCCTGCCACGCGAACCGCAGGATCTCGACCTCGATCTCACTCATCGGCGCATCTTACGAGCGCTCCGCCAGCCAGCGAGCCTTCGCCGCCGGCCACTCGTCCTCCAGGATGGTCATGAACTGCGTGTCCACGTACTCGCCGTGCTCGAAGGCGTGGTGGCGCAGCACCCCGTCGCGCGTGAAGCCGGCGCGTTCGTACACGTGGACCGCCCGAGCGTTGCCGACCTCCGGGTCGATCATCACGCGGTGCACGCGCCGCTCCTCGAAGAGGTAGCGCAGCATCGTGCGCACCGCCTCCACGCCCACGCCGCGCCCGCGCGCGTCCGGCTCGCCGATGAAGACGTCGATGCCCGCGTCCCACTCGTACTCCTTGCCCGCGTACGGGTGGTAGTACTGGATCTCGCCCACGCTTCGGCCCGCCCACTCGATGGCGAACCGCCAGCACGGGTTCACGTCCGGCTCCAGGTAGTGCTGGCGCGCCTCCTCGATGTTCGCCGGCGGGTCGCCGTAGAACGCGCGCACCTCGGCGTCCGCGAGCCAGCGCATCAGGTCCGGCAGGTCCACCTCCTGGAGCGGACGCAGGGACACGTCGAACGGCCCGGGGACCGGGACGTGGTCGTTGGGGGCGGGGATCACGAGGTCCGTCGGTGGCGGCTCCGGCATGGCGCGGATGGTGCGCCGCGTCTGACGAGATCGCAAGCGTCTAACCGGCGCCGCCGGTATGCTCGGGACGATCAATCCTGCCACATGCACCTCGGATTGGCGTCCTTCTGACGTCCCGCCGGTGGGGAGCGACGTTGTGACGTTCGACCCGGGTCGGGACCCCGAGTCGCACCAGGAAGCGATCCTCGGCCCGCTCGTCCGGGTCATCGAGGAGGCCGCCTCGGACGCCCCCTGGGCGCTCATCGGTGCGACCGCCATCCGCCTCCAGGGCATCGAGGCGCACTCCCCCAACCTGGAGTTCATGACCTCGGAGCCGGCGCTGATCGCGCTGGGCGAGATGCTGGGCATCCCCTCGGACTGGGGCCAGGGAGCGCACCTGGCGGCCAACCGGCTGCACTTCATGCGCCACGGCGTCCCGGTCTTCGTCTTCGGCGACCCGATCTTTCACGGCCCTTACGAGTCGCTCTCACCGCGCGACATCCCGTCGCTGTGGGACGCGCGCGTCCGCATCAACGGCGCGGGCATCCTCTGCACGCCGCTGGAGTGGGAACTCATCCTCGCCGTCTGCCTGGGCGCGCACGCACGCATCGAGGCGCTCAGCGGCACGATGATCGAGCGCGGCTACGACAGCCGCCTGATGGTGCGCCTGCTGCGGGAGGGCCGCGTCGCCCCCGAGACCGAGGAGGCCGTGTGGGCCGTCCTCGAGGGCCACGAGTAGCCCTCGTAACGTCGCCTCCCTGACCCGCTCGCGTCACGGCTGCTTGCGGCTCGGGTACGCCGAGCGCACGCCTCGCGGTGCTAACATCCGCGCGCGTCGCCGGATCGACTGGAAGGACTGCCAGATGCCGATGACTGTCGGGACCGGGATCGGGTCGGACATGAAGACCGTCCCGGAGCGCGCCCGGAAACTGGAGGCGCTCGGGTACGACTCGATCTCCGTGGGCGAGACGTCGCACAACCCGTTCCTGCCGCTGACGCTGGTCGCCGAGCACACGCAGCGGATGTCGTTCGCCTCCTCGGTGGCCATCGCGTTCCCTCGCGTGCCGCACATCTCCGCGAACATCGCGTGGGACCTGTCGAACTTCTCGGGCGGCCGGTTCGTGCTCGGCCTGGGGACGCAGGTGAAGGGCCACAACGAGCGGCGCTTCTCGGTGCCGTGGGCGCCGCCGGGGCCGCACCTGCGGGACTACATCGGCTGCATGCGCGCGATCTGGGACTCGTGGCAGAACGGCACGAAGCCGAACTACGAGGGCGAGTACTACCAGTACAAACTCACCAGCCCCTTCTTCAACCCCGGCCCCATCGAGCACCCGGACATCCCGGTGATCGTCTCCGCCGTCAACCCGTTCAACGCCCGCCTCGCCGGCGAGGTCTGTGACGGCATCGCCATCCACGGCTTCAGCACGTTCAAGTACATCAAGGAAGTCCTGATCCCCGCCGTCCACGAGGGCGCCCGCCGCGCCGGCAAGGACCTCTCGAAGGTGCAGGTGCGCGGCGGCGGCTTCATCGTCACCGGCCGGACGGAGGAGGAGGTGGCGCAGGCGCGCGAGCGCTCCCGCCGCCAGATCTCGTTCTATGCGTCCACGCGCTCCTACTCCAGCGTGATGAAGATCCACGGCTGGGCGGACGAGGCCGCCGAACTGCACCGCATGTCCGTCGAGGGCAAGTGGGACGACATGGTGGGCCTGATCACGGACGACATGATGGAGGAGTTCTGCGTGATCGGCACGTGGGACGAACTGCCCGCGAAGATGCGCGAGAAGTACGCCGGCATCAACACCCAGATCTCCTTCGGTGCCGAGCCGCGCAACCCGGACGAGGAAGAGCAGATCAAGGACATCATCGCCGAACTCAAGACCATCCCCGCCCTGGGGGA
>JBBDIC010000115.1:13884-15777 GCA_040880625.1 Dehalococcoidia bacterium | reverse complement strand
CTCCAGGTCCAGTTCGCGGTCCAGGGCGAAGAGCCAGAAGAAGTAGTGGTGCAGGCCGTGGCCGGGCGGCGGCATGGGGCCGTTGTACTGCTGGCGGTCGAAGTCCGTCCGCCCGCTCGTGTGCGCGCTGGCGCCTTCGCCGAGCATCGTCGCGTCCGCGGGGATGTTGTAGAGCACCCAGTGCACGAAGCCGTACGAACCCGGCGACACCAGCGGCGCGTCCGGGTCGTGGCAGATCAGCGCGAAGGCGCGCGTCCCCTCCGGCGCGTCCGACCATTCGAGCGGCGGCGATACGTCCTCGCCCTCGCCGGTGTACTTCGCCGGGATGGGGCCGCCCGGCATGAACGCCGGGCTGCGTAGTTGCATGGTGGTGAGCGCGAATCCCATCGGGTCCTCCTTCGCACCCCGTCCGCATGGCGGCGGCGAGGGCAGCCCTGACAGCCTAGCGAACGGCGGAAGCCCGCCGCGCGAGGTCGAGGGCGCCCATCTGCGCGGTGAGCAGCGCCAGGTACGGCGTCGCCACGCCGAGGGCGCGCGCTCGACGCAGCGGCTCGGCGAAGATCGCGTCCACCTCCAGCGGGCGGCCCTCGACATAATCGATCATCGTGCTGGGCCGGTAGGCCGCCATCGCCTCCGTCGCGCGCAGCATCGAGGGGATCTCGGCGGCGGCGTCCAGGCGGTGCGCGTCGCCGTGGGCCTCGAGGTCGGCGTTGCCGGCGGCGACCACCTCGTGCATCACGGCGTCCGCGGCGGCGCGGAGGTCCGGGTCGGCCATGATGCGGTCCGTGGTGATGCCGCCCGCTGTCACCGCCAGGCCGTTGAACGGCACGTTCCAGAGCAACTTGCGCCAGCGCGCCTCCAGCAGGGAGGGCGTGCCGCGTACCTCCACGGTCGCGCCGTCCCAGAGGGTGATCGCGCGCTCGACCTCGGCGGGGGCGTCCAGGTGGTGGCCCAGCGTTACGGCGCCGTAGTCGATGTGGTGGACCACGCCCGGCTCGATGCGGTTGATGCACGTGAACGCGAGGCCGCCGAAGATGCGCTCCGGTCCGAACCACTCGGCGAAGCGGTCTTCCAGCCCCAGGCCGTTCATGAGCAGGAGGATGCGCGTGTCCACGCCCACGCAAGGCACGATCAGCGCGCGGGCGTCCTCTAGCGCCGTCGCCTTCAGCGCGCACAGCACCCAGTCCACCGGACCGACCTCGGCGCTGGTTCGATGCACGTGCGGGGCGTCGAGGCGGAAGTCGCCGTCCTTGCTGCGCACCTCCAGGCCGCGCGCGGCGACCGTGTCGTGGTCGCTGCGCATGACGAAGGCCACGTCATGCCCCGCCTGCGCGAGGCGTGCGCCGTAGTAGCAGCCGACCGCCCCGGCACCGATGACGGCGACGCGCATCGACGTGCCGCTCACGGCCGCCCGCCGTCCTCGGGGCGTACGCGCAGCACCACCTTGCCCGTGGAGCGGCGGTCGCCCAGCAGCCGCATCGCCTGCGCGAAGTCCTCCAGCGGCAGGACCTGCGAGACGTGCGGGCGCACCAGGCCGGCCGCGTGCCACTCGATGGCCTCGCGCATCGCGGCCTGCACGACTTCCGGGCGGTGGCGGCGCATCTGGCCGAGGCTGAGGCCGAGCGCGGAGGCGTCCTTCACCAGCAGGTGGTTCGCCGGGATCTGCGGCACGCGGCCGCCGGCGAAGCCGATCACCAGGATGCGCCCGCCGGGCTTGATGCAGCGCAGCGACGCGTCGAAGGCGTCCCCACCGACCGGGTCGAACACCACGTCCGCGCCGCCGGTGAGCGCCAGCACGCGCTCGCGGATGTCCTCGGTGGCGTAGTTCACGAGAAAGTCCGCGCCGTGCTCGCGGGCGACCTCCAGTTTCTCGGGCGACGAGGCGGTGGCGAT
>JBBDIC010000115.1:11293-13784 GCA_040880625.1 Dehalococcoidia bacterium | reverse complement strand
GGGTGCAGCGGCTTGTCCTGGTACTCGCCGCGCACCAGCAGGAGGTCGGCGAAGTTCACGCCCGCCGCATACACCTCGATGCGCACGTGGCCGTCGACGAGCGGCGGCGACGGCGCCTCCTCGACGCGGAGGTCGTCGATGTCGCCCGGGGCGTGGCAGAGGACGGCGCGCACGTCTGTCGGGCCCGCGCTACGGGTACCGGCCGCCGTCGCGGTCGCCGGGGCGGTACTCGGGGCGTCGATAGAAGGCGATGATCGCGCGCTCCTCGTCCTCCACGCGCTTCGCCGCGGCGGCGACCTCCGGCGCAATGTCGTGCGGGATGTGGATCGCGCCGTGCTGATCGGCGGCCAGCAGGTCGCCGCTGTGTACCGTGAGCCCGCCGACGGTGACCGGGCCGCCCACGTCCACCATGTGGACGTACGCGTGCGAAACGAGCACGGCCGCCGAGAGCGCGTTGAATCCCATCGAGCGCATCTCGTCCAGGTCGCGCACGCCGCCGTCCGTGATGACGCCCAGGCAGCCCATCGCCTGATGGCGCGTCGCGTTCACCTCGCCCCAGTAGGAGCCGACCGGCGGCTGGTCCATGTCCTGGATGACGACGATGCGGGGCGCGGGCACGGTCAGCAGGTGGTCCACCCACGCCTCGCGCGGCACGGTCTCGGGGTCGTCCTCCGGCGGGATGCTCGCGCGGATGCGGGCGGTGACGGCGTAGCCGGCCATCACGCCCAGTTCCGGGAAGCGCCCGGCGACCTTCGCCGACATGAACCCGGTCGCCCTCGACCGGACGGCGAACGTCTCGATGGCGTTGGCGATCGCGGGCGTCGGCCACGCGCGCAGCGCCTCGATCTGGTCGGGCGCGAGCGGCTGCGCGGGGCGGTGGTCGGGCAGGGCGGTCATCGAGGTCCTTCCAGCGGCGCCCGCATGCTAACGCACGCGGGAGATCACCCCCATCCCAGCCTTCCCCCGTGAAGGAGGAAGGGGCCGGAGTCGGAACGGAAGCCCTTGACATCGGTGCAATATGACGCCATAGTGACACCACAACGACAGCGACGGAGGCCACTGCCATGCGATTCGACCGATACTTCAACGACATCATCCGATCGAGCGTCGTGGCGCCCACGCGTCGCGAGGCGCAGGAAGAGTTCGACGCGCGACAGCGGCAGCACCGGCGCTCCCTCGGGAACATCGGTTGACCTCGGCGCTCGTGGTCGAGGGCGTCACGAAGGTCTACTCCGGTGGCGTCCGCGCGAATGACGGCATCGACCTGCGCGTGGAGGCCGGCGAGGTGTTCGGGCTGCTGGGCCCCAACGGCGCGGGCAAGACCACGCTGGTGAGCCAGATCGTCGGCCTGCTGGCGCCCACGAGCGGCACGATCCACCTCGGCGGGGTGGACCTGGTGGCGGACCCGGCCGGCGCGCGCGAGTTGTGCGCCTACCTGCCGCAGGCGCAGTTGCCCATCGAGTCGCTGCGGGCCCGCGAGGCGGCGGAACTGATCGGTCGCATGCGCGGCGGCAGCGCCCGCGAGGTCCGCGACCGCGTCGGCCGCCTCTTCGAGTCGCTGCACCTCATGGACTGGGAGCGCCAGATGGGCGCCAACCTCTCCGGCGGCGTGAAGCGCCTGGTGGGCTTCGTCATGACGGCCGCCTGGCCCCGCCCCCTGGTGATCCTTGATGAACCGACCAACGACGTGGACCCGGTGCGCCGGCGGCTGCTGTGGCGCGAGATCCGCGCGCTGGCGGCGCAGGGGTCTGCGGTGCTCCTCGTCACCCACAACGTCATGGAGGCCGAGCGCGCCGTGGACCGCCTGGCGGTGGTGGACCACGGCCGCGTCCTGGCGCAGGGCACCCCGGCCGCGTTGAAGAGCGCGGACCGCGGCCGCCTGCGCCTCGAGATAGTCCTGGAGCCCGGTGCGGCAGACCCCCTGCTGCCGCCGTTTGCGGGCGACCCGGTGCGCGCCGGCCGCCGTCTCCTCGTACCCCTACGTGAGGAGGCGGCGGCCGACGCGATTGAATGGGTGGGCGGCCTGGTACGGGACGGCGTGGCGGAGGAGTACGAGATCGGCGCGGTCACGCTGGAGGACACCTACGTCCGCCTGGTGGACGCAGAGGAGATGGAGGCCGCCGGTGCAGGCGATCGCTAGCGTCCCCGTGCAGGCCTCGATGCCGCTGGCGATCCGCCGCGGGCCGCGCCACTGGCTGCGCTCCTACCTGCTCATGGTGAAGTGGGAGGCCCTGAGCCTGCGGCTCTTTCTGCCGATCCTGGCGGCCGTCCAGTTGTTCATCGGCGGCGGCATCGTCATCGGGTTTGGTTTCCTGTTCGAGGACATCTCCGTCCAGCAGGCGACCTACCTGGCTACGGGTGGGGCGGTGATGCCGCTGATCACGCTGGGCCTGGTCATGATCCCCCAGCAGGTGGCGGGCCAGAAGTTGGAGCACACCTACGACTTCCTCTTCTCGCTCCCCGTGCCGCGCATGGCCATGTACTTCGCGGG
>JBBDIC010000115.1:5403-11193 GCA_040880625.1 Dehalococcoidia bacterium | reverse complement strand
CCGATCAACTTCCCCTCGGACCGCCTCCCGGGCTGGCTGGCGGCCCTGCACAGCGTGCTGCCCCTGGAGCATTCCGCCATCGTCATGCGTTCCACGCTCACGGACGGGTTGGTGGAGGGCGCCATGTGGCCCTCATGGCTGATCCTCGCGGCCTGGGCTGTCGCCTCGTGGCTGGCCTCCTACGCCGTGATGACGCGTCGAGGCTGACGCGCTGGGGCTGACCGGCGGCCCTCCGAGTCGAGGCGGCTCACAATATGTAAGCAACGGGCGTACCATGGAGGGGATGAGTGTCCGTGAAGCGCCGGAGGCGCTGAGCCCCTTCTGTCCCCGGTTCCACCACGCCGTGGAACTCGTCGGCCGTCGCTGGACGGGCGCGATCATCCGCGCCATGCTCGCCGGCCACACGCGCTTCTCGGACATCGCGGCCACCGTGCCCGGCCTGAGCGACCGGCTGCTCTCCGAACGCCTGAAGGAACTCGCCGGCGAGGCGCTCATCGAGCGCAGCGTCCACGACGATGCGCCCGGCCGCGTGGAGTACCGCCTGACCGAGAAGGGCCGCGAACTCGCCCCCGTCATCGAGGCGCTCTCCGCGTGGGCGCAGTCCTGGGTCCCCGCCGACATCGAGGGCGACCGCGAGGCCGTCCGGACGGCGGCGGATGCGCACGCCTCGTGAGTGGCGCGCCCTCCCGCTCTGGCTGTCAGTGTCGTAGGGTGAGGCCGGACGGGACGGCCGCATGACCACCACTGACGGCATCGACATCCGCAACCGCAAGGCGGAGCAGTCTGACCGCACGCGTGCGGCGCTGATCCGCGTCGCGCGCCAGTTGTTCGCCGAACGCGGCTACGCCAGCACCTCCACGGAGGAGGTCGTGCAGCAGGCCGGCGTCACGCGCGGCGCGCTGTACCACCACTTCCGCGACAAGCAGGACCTCTTCGAGGCCGTGTTCATCGACATCCAGGAGGAGGCGCGCGTGGGCATCCGCGGCGCGTCCAGCATGGCCACCGAGCCGTGGGACCGCTTCCGCGCCGGCTTCGACGAGTACCTGAACCACTCGATGGACCCGACGATCCAGCGCATCACGCTCATCGACGCGCCCGCCGTGCTCGGCTGGGAGCGCTGGCGCGAACTGGACTACTCGCTGGACATGCTGCAGGGCGCGCTGGCCTTCCTGCAGGAGGAGGGCGTGATCGCCGCCGCGCTCCCCTCGGACGAACTCGCGCACCTGCTGCGCGGCGTGGCCAACGAGGCGTCGCAGATGATCGCCTCCGCCTCGGACGCCCCGGCCGAGCGTCGTCGTGTCGGCGACGCCCTGGTGGCGATCCTCGAGGGCCTGCGCGTCGGCTAGCGGCCCACCCGTCCGACCAGAGCACGCACAACGACAGAGACGGCCGTTCGGCCGTCTCTTGCTTGCGGTCGCACCTCGTCGCAACGAGGTGCGAGCCGGCGCCGTCCGAGGGTCGTGCGAATGGTGCGCCCGGCAGGATTCGAACCTGCGACCTCTGCCTCCGCAGGGCAGCGCTCTATCCCCTGAGCTACGAGCGCACGACTGAAACCTGGACCGACCGGAGAATGGTGCCGAAGGTGAGACTTGAACTCACACGGGCGTAAGCCCACTACGCCCTGAACGTAGCGCGTCTGCCAATTCCGCCACTTCGGCTCCGTCGGTTCGGGCGGCTCGCTGGTGGGCGGTACTGGACTCGAACCAGTGACCTCCTGCGTGTGAAGCAGGCGCTCGTACCAACTGAGCTAACCGCCCGCGCAGGGCCGTCCAGCAGACTTCATGTTAGCGGCAGTCTCCCCCTGCGAACAACCGCGCGCCTCGGCGCCGGGCCGTGATGGAGGCCGCGATGCGGCCCCAACGCGGGGCCTCGAGGGCTGGCGTCGGCGTCGTATGGTGGGGGTGCCTGGGCAGGCGCCGGGAGCACCCTCCTGGCTGTGGCGGCGGTTCACTCACACGCACCCACGACCGAGGCGCTGCCCGCGGCACGTCCTCCCCTCGACCCTCCGTGCGCGGCGAGGGGTTCGATCCAGGTCGCCCGGCCCCTCAGGCGGTAGGCGGGCCGGCGACGTGGGGGCCTCGGCGAGAGCCGGGGCCCCTTCGTGTGCGGATTGTTGCGGCTTTTGCATGCGGCGGCGCACGGCGCTCTGAGACGCTGGATGCAGCGTTTCGCGACGCGCGTGAGAGGACGCCCCCGTGCACGACCAGACGACCCCCGCCACTTCGATCCGCGCATCGAGCGCCGCACCACCGCCGAGGGCGACGCGACGGCTCCGCCGTGCCGCCGGCGGCGCGGGCGCGCTCGCGGCGCTCGCGCTGGTGCTGGGTGCGTGCAACCAGGAGTCCGCCGACAGTGACGGCGTGCTGGACGAGGGCGCCCGTGACCCGGTGGCGCCGTCGTCCGAGGCCGACCTGGAGATGGTGGACGTGGACTACCTGTTGAAGGAGATCGACGGGACGGCCGGCGAGGAGGTGACGGTCCACCTCAAGAACACGGGGGAGTCCGAGCACACGTTCAACGTGGACGCGATGCCGGTGGACTCGCTCACGCCGTCGTCGGCCGGTGAGCCCTCGGGCGCGACGTCCGAGGAGGACGTGGGCGACTCCACGGTGCATGTGCGCCTGGCGGCGGGTGCGGAGGAGCGCGTGGTGTTCGTGCCGTCGGAGGCGGGCGAGTACGCCTTCTACTGCACCGTCCCCGGCCACCGCGAGGCCGGCATGGAGGGCACGATCTCGATCAGCGCCTCGTAGCCTCCGCGGTGCTTTGCAAGGTTGAGTGAGCGCGATAGAATCGCGGTGCCGGGCGCTCCTGAGGTCGCGCATCGCCCCGGCGCAGCCACGCTCCCCGGCGCCTCACCGTGGGACCCCAGTCAGAGAAGGGGTACCCGCATGCCTGAATCCATGGACAGTTTCGGCGCTCGTGCGACGTTGGATGTCGCGGGGCGGAGCCTCGCGTACTTCCGCATCGAGCAGACGGCGAAGGCGCTGGGCGTGGACCTGGACCGGCTGCCGTTCACGCACCGCATCCTGCTGGAGAACCTCCTCCGCTACGAGGACGGTGTCAGCGTGGACCGGGCCCAGATCGAGGCGGTGGCGAGGTGGGAGGCCTCCGCCGGCCTGGACGCGGAGATCGCGTTCCGGCCCGGCCGGGTCGTGCTGCAGGACTTCACCGGCGTGCCGTGCGTGGTGGACCTGGCCGCGATGCGTGACGCCATGGCGGAGATGGGCGGCGACGCCTCGAAGATCGAGCCGCTGCAGCCCGTGGACCTCGTGATCGACCACTCGGTGCAGGTGGACGTGTTCGGCACGGACTTCGCCTTCGCGATGAACGTGGAGAAGGAGTACGAGCGTAACAGCGAGCGCTACCTCCTCCTGAAGTGGGCGCAGCAGGCGTTCCAGACGTTCCGCGTGGTGCCGCCGGGCACGGGCATCGTGCACCAGGTGAACCTGGAGTACCTGGGCCAGGTGGTCTGGGAGCAAGACGGCGTGGCCTACCCGGACACGCTGGTGGGCACGGACTCGCACACCACCATGATCAACGGCCTCGGCATCGTCGGGTGGGGCGTCGGCGGGATCGAGGCGGAGGCCGCAATGCTTGGCGAGCCGACGGCGATGCTGATCCCGCAGGTGGTGGGCGTCCGCCTGACGGGCGCGCTGCCCGAGGGGGCCACGGGCACGGACCTCGTGCTGCGCGTGACGGAACTGCTGCGCTCGATGAACGTCGTCGGCAAGTTCGTGGAGTTCTTCGGACGCGGGCTGTCCAACCTGCCGCTGGCGGCACGCGCGACCATCGCGAACATGTGCCCGGAGTACGGCGCCACGGTCGGGTTCTTCCCCGTCGATGCAGAGACGCTGAACTACCTGCGCGCCACCAGCCGCGACGAGGCGATCGTCGCGCGCGTGGAGGCGTACTGCCGCGCGCAGCGCCTCTTCCGCACGGACGAGACGCCTGACCCGACGTACTCCGAGGTCGTCGAACTTGACCTCGCGACCATCGAGCCGAGCATCGCCGGTCCGAAGCGGCCGCAGGACCGCATCGCGCTGTCGGGGGCGAAGGCCGCCGCGGCCGCGGAGATCGCGTCCTGGGTGGAACAGGGCGCCGCTGCCGACCCGATCGAGGTCCACGACGAGGGCTCCACGTACGCGGTGCAGAACGGCTCGGTGGTCATCGCGGCGATCACCTCCTGCACGAACACGTCCAACCCGGAGGTCATGATCGGCGCGGGCATCCTGGCGAAGAAGGCCGTCGAGAAGGGCCTGACGACGCGGCCGTGGGTGAAGACCAGCCTGGCACCGGGCTCCAAGGTGGTTACGGACTACCTCGCGGACGCGGGGCTGAACACGTACCTCGACGAACTCGGGTTCGAACTCGTGGGCTACGGGTGCACGACGTGCATCGGCAACTCCGGGCCGCTGCCGCCGCCGGTGGAGGCGGCCGTGGACCAGGGCAACCTGGCCGTGGCGGCCGTGCTGTCCGGCAACCGCAACTTCGAGGCGCGCGTCCACAACAAGGTGCGCTCCAACTACCTCGCCTCGCCGCCGCTCGTCGTGGCGTACGCGCTGGCGGGGACCACGGACATCGACCTGTACGGCGAGCCGCTGGGGCAGGGGACGGACGGGCCCGTGTACCTGCGGGACATCTGGCCGAGCCAGCAGGAGATCGCGACGGCCGTGCAGGCCTCCGTGCGGCGGGAGATGTTCCAGACGCAGTACTCGGACGTCTTCCACGGCGACGAGCGCTGGCGCGCGCTGCCCGCCCCCACGGGCGCCCGCTTCGAGTGGGACCCGCAGTCCACCTATGTCCGTCGCCCCCCGTTCTTCGAGGACCTGCCGCGCCAGCCGCGCCCGGTGATGGACATCCTGGAGGCGCGGGCACTGGCCGTCCTCGGCGACTCCGTGACCACGGACCACATCTCGCCGGCGGGCGCGATCGCGAAGTCGTCGCCGGCGGCGGAGTACCTCACGGACCACGAGGTGGCGCCGGAGGACTTCAACCAGTACGGCTCGCGGCGCGGCAACCACGAAGTGATGATGCGCGGCACGTTCGCCAACGTGCGGCTGAAGAACGCGCTGGCGGACCGCGACGGCGGCCACACGAGCCACCTGCCGGACGGCGAGGCGATGTCCATCTGGGACGCCGCGGAGCGCTACCGCGAGGAGGGCGTGCCCCTGGTGATCCTCGCCGGCCGCGAGTACGGCTCGGGATCCTCGCGCGACTGGGCGGCGAAGGGCGTGGCGCTACAGGGCGTGCGGGCCGTGATGGCGCAGTCGTTCGAGCGCATCCACCGCAGCAACCTGGTGCAGATGGGCGTGCTGCCGCTGGAGTTCGCCCCGGGCGAGTCCGCGGCCACGCTGGGACTGACCGGCCGCGAGCGCTTCGACATCGTGGGCATCGAGGCAGGCCTCCAGCCGCGCCAGATGCTGACCGTGCGCGCCCTGAGCGACGAGGGCGAAGACCGGCAATTCGAGGTGCGCTGTCGCATTGATACGCAGGTTGAGGTCGAGTACTACCGCCATGGGGGTATCCTGCAATACGTACTCCGACAGTTGCTGGAGACGTAGCGGGGGCCGCCGGACCGCAAGGACGGGGCTCCGCCGTGCGGCGGAGCCCGTTTCATATAGCAAGGGGAGTCGCGCGCGGCCGCGACTCGTTTCGTTTGAGGATGTGCATGGAACCGTCGTACGCCGAGCGGGTGAGGATCCTGGAATGGGTCCACGAGGGCCTCACGGACGAGCAGATCGCGCAAGCGCTGCTCCTGAGCGTGAAGCAGGTCAGGCCGATCCGCCTGAC
>JBBDIC010000115.1:0-5303 GCA_040880625.1 Dehalococcoidia bacterium | reverse complement strand
GGGCGGCGCGAGATCATGAAGAAGACCGAGCCGGCCGCCGCGATCGCGGCGATGATCGTGAAGCCCAACTCGTAGGACTGCGTCCGGTCGTACAGGACGCCGGCGATGATCGGCCCGGACATGGTGCCGATCATGATGATGGCGCTCGAAAAGCCCATGATCACGCCGAAGGACGCGCGCCCGAAGTAGTCGGCGCGCATCGCCTGCATCAACGGCCCTCGGGTGCCCCACGCGAGGCCGTGGAGGACGGCGAAGCCGGCGACGGCCGCCACGCTGCCCACGTGCGCGACGAGCAGCAGGCCGGCCGCGTGCATGATCATGCAGGCCACCACCAGCACGCGCTTGCTGACGAAGTCGCCCAGCGACGCCCCCGCCACCTGGCCGATCACCTGGGACGCCGTCATCAGGCCGATGAACCCGGCCGCCTCCGCGTTGCTGTAGCCCAGCGAGTCCGTCAGGTGCAGGAACAGGTGCACCATCACCGCGCTCACCACGAACAGCGCCGAGGCGTGCCCGAGTGAGATCGTCCAGAAGGACAGCGTGCGCATGGCCTGTCGCGCGGTGAAGTCCACGCCGGTGCTCTGCACGCGGCGGTGGGCCAGGCGGTCCTCCTCGCGGCGGGCGGCGGCGCGCTCCGGCGTGACGCCGTCCACGTGCAGGCCCACCTCCTCCGGCCGGCGGATCATGAACGACGTGAGCGGCAGGCCGATGACGGCTACCAGCACGCCGGACGCCAGCGCTGTCTCGCGCCAGCCGATCCCGCTGATCGACAGGATCACGAGGGGCGCGCAGAGGCCGCCGACGGCGAACCCCACCTGGGAGATGCCGAGCGCCCTCGACCGCGCTCGGTCGAACCAGTTCACGACGGCGACCGTGATCGACATGAACCCGCCGAGGCTGGAGCCGACCGCCATGATCGCGAAGAAGGCGTAGAACGTGAGCAGCGAGTTCAGCTGGCTGAACAGCACGAAGCCGAGCGCGAACAGCACCAGACCCACGCGCATGATCGTCTTCGGCCCGAAGCGGTCGATCAGATAGCCCTGGAACGGCCCGAGGATCCCGGACTCCATCCGCGAGAGCGAGAATCCGGTGGAGATGGCGGCGCGGCTCCAGCCGAACTGGCCCTCCAGCGCGGCGGCGTAGGCGCCGAAGGCCTGGTTCATCAGCGCTCCCACGAGCAACTGGATGACCGACCCGGCCCCCACGAGGTACCAGCCGAAGAACACCCGCCCCTGCGTGGAGACGCCGAGGACGCGCGCCGGCTCGGGTGGTTCCTCCGACGGCGGCTCCGCGACGGTGTCCGCGCTGGCCACGCCTACGAGGCCGCGAACTCGCGGCAGCGCAGGGCGCGCTGCAGGTCGTCCGTTGCCTCCAGCAGTTGGCGGCGCAGCGTGGGGATGCGCTCACCGTGCTCCGCCAGGACGCGCTGGGCGCGCTCCAGCAGGGCGCCTTCTACGCGGTAGCCGGGCCACAGGTTGTTGAAGAAGCGCTGTGCGAACTCGTTGTCGCGGTGCTCGAAGACCTCCGGCAGGCGCTCGAAGTAGCGCTCGACGTACGGCTCGAGCATCGAGGCCTGCGTCCACCAGTGGAAGCCGCCCATGGCGGCGGCGGTCAGGTGGAGCGATCCGTAGCCTTTCTCGTCGCGGAACTTCTCCCACGCGTCCTGCTTCACGTCCGCGTCCGGCCGCGCGATCTGGCAGCGCAGGTAGGCGCGCTGCCCGCGGTCCGACTTGTCGCGCTCGCGCTCGCGCTCCACGCGCTCCCACGCGCCCTCGAGGCCATGTGAGACCGCCGAGGCGGCGGCGCTCCAGCGCATGTCCTGGTCCACCGTGAGCCCGTCGATGGCGCGCTCCCCGTCCGCGAGGGCGCACGCGTGCGTCACGTCGTCCGGGTTGAGGGCGACCGAGAAGATCGTGCGGCCCCAGATGATCTTCAGGTCCGGGTCGTCCACCTCCTCGGCGGCCGTCCATGCGGCCTGGAAGAGACGGTGCGCGGCCGCGGCCTTCTGCTGTTCCGGGACGTAGCGGCTCACGGCCGCGGTCATCCTCGTCAGGATCGACTCGACGAGGTTCTTGTCGCGCTCGGCCGCCACCTTCGGCATCGCCAGGTCCAGGAAGTCCGTGGACTTCAATTGCTGGTCGCGCACCATGGTCCACAGCGTCTGCCAGATCAGCATCCGCAGCAGCGGATCGTCGATGTCCGCCAGGTGCTCCCGCACGAAGTCGATGGAGGGCTCGTCCAGGGCGACCTTCACGAAGCCGTGGTCGCGGTAGTTCGGGAACGTCAGGTGCGGCGCCGGCTTGCCGGCCGCCTCCTCGACGCTGACCGTCGCGCCGTCGATCTGCGCGGCGACGGCGTCGATGTGCACCGTGCCGCCCTCGTTGCGCACGAGCGCGATGTCGAGCGTGTGCGGGCGGAGTGTCGGGTGGCCGGCGGGGGCGGTCTGCTCCAGCCGGAGGTGGGCGATGCGGTCGCCGTCCGTCTCCACCGTCGCGGCGATCGTGTTCAGGGAGGCCGTCTCGAGCCACGCCTCGGCCCACGGGTGCAGGTCGCGCTTCGCGCCCTCGCCCAGCGAGTCCAACCAGTCGGAGAGCGTCGTGTTGCCGTAGTCGTGCTCGCGGAAGTAGTGGCGCATGCCGTCCCGGAAGCCCTCGATGCCGATGGCGGCGACGAGTTGCTTGATGACGGAGGCGCCCTTGCCGTACGTGATGCCATCGAAGTTCAGGAATGTCTCGTCCGTGTCGCGTACGACGCCGGAGATCGGGTGCGTGGTGACGCGCTGGTCCTCCGTGTAGGCCCAGTTCTTCATGCCAGCGTTGAAGACCTGCCAGGCGCTCTTGAAGCGCGTGGACTCCACCAGCGCCAGGTAGGACATGTACGTGGCGAACGACTCGTTCAGCCACAGGTCGTTCCACCAGCGCATGGTGACCAGGTTGCCGAACCACATGTGCGCCATCTCGTGCAGGATGATCTCGGCGCGCTCCAGGCGGTCGTTGTCCGTGGGCGGGTCGCGGTAGACGAGGTGCTCCGTGTGCGTCACGGCGGCCACGTTCTCCATGGCGCCGGCGTTGAACTCCGGCACGAAGACCTGGTCGTACTTCTCGAACGGGTACACGTAGTCGAAGAAGCGGGAGTAGAAGTCCATCCCCTGCTCCGTGACCTGGAAGAGTTCCTCCTGGTCCACGAACGGGGCGAGCGACTTGCGCGCGTAGAACCCCAGCGGGATGTCCTCCCAGACCGCTCGGAAGACCTCGTACGGGCCGGCGATGAGGGCGAACAGGTAAGTGGAGAACGTCTTCGTGCGGGCGAACTGAACGCGCTTGCGGCCGTCCTCCAGCGTCTCAGCTGAGTCCTCGCGGCCGTTGGCGATCAGTTTCCACTCCGCCGGCGCGGTCACCGAGAGCGAGTAGCGGCCCTTGATGTCCGGCTGGTCGAAGCACGGGAACAGCCAGTGGGCGTTGTACGGCTCCAGGTTCGTGTAGAGGTACTCCTCGCCGTCCTCCGGGTCCACGAACTGGTGGAAGCCGTCGCCGCCGTGGTTGTACTCGTTCTCGTACACCACCCGCACCGTGTTCTCGCCGGCCACGAGCCCGTCCACGTGCAGCCGGTAGCCCGTCCAGCGAGGCGCATCGATGGTGTCGCCGTTCACCTCCAGCCGCTCGATGCGCGCGCCGGTGAAGTCCAGGAACGTGGTCCCGCCGTCTGCGAGGTGGAACGTGACGTTCAGGTCGCCGCGGTAGCGCTCCGCCTTCGCCTGCAGGTCCAGTGCCAGCCAGTACTCCGGCTGTGAGACGCGCGCGGCGCGCTCGGCGGCCTCGTCCTGCGTCAGGACATCGCGTGTGGTGGGGGTCGGTGCGTCCATGCGCCTCGCTCGTTCGGGCTGGTCGGCTGGTGGCTGGTCGGCCGGTGGAATGTGACGAGGAGCCATCGTACCCGAGGGCGAGGACAGCCCCCAGCGAGCCCGCCGCGGCCCGGCGTTCCGTCGGAGGGGTTGCGCCGCGGGATAGAGTACGGACTCGATTCGTTACGTGATGCGGCAGGGAGAACAGCATGGCCTCGGCCGAAGAACTGCGGAACCAGATCAGCCAGAACCGCGCGGGGCTGCGCGAGGCGCTCCAGGGCGCGGACGGAAAGTGGGAGCAGGCGCCCGGCGGCGAGGAGTGGACGCCGAAGCAGATCGCGGAGCATGTGGTCGGCGCGGAGGTCTACTTCGCCAACAAGGTGTCCGAGGCGATGCAGGGCAAGAAGGCCGAGTTCGAGCGGCAGGAGATCGCCTCCTCGGCGGACGCGCTGACGCGCCTTGAGGTAGCGTCCGCCATCGCCGACAAGACCTACCGCTACGTCGAAGACCGCGACCTGACGAAGGCCGCCGAGCCGCCGACCGACACGTTCCCCAAGAACATCGAGGGCCTGCTCGCGAACGCGGCGCACCACCTCCAGGAGCACGCCGAGCAGTTGCGGCGCGCCTAGCCGTCGCCGCCCCCGTCGTCCTCGGCGCCCGTCGCGGGCGTCGAGTCCCGTGCCCGCCGGCGCGGCTCGACCATGAGGCGCACGACGGCGACCGCCACGAGCGCGAGCGCGAGGCCGAACCACGTCAGCGCGTACTCGATGTGCGGCGTGGTGTTCGTGAAGCGCTGCCAGCCCTGGATCGGCAGCGCATCGCCCAGCGCGCCCTGCCCCTCGCGCTCCGGCCCGGCGAAGACGAACCAGTCCGCCACCGGATAGCCGAGCGCCTCGCCCATCGAGGCCGGCGAGAGTCCCGTCCACGCGCCGTCCGGGATAGTGCGCGCGCTGCGCTCGCCGGGATCGCGCGCGAGGCCCTCGACGACCGCGGGCGCGTCGAGGAGTCCCGGGACCACGTCGTCGCGGGCGCCGAGCGGGATCCAGCCGAGGTTCACGAGCACGGCCGGGCCGCCGCCGGCGGGCCGCAGCGGCGCCACGATCTCCTCGCCGCGCGTGGAGTGGCGGATGCGGTTCGTCACGAACATGACGTCGCCCGCGGCCCACTCGCCCTCGAGGATGACGCGCCGGAAGTCCATCGCCTCCGCGTCCGCCGCCTCTCCGCCCTCGACGCTGGTGACGAGCATGGGGGCAGCGTCCGTGCGCTCGTCGCTGCGCGCGACGAGGTCCTGCTTCCACTCGTTGCGCTGCACCTGCCACACGCCGAGCCCGACGAGGACGCAGAACGCGGCGACGATCAGCAGGAGCAGGACGGGCGCCGGCAGGCGCATGGGCAGCCCTCGCGTGTGCGGGTTCGTGGGGTGCGCCCTCAGTGTCCGGGGGCAGGTCGGCAGCGGCAATGC